>NZ_JBSHBW010000004.1:0-373886 GCF_053612185.1 Streptomyces sp. NPDC054757
TGGTACTGCAGGGGGGACCCTGTGGGAGAGTAGGACGCCGCCGAACAATTTTTGGCCTCAGCCCCGGACCGTTATGGTCCGGGGCTGAGGCATTTCTGCGTCCACATGCAGTTCATACACCGGGTGCCGTCATATTCATGTGCGGTTCTGCGGACTTGTCTGGCAGGATCCCGGCATGGACGACGTCATACGCCCCGTACGGGCTGACGAGTGGCGCAAGGCCAAGGAGTTGCGGCTGGCCGCTCTCCAGGACCCTGCGGCCCCTCTTGCCTTTCTGGAAACCTATGAAGCGGCCATCGCCCGCCCTGATTCCTTCTGGCAGGACCGGGCGGCAGGGACCTCGCACGGGGGTGCCGCACGGCAGTTCATCGCGGAGAGCCCCGACGGGGTGTGGTCCGGCTCGGTGGTCGTGCTGGTCGAGCCCGTCGGGGCCGAGGGAATCTTCGGCGAAGTGAGCGCCGTACCGCAGGCGCACCTGGTCGCTGTGTACGTACGGCCAGAGTTCCGTGGGGTGGGTCTCACTCAGGAGCTCTTCCGGGTGGCGATGGAGTGGGCCTGGACGCTGGAGGAGCCGCGGGTCGAGCGGGTGCGGCTCTTCGTGCACCAGGACAACGGGCGGGCCGCCGGCTTCTACCGGAAGATCGGGTTCGTACCGACCGGTTACTCGGTCCCTGTCTCCGGCGAGACGGGCGAGACCGGCGCGACGGGCGAGTACGAGCTGGAGATGGCGGTCGCCCGCCCGGTGTGATGGGCGGTGCGGCGTACGAACAGGGCGCCGATGCCCAGGACGAGTGCGCCCGCGCCTCCCGCCAGCAGCGCTGTGCCGGCCAAACCGGATGGCGAGGCTGCGGTGGTCCGGGTCTCCGTCCTGGTGTGTGTCGCGGTGTGGTGGCTGTCGGTGTCGTCCGCGTAGCCGCCCGCTTCGCCCTTCTTCGCGTATGCGGAGCCCGGCAGCTTGTCGGCGTAGGCCTGGTGCACCCGGTGCTGGTAGGCGGCGAGTGTCGTTCCCCCGGCGCCGATCGCGCGTACGGCCTCGGTGTCCAGAGGCACGACCCTGGTGCCCTTGGTGGCGTACCAGGCGTTGATCTGGGGCTCTCGGAAGACGGTGCCGCCGGGGAGCGCGGCGGCACCCTTGGCCGCGTAGCGGGTCTCGTCGTCGCCGGTGGCGATGTTCACCACCTGCCAGGTGGAGCCCTGCGGGACGGTCCACACCGATGCCTTCCGGCCGTCGGCGGAGACCGCGGTGCTGGCCAGGAAGTCCAGCCGGGCTACCGGGGCGCCGGAGCGGGCTGCGACGAAGTCGGGGGAGAGTGTGTAGACGGGCACGGCCCGGCCCTTGATCTGCGGAACCGGGCCGTCGGCTGACGCTGCCGAGTGGGACTGGGCGCCTTGGGCGCCGGAGCTGGCGAAGAAGCGCGCCAGGGTGCCGATCGTGGCCGGGGCCGTGGCCGCCCGCTGGGCGGCGCTGCGGCCGGCCGCCGAGTCGGTGAGGCGCGGGGCGGGGGCGGTGGAGTGGTCGGCGGCCGATGCGCTGGGGGCCAGTGCGAGTACCGCGGTGGCCGCGGCCCCGGCGAGAGCCGCTCGCAGGACGGTGCGGCCGTGTGCGGCGGAGTCTGTGTGCGTACGGGGTCTCTGCATGGCGGTCACGCCCCGATCCGGTAGAGCGAGTGGGTCCAGGAGAACTCGTTGTTGCTGACGTACCAGTCGTGGGCCGCCCAGTTGTAGCGGTTGTCCGAGGGCCACGGGTCGCCCCAGTAGACCCAGTTGCTCGCCGTGTCGTACCCGTAGATCACGTTCATGTGCCCGCCGCCGCTCGACCACTGGATACGGTCGGCGATCGGGCGGCCGGCGTTGATCTCGGTCTGCACCGTGGAGTACTGGAGCCAGCCGGTGACATACGAACCCGGGTTGATACCGGCCCAGTCGAGGCCGGTCTGGACGTTGCCGAGGGTGGCCTGGTTGTTGGGGCAGTTGCCGTTCTGGCTTCGGTTGAAGGCGGCGTTGCAGAACTGGTTCTGGCTGTAGTTGCGGCCGTACCAGCCGGCGATGGTGTTGCCGCTCGCGGCCCAGCACCAGTTGGTCTGCTGCTGCTCCTGCATGGTGATGTTGAGGCGCTTGGCTCCCGCCAGCGCGGGTGCCGCGGTGGTGGACGAGTGGGCGGCCACCGGGCTGCTGGGTGCGGGGGCAGCTGCCGCTGTGGTGGTCGGCAGGGCGAGCAGGGCCGCCGCTGTGCCGATGACGGCCAGGGACAGCCGTCTGCTGTGGGTGCGCATCGCGTTCCTCCCGGAGTGGGGGTGGATTGGAGGAGTGCGTCCGGACGCTGTGGTGAGCATCGGGTGTTGTTGTGGGCGGGTCAACGCGGTTGAATACGCGAGGACACGGCTCTGTGAACGGCGCGTGGCCGGTTGTGAACGGCTCCCCTTCTCACCTGCGCGGATGGTTCGGGCCTGGGTGCTGTTCGGCCGGCCGCCGTGAATGTTCACCGGACCCGGAGGGGCGCTGATGAGACGGATCGTGGGACCGGATCCGGTGGCCGACGGTGCGGAACTCGCGCGCGTCCTGCGGACCGGGCCCTTCCCGCTGGCGCTGCGTACCGCCCTTGCCGTACGGGGGCTTCCGCTCCACCGCGTCCAGCACCATCTGGCGAGCCGGGGCGTCAAGGTCGGTGTGACGAGCCTGAGTTACTGGCAGCAGGGGGTGCGAAGGCCCCGGCGGGCCGAGTCGCTGCGGGCGGTGGGTGCGCTGGAGGAGGTGCTGCGGCTGCCGCCCGGTTCACTGGTGCGGCTGCTCGCGGACGGCGACGGCGGGCCCGCGGGCGGTGCACACGCAGGCGGTGGGCCGCGTGGGGCCGGGGGGCGGCCGCCCGCCCGTCCGTACCGTTCGCTCGTGGCGGGTGCGGCCGTACTGGAGGGGCTGCTCGCCGAGATGGAGAGCCCGGAGGACGGCGGGCTGCACACGGTGGGGCACCACGAGTCCGTACGGATCGGGGCGGACCGTCGGCTCGTCGGCCGCTCGTCGCAGCATGTGGTCCGCGCGCACCGGGACGGGGTCGACCGCTATGTGGCCATCCACCACGGGGACCCCGGCTGCGACCCCGGGCGGGTGGAGGTCCTGGCCGGGGAGAACTGCCGTACGGGGCGGGTGCGTTGGCGGCGGGAGACCGGGGTGGTCGTCGCCGAGCTGCTGTTCGACGCCCGGCTGAGGGCGGGGGAGACCTATGTGTTCGGGTACGGATTCGAGGACGGCACGGGCGGGCCCAGCAGTGAGTACGTACGCGGGTTCAGCTTCGCCGGTGGGCAGTACGTCCTTCAGGTGCGTTTCGACGAACGGGCGCTGCCGGTGCGGTGCCGGCGCTTCGTACAGGCATCGGCGGGGACGGCGCGGGGTGCACGTGAGGAACTGACGCTCAGTGGTCTGTACCGGTCCGTCCATACCGTGGAGCAGGAGGTACGGCCGGGGCGGGTGGGGATCGACTGGGACTGGGAGTAGGACGCTGGGGTTCGGGGCTTCGCCGGGGCCCGGTGGCGCGGGGCCCCGGCTGGTTCGGCCGGGTTCAGAAGGGTGTTGCTTCGGGCAGTTCCCGGTGGGGCCAGCGGGCGCGTGCCTGTTCACGTGAGCGGAGCAGCGCCAGCGGGTGCAGGCCGTGCGTCTGACCGGTGGTCAGCAGCTCCGGCAGCTGCGGGAGCGGGGCGACGGCGGCGATGTCGTCCAGGACGAGCGCCATTGGTGGGTCGAGCCGACCGTCAGTTGACCGTGCGGCCAAGCGGCGGCCGTGCTCGACCACGCTGGAGGCGAGTGCGGTGAGCAACGGCATGGCACCGGGGTGCGTGCGCGGATCCTCGATTGCTTCACCCACCACATAGAGGGTGCCCCCTTCATGGATGAATGATTCCAGCGTGACCGAATCGGTTCGGTTCGGTGTGCAGGCCTCGCGGATATGGACCGAGGAGAGCGCACTCAGCGCACGGGCCGTCAGCTCCTGTGCCATGTCCCGGCGTTCGGGGTACGCGGTGAGCGCAGACTCCAGGAGCCCGGCCGACCCGGAGCGGGCCCGTGGGTGGGTGCGCAGAATACGTACGGCCTCCTGGGCGGGACCGGCGCCCTGGGCCCAGCGGTGCACCTGCCGGAACGGACGGCCGTCGACGGCGGCGGCATGCAGCCAGCTGCGCAGGAGGGTCTCCGCGGTGTCGGCCATGGCCGAGTCGATCCGGGCGGCAGGCCGGACCGGTGCGAGCAGCGCGACGGCTCGGGCGGCCGCGGTGTCGGCGTCGTCGCAGCCGCTGGTGGGGGACCAGTGGAGGCGGGCGGGTGTGTCGCAGAGGTGGCCGGGGTCGTAGACGAGTACGGGGCCGAGCTTGGCCCGTGCGTCCTTGGTCTCGGCCCAGACGGCGGGCGATGAGGTGACGACGAGTGCGGGGCCCGCCGCGTCGCTCACGGCCTGGACCGCCGCGGCCCGGCGGTCCGCCACCGGCCCGAAGCGGACGAGGGGCGCCGGGAGCGGGGTCTCGGCCGGGACGGGGGCGATCACGGTGACCGGCGTGCCGGGGGTGGTCGGGGTGCTTGGGGTGGCCGGGGTGCTTGGGGTGGTGGGTGTGGCCGACGTGCTCGGGGTGACCCGCGTGCCCGGGTTGATCGGTGCGGCGGACGTGCTCGGTGTGGCCGGTGCGCTGGGTGCGCCCGGTGTGCCCGGGTTGATCGGTGTGGCCGGTGTGGCCGGTGCGCCCGATGTGGCCGGTGTGGGCGTGCTCGGGGCGGGGGTGGCTGTGGGGGCGGCCGTTGCAGGGGTTGCGGTGCCTGCGGGGATGGCCGCTGCAGGGGTGGCACTGCCCTCCGGGGGTGCGGTCCCGGCCGGGAGTCCGGGGGCCGGGTGCTGTTCGGTGCCCTGCGGTGGGTACGGCTCCCGGGGCTCGTACGGCTCGGTCGCCCGCTGCTCCGGTGATCTCGGGGGTGCCACGCGCGGGGTCACCGTGGGCTCCGGCTCCGGTCCTGTGCCGTCGGGGCCGGCCTGCGTCTCGCCGTACCGTGCGCCGTACGGGCCGCTCGTACCGTACGAACGGTCCGTACCGTACGGCCTGTCGGCGCCGGTCCCCTTCGCCGCTGTCCGGCGGGCGGCGCGCACCGCGCGCCAGCGGGTGAACGTGCCCAGGACGAACACGGTCAGCACCAGCAGGACCAGGACCTCGCCGATGAGCAGGCCCCAGAAGAGCCCGTACCCCGAGAGGCGGCCCGCCGGGGTGTCCGGCCAGGCGGTGGCGAGGTCCTTCGGGGAAGCGGCCAGTTCGCGCATGGCCACCGGGGTGTGCGAGACGGTCACCCCGTGCGGCCAGGCGCCGTGGGAGAACACCGCGGCGAGGCCCGTCGCCAGCCAGACCAGGAGGGTCAGGCCGAGCAGGAAGACGATCAGCGCGATCAGCAGCCCGTCCGGGATGCCGCGCGACTGCGAGCGGGACGGCCGGCGGTTGGGCGGGTGGTGCGGGTCGTGCTGCTCGTACGGCTGGTGGAGGCCGCGGTGCGGGGCGTCGCGCATATCAGGCCACCGTCGACTCTGAGGACTCGTTGAACTGCCGCTCGATCCTGGCCGCCCGTTCCTCCGCCTCCGTCTCCAGTTGGAGGGCCAGGGCGTCGTCGGCGTCCGGGGTCGAGGACTCGGTCATGGCGCGGTCGGTGAAGACCAGGGGGCGTTCGGCCTCGGTGATCAGGTGTTTGACGACCTGGACGTTGCCGTTGACGTCCCAGACCGCGATGCCGGGGGTGAGCGTGGGGATGATCTCGACGGCCCAGCGGGGCAGGCCGAGTACCCGGCCGGTGGCCCGTGCCTCGTCGGCCTTCTGGGCGTAGATCGTCCGGGTCGACGCCATCTTGAGGATGGCCGCCGCCTCCCGGGCCGCCGCGCCGTCCACCACGTCGGAGAGATGGTGGACCACCGCCACGAACGACAGGCCGAGCCGCCGCCCGAACTTCAGCAGGCGCTGGAAGAGCTGGGCCACGAACGGGCTGTTGATGATGTGCCAGGCCTCTTCGACCAGGAAGATGCGCTTCTTGCGGTCGGGGCGGATCCAGGTGTGTTCCAGCCAGACGCCGACGATCGCCATCAGGATGGGCATGGCGATGGAGTTGCGGTCGATGTGCGACAGGTCGAAGACGATGAGCGGGGCGTCCAGGTCGATGCCGACCGAGGTCGGGCCGTCGAACATGCCACGCAGGTCGCCGTCGACCAGGCGGTCCAGGACGAGCGCGACGTCCAGGCCCCAGGCCCGTACGTCGTCCGTACCGACGTTCATCGCCTCCGCGGACTCCGGTTCGGGGTGGCGGAGCTGTTCGACGATGTCGGTGAGGACGGGCTGGCGGTCGGTGATCGTCTCGTTGACGTAGGCGTGCGCCACCTTGAGCGCGAAGCCCGAGCGTTCGTCCAGGCCGTGGCCCATGGCGACTTCGATGATGGTGCGGAGCAGGGCGAGCTGGCCCGTGGTGGCGATGGCCGGATCCAGCGGGTTGAGCCGGATGCCGTCGTCGAGTGCGGCCATCGCGTCGAGCCGGATGGGGGTTATGCCCAGCTGCTGGGCGATGAGGGCCCATTCACCGGCGCCGTCCTCGCCCTGGGCGTCGAGTACCACGACCTGGCGGTCCTTGAAGCGCAGCTGGCGCAGGACGTACGTCTTCTCCAGCGAGGACTTGCCGTTGCCGGATTCGCCGAGCACCAGCCAGTGCGGGGCGGGCAGCTGCTGTCCGTAGAGCTGGAAGGGGTCGTAGATGTAGCCCTTGCCGGAGTAGACCTCGCGGCCGATGATCACGCCGGAGTCGCCGAGGCCGGGGGCGGCGGTCGGCAGATAGACCGCCTGGGCCTGGCCCGTCGACGTACGGACGGGGAGGCGGGTCGTCTCGACCTTGCCGAAGAGGAACGCGGCGAAGGCGTCGGTGACGGCTGACATCGGATCTCGCATCACAGGTCCCCTATCGGCGGATGCCGGTCGCGAACGGCAGCGTATTCACAAAGGCCCGGTGGTGCTCGCGGTCGCACCATTCGAGTTTGAGATACGACTTGCCGGCCGATGCGCGGATGGTCCGCTTGTCGCGGGCCAGTGCTTCGGGTGAGCGGGACGAGACCGTGATGTACCCGACCAGGTTGACGCCGGCCGCCCCGCTGGCGAGGTCCTCGCCGCGCTGGTCGAGGCGGCCGTGGGTGGCGACGTCGCGGGGGTCGACGGTCCGGTTCATCTTGGCGGCGCGGCTGGCCTCGGCCTCGTCGTTGGTCTTCTCGGTGAGCATGCGCTCGATGGCGACCTCGGTCGGTTCGAGGTCCATGCAGACCGCGACCGTACGGATCACGTCCGGGGTGTGGACGAGCAGCGGGGCGAGGAAGTTGACGCCGACGGGGGTCATCGGCCACTCCTTCACCCAGGCCGTGGCGTGACACCAGGGGGCGCGGGTGGAGGACTCGCGGGTCTTCGCCTGGAGGTAGGTGGGCTCCACGGCGTCGAGCTCGGCGGGCCAGGCGTTGCGCTTGGTCATGGCCTGGATGTGGTCGATGGGGTGGTCCGGGTCGTACATGGAGTGCACGAGCGAGGAGAGCCGTCCCTGGCCGAGGGGCTGGCGTACCCGGATGTCGGCCTCGGCGAGGCGGGCGCAGATGTCGGTGAGCTCGCGGGCCATGACGACGGCGAGTCCTGCGTCCTTGTCGAGGCGGCGGCCTCCGCTCGGCCGGGCGGCGCGGGCCATGGTGTGGGCCTCGGTGGCCAGTTCGCGGGTGAAGTGCATACAGGCCACCAGGTACGCGCGGTGCTGCTCGCTTGAGGTGGAGACCATGGAGGCGAGCTGGTCGTAGGAGTCCTGGAGCCAGCCGGGGGCGCGGGGGTCGCCGCGCTGGGCGACGTCCTTGGCGTGGGCGTCGGGGTCGGCGGGGAGGGTGCGGGCGAGGATCTGCAGGCGGGTGACGAATCCGTCGCCGTTGGCCACATGCTTGAGGAGGGTGCCGAACCGGTCCACCAGCGCTTCCTGGTCCTCCGAGTCGCGCAGGCCGACTCCCGGGCCCTCGATCTCGATGGCTGCGGTGACGGTGCGCCGGTCGGCGTGGAGCAGTACGGCGATCTCGTCGGGGCCGAAGGGGGCGGCCAGCCAGTTGATCCGGCCGATGCCGGGCGGCGGGCCGACCTCGACCTCGCGGCCGTCGAGCGCGACGCCCGCCTCCATGGTGGCGGAGCGGTAGGCGCTGCCGCGGCGCAGGGAGCGCTTGTAGCTGCGGTTGATCTCGAACCACTTGTAGAACGTGCGGTGCTTGTACGGGACGTAGACCACGGCGAGTGCCAGCAGCGGGAAGCCGGTCAGGGTCACGATGCGCAGGGGCAGGACGGGGACGAGGAGTCCGCACATCATGCCGAGGAAGGCGCCCGCGATGATCAGTGCGATCTCGCCCGTCTCGCGGTTCTTGCCGACGATCGCCGATGGCCGGGCGCGGCCGATCAGATACGTGCGGCGGGGCGCGACCGGCTGGGACTGGGTCGTCAACGCCCTCCTCCTCCTGTGCCGTTGTTGCGTGTGCTGTGGGTTCCTGAGCTGCTCGGCTTGTTACGGGGCGGGGAGGCGGCGTTGGGGATCTTCCCGCCGGTTCCGCCGCCGCTCTGGCCGCTCTGTCCGCCGGAGCCGCCGCGGCTGCTGTGGGCCGCCACGCCTCCGGAGACCGGGTTGGCGGGGCGTCCGCCGCCTCCGCCGCCGCTTCCGCTGTCGTTTCCGCCGCCGCCTCCGCCGCGGCTGCTGTGGGTCTTGATGCCCTGGGACACGAGTGCGGCGGGCGAGCTGATCATGGCGGCGGCCTGGGAGCCGTCGGTCGCGGACTTGCGGTTGGTGCGGGAGGCGGCGACCTCGTCACCGAAGCCGGGGACGAAGCGGTAGATCATGCCGCTGGCGAAGATGGCGAGCAGGATGATGGCAAGGCCGGAGACGACGGCCGAGAAGGAGTTCGGGCCCTTGCCGGACGAGAGCGCGCCGGCGAGGCCGAGCACGATGACGATGACCGGTTTGACCATGATTACCGCGATCATGATGCCGGCCCAGCGGCGGACGTGGCCCCACATGTTCTTGTCGACGAGGCCCGCGTAGACGACGGTGCCGAGGAGGGCGCCGGCGTACAGGAGGGCGGCGCGGATGACGAGTTCGAGCCAGAGGACGCCGGCGGCGAGGATCGACACCAGGGACGTGACGATCAGCATGATCGGGCCGCCGCCGATGTCGGAGCCCTTCTTGAGGGCTTCGGCGAAGGCGCCGAAGAACATGTCGTTCTTGCCGCCGGTGGCCGAGGCGATGACCTGGGTGACGCTGTCGGTCGCGGAGACCAGGGTGTAGAGGATCAGCGGGGTGAAGGCGGAGGCGATGACCGTCAGCCAGAGGAACCCGATGGCCTCGGAGAGCGCGGTGGTCAGGGGGACGCCGCGGACGGCGCGCTTGGCCACGGCGAGGAGCCAGAGGACCAGCGTGAGGATGGTGGAGGCGGCGAAGACGACGGCGTACTGGCGGAGGAAGGAGCTGTTGGTGAAGTCGACGTTGGCGGTGCTCTTCACCGCGTCGGAGAGCTTGCCGACGATCCAGGCGGCGGCGTCGGCGCAGCCCTTGGCGAGGGAGGAGAGGGGGTCGAGGGAGTCGGCCGGGGGGGTGTTGTTGGTGTGCGTACCGGAGCCGGCGTCGCCTTCGCAGATGTCGTGGGCGCGTCCGCGGATCAGGTCGCAGGCGCCGTTGCTCGCACCCGGGCTCGGAGTGGGTGACGGCGCGGCGGCCGCACGGGTCGCCAGCAGGACGGCGGCCGTCTGTACGGCTACGGCCAGGGAGGCCAGTGAGAGGGCGCGGCGGGAATGCTTACCTGGCATAAGTGAACCCTCCGAACTGTTTCACCGCGTCAGCCATGTCCTTGGCGCTGGAAGCGGTCTGGTCGCGGCCGACGGGCACCGGCCCGTCCTTCTGGCTGGAGCCCGTGACTCTCCAGTCGCCATTGATCCACTTCAGGTCGAAGGTGTTCGTGTACCAGCTCTCGGAGACCGGGTTGGTCGAGCCCGCGCCCGCCAGTCCGAAGAGCGAGGAGTACCAGACCGAGACGCTTGCGGTGTCCGTGGCGAATTTGACGGCCTTGGTGCCGACGGGGGCGGTGCGGGCGACGAAGGTCAGGCCCGCGGGAGCCGAGCCGTCCGCCTTGAGGCCGACGCTTGCGAGGAACTTCTGCCCCGAGTAGACCTTGTCGAGATCGCTCAGCTGGGCGGCCGCCACGTTGGGTGCGTACACCGCTTTCACGATGCGATGGCGGGTGTCCTCCTTGAACATGCCGTCAGAACCCAGCGCCACCGCGTAGTTCGCCGCCGCGCTCTGTGCCCCCTGGCTGGTGTGGGCGAAGCCGGAGGGGATGCCGCTGTTGTTGCCCGTGACCGGGGTGACGCCGGAGGCCGCCGTAGCGTTCGAACCGGGCTTCTTCGCTCCGTTGCTGTCCGAGGCCGAGTCGCCGCTGTCGTTTCCGTTGCCGCGGTTGGCGAAGGCGATGGCGGCGATGAGCAGCACCACGACGCCCACGACCGTGACGAGGGAGCGTGAGGCGCGTACGGGGCGTCTGGCGCCACCGTACGGATCGCCCTCGCCCTCCGGCAGGCGGGTGCGGGTCTGGCCCGATCCGCCCATGCCGTCGGACCGCCCCGCGTCGCTGCCGTAGTTGTTCTCGTCTCCGAGACTCATGCCGCGGACGTCCCCTCAACCGTGTGCCGTGTTGTGCAGTACGACGGTAACTGTGCTGGTTCCCGTACGGGCGGGCTGTGGTGACTCGACATCAGCGATGCGCAACCTCTGGGTGGGCCGGGCACGCCCGGGGTGTGCGGGACGGATGATGCGGGGTCAGACGGCCATGCCGTAGACGATGGTGAAGACCGTGCCCAGCGAGCCGATGATGAAGACGCCGGTGAGTCCGGCGACGATCAGGCCCTTGCCCTGTTCCGCGCTGAAGGTGTCCCGCAGGGCGGTGGCGCCGATACGCTGCTTGGCCGCACCCCAGATCGCGATGCCGAGGCAGAGGAGGATGGCGACCGCCATCACGACCTCGACCATGATCCGTGCCTCGTTGCCGAGACTGCCGAACGGCCCCCAGTTGGGGGCGATTCCGCCGATGATGGTGCTGATGTCGCCCTTGTCGGCTGCCAGGTTCATGTAACTCACCGCCCCTATCGGGTAGTTCGTGCCCATGCTCCGGTGCAGGGGTCACGCCCTATCTTCGCTGATGAAACAGCCCCCGTGTGTAACCCGGCGGCTCTCTTTACCCGCATGCCCATACATTTGTCCGAACAGACTGCTCTGACCTGCGGCGCGGACTCGTGTTCGGTCGAACACGCATGGTTACTCTGTGTATCACGGGGGGTGACGCCGGGCAATGACGCCGCTGCGGGAGAGCTCGGCGAACCGGAGGGCGGGCCGTCCCTTCGCGGCGGATCCGTACGGCGGTCCGTACGGCGGATCCATACGGCGGTCCGTGCGGCGGGTGCGCCCCGCCCTGTTCTTCGGCCGTGCGGGTGCAGGCGCCGCGGTCGGGCCGTGTGCCTCGCACCGAGCCGTACGGGGGTGTGCTGAGGTGCCCGCGGGGCTGCCCCGCTGACCGGTCCGGCGGCTCTGCCACCGCGAGACTCGGAGGACATCCCATGGCTGAGCAGTCCCGGCGCACCTTTCTCAGGCAGGTTTCCGCGGGTGGTGCGGTAACGGGCGCCGCCGCCTTCGTCCCCGCGCTGCTGGGCGGCGCACACAGGGCCGCGTCCGCCGGGACCGCCCGGCAGGAGCCGGCGCGGGGAACGGCGCAGGGGCCCATCCCCAACCCGGGGCCCGCCCGCCCGGCCCGGGGCGCGTCCCACCGGTTTGCCGCTCCCGGTGTGCGGTACACGGTGCGGGTGAACATGCCCGCGGGGACGGTCGGCCGGCTGCGGTCGGCCGGTCACCGGCTGCTGATGTTCAAGGCCGTGCAGAGCGAGCAGAGCACCGGGGGGCTGCCCGTGCTGTGGAGCTCCATGAGCGGATACACGGCCCGGACCGAACTGTCCTGGGCCGAGGAGTACTACGCCTTCGTCACGACCGGCGAGGACCCGGCCGGGGCGAGGCTCGCGGGTGTGGACCTCACCCGGGTCTCGCTGGGGCAGACCCTCGACGTCGGGCCGGAGACGCGCTCCACCGTCGTCGGCGGGGGTACGCCGGGGGCGGTCACCATTTCGGACACCACGGCGACCCCGCTCTCGTGCGGTCTGGCGCAGCCCGCGCCGGGGGGCGGCGCCCCGGTGCCGGTCTGTGCGCTCCCGCTGGCCGGGCGGGGCCAGAACGTCATCCTCCCGCTGGGCCAGGTGGTCCTCGCCTTCGCGGCGGATCCGGCGGCGCCCGGGTCGGTGGTGAAGGCCGCCCCGGGGCCCGCGGTCCAGGTCGACCTGGACCGGATGAGCCCGGCGGACCTGTCGTACGACGCCGAATCCGGCTGGTCCTGGGACGGTGACTTCGCCGCGCTGGTGCCGCGCGGCGGGTTCGTCCCCGCGCTCGTCCACCCCGCGCCCGGCGGCCGGCTGGGCGGTGGTGCGGGCAGCGGAACTCCGGTCAGCGGCATCACGGTGCGGACGGTGCGGGGGCCCCGCCCGGGATCCGGTTCCGGGCCGGGCGCTGCGGCGGGGATGACGGCCGGTCCGCTGGCCGCCGTCGCCAAGTCCGGTACGGAGACCGGTACGACGATCACCTGCTCGCTGGAGCCGGACAGCCGGGTCGTCCTGCACGGGACGTACATCGTCGAGTACCGCAGGCCCGGCGATGGCAGCGGCCGTGCGGACGGCCGGAGGGCGCTGGTGAAGTGCACTTCCGTGCCGGTCGTGCGCGGTGGTGCATACACCTTCAGGAAGCTGCGGCAGGGCGGTGCGGGGGGCCGCTGAGACGGGCCGCTGGGGCGACCTCGGGGGCGGCCGCTGAGGCGACCTCCGAGGCGACCTCCGAGGCGGCCACTGAGCCGGCCACTGAAACGGGCGCTGACAGGCCGTGGTACGGGCCAACGCCCCTTGCTCGGCGCCCGGGCGGCTGAAAAAGTGGGCCCGGTGGATGCACTCAGACCTCAGGACCCGTCACGGATCGGCGCGTACGCACTGTTCGCCAGGCTCGGGGCCCGTGGCATGGGCCGGATCCCTCCCGTGCGGGGGAGCGTCGAGGACAGCATTCAGGACTCGGCCGACCCCGGGGACGGGGCCGTCGTCTTCTCCCACATCGAATCGACCCCAACGGACTACGCCGGCATCAGCTGTTCGGGCTTCCGGGTAAAGAAGGCAGTGAACCGGGGCCGAATGGGGGAGGGTTGAGGGATGCGCAAAGTCTGGGTCGTGGGCGGGATCGGGTTCGGGGCGAGTCTGGGCTTCGTCGGCCTGCTCGTCTTCGGTACGTATTCCGCTGCCGCCGGAATCGGCAGCAGCGCCGAGTCCGGCGTCGCGCTGGCCAAGGGAGCCGTGCCGAGCGCTTATCAGACGACCGTGCAGAAGTGGGGCAATCTCTGTCCCGCGCTCAACCCGGCCTTGCTCGCGGCCCAGTTGTACCAGGAGAGCGGCTGGGACCCGACGGCCAAGAGCCCGGCGAACGCGCAGGGGATGGCCCAGTTCATTCCCAGCACCTGGGCGACGCACGGGGTCGATGGGAACGGCGACGGCAAGAAGGACATCTGGGATCCGGCCGACGCGATTCCGTCAGCCGCTTCGTACGACTGCGAACTGGCCGGATACGTCAAGAACGTGCCGGGCAATCAGAGCGACAACATGCTCGCCGCGTACAACGCGGGGTCGTACGCCGTCATCCAGCACGGCGGGGTCCCGCCGTACCGGGAGACCCAGAACTACGTCAAGGTCATCCGCACCCTGCAGAAGAGTTTCGCGCAGCCGGTCAACGGGGTGGCCGCCTCGCAGCAGGCCGCAGCGGCCATTTACTACGCGCAGCAGAAGCTCGGTACGCCCTATCTCTGGGGCGGGACCGGTACCGCGGGGCAGGGTGGGCGGTTCGACTGTTCGGGGCTGACTCAGGCCGCTTACCGCAGTGTCGGGATCACGCTGCCCCGGGTGGCCAACGACCAGTACAACGCGGGGGAACACCCCTCCAGGGACCAACTGCTCCCGGGGGACCTGGTGTTCTTCTCGAACGATCTGTCCAACTCCCGTGCCATTCACCACGTGGGGCTGTACGTGGGCGGCGGGTACATGATCGACGCGCCGTACACCGGGTCCGTGATCCGGTTCGACAAGATCGACTCGCCGGACTACTTCGGGGCCACCCGGGTCACCCAGGATGGCGCGAAAGCACTCCCCAAAACCCCCTCGAAAGCCTGAGACGCTCCGTCGCCTGGCTTGAACTCACTGTGACACCGGTCGCTCTGAGCTGCGACGATGAGTCACTCTTCGATAACGTCCTGGTGATCTTTCGGTGGAGAGCGGAACGCCGCGGGCGCGCGGGGCGTTCCCTTGTCCGGGACGACTTTCCCGGATGACCGTCCGGGACGGCTGTCCGGGATGACAACGAGCGCGCACTGACCGCGGGGGTTGGCAGAGCGGCCTGCACGGACGCGGGCCGCACGGTGGAGCGAAGGCAGAGGCAAGGGGCAGCGAATGGCTGGGCTCGCAAGTGATGGGTCGAACCCTGATGTCCGATTGCTCTACGACGTCAACGGCCTCGCCAGGTCGGCCCCCGGCTGGGCGGACCGGGCCATGGAGTTCATCGGCGAGTACGGGATTCTGCTCGCGGTGGTGCTGCTTGTGCTGGGGTGCTGGTGGAGTGTGCGCAGGCGGCCGGAGGCCGAGTCGGCCGTGACGGCTGTCGCCGCCGTCGTCTGGGCCCCGCTGGCCGCCGGGATCGCGGTTCTGGTGAACGTACCGATCCGGGGATTCGTGCGGCGGGCACGGCCGTTCGTCGACCACCAGGGGCTCGATGTCCTGGTGAAGGGCAAGACCGACTTCTCCTTCGTGAGCGATCACGCGACGCTGGCCATGGCGATCGGGGCCGGACTCTTCGTGGCGCACCGGAAGTTCGGGCTCGCCGCGATCGGGCTCGCGCTGGCCGAAGGGTTCTGCCGGGTCTTCATGGGCGTGCACTACCCGACCGATGTGGTCGGCGGGTTCGCGCTGGGGACGGCGGTGACGCTGCTGCTCTCGCCGCTTGCGATGGCGCTGCTGACCCCGCTGGTGCGGGCGGTGGCCCGCTCCGAGCGGGGGCGGGTGCTGGTGCGGTCGCGGCGGGTACGGAGGGTGGCGGCTGCCGCGGTGGAGATTCCTGAGGCGCGGTCGGAGTCGGGGCGGAACGATCTGGCCGCGTGACAGGGGTCCGGGTTGCGGGCGGGGGTTGCGGGATGCGGTGTGCGCGTGCGGGGTGTGCGCGTGGGGGTTTCTCGGGGCTCCGCCCCGGGCCCCGGTCCTCAATCTCCCCCGGCTAACGCTGGGAGGTGCCCCCGGACGGGCTTGATTTTGCCTCGGTCGGTGGATTGGGCCTTGGGTCGGGCGGGCTTGGGTTTGCCTCGGTCGGTGGATTGGGCTTCTGGGCGGCTCGGGTCAGTTCCGCGTTGAACTGGGCTCCTGCCAGCAGGGACAGGTTCGAGACCCAGAGCCAGACCATGAACACGACTACGCCCGCGAGTGATCCGTACAGCCTGCTGTACGTGCCGAACCCCGCCGCGTACGCCGTGAAGCCCGCCGATGCCGTCAGCCAGAGCAGCGCCGCCAGTACGCCGCCGGGCAGGCCGCGGTGGGTGGTGCGGGCGGCCGGTGGGCCGGAGCGGAAGAGGATCAGGACCAGCAGGGCCACGCAGCACAGCAGGGTGGGCCACTTGAGCAGGGTCCAGGCGTCGTTGCCCGCGCTGTTGCCCAGGCCCAGCGCGCGGCTCAGGGAGGCGGCCAGGGAGCCGCTGAGTACCAGCACCAGGGCGCTCACCACCAGCAGCCCGAGCAGGGCCACGGCCGTCAGCAGGATGCGGTGGGCCTTGCGGAGTGCGGGGCGTTCGTCTTTCACCGCGTACATGGAGTGCAGGGCGCGGCGGAAGACGGCGAGGTAGCTGGAGGCGGACCACAGGGCGCTGAAGGCGCCGCCGATCAGGACCGTCAGAGCGGCGGAGCGCTGGCCCGCCACATGGCTCAGGGCCTGGTGCAGGGCGGCGCCGGATTCGGCGGGGGCCCAGGCGCTCACGTCGGCGATGAGTTCGTCGGTCGTGGCCGGAGCGACCAGGCCGATGACCGAGATGGTGACCAGGAGCGCGGGGACCAGCGCGAGGATCGCGTAGTAGGTGAGGGCGGCGGCCCAGTCGGACACGTCCTCGTTCCACATGGAGACCGGGGTGCGGCGCAGTGCCGCTCCTCCGCGGGACCAGACGCCGGAGCCCGGGCGGGGGCGCGGTGTACGGCGGCCGGGGCGGGGGATCCACGGCCGGGCCGGGCTCTCGACGGGCTCCGGTGCGGTCCGTCGCTCCATGCGTGCCTCTCTGCCGGCCGGGGCCGGTGCTGCTCTCGGTGCTGGTGTGGGTGGGAGTGGGGGTGGGTTGCTGCTGTGACTGCTGGCTCCTGCCCCCGGCCTGGGGGTTTACCCCGGTTCTCAGGTGGCGCGGCGGGAGCGGTGCGCGGGTACGCCGAGGCGGACATCGGCCGCGATGGCCCGGGGGGTGGCCGACGTACGGGCTTCGGCGAGGGTGCCGGTGGCGACCCGGCCCAGCACGGCCGCGGGCTCGGCGTCCGGGGCGAGCAGCAGGGTGGCGCGGGCGGTGAGGCGGTGCGGGCGGCCGTGCAGCGCGATGCGGGCGCGGTCCACTCCGGGCAGCGCGGCCGTCCGCTCGGCCATCGCCATGGCGAGCGCCCGGGTGCGCAGGGTGACACCGGGTCTGGTCAGCGGTACGGGTCCACGGGCGCCGCCGCGGAGCTGGGCGATGACCCACCACAGGAGGAGCAGGATTGCGACGGTGAGTGCGGCGAGCACGGTAGGGGTCCACCAGCCGTGGTCACGTAGCCGCGCGAGGCCGGTGCGATCCAGGAGCACGGTGCCGCGCCCGGGGCGGGGCCACCCGGACGGCAGCCGGGAGCGTACGCCGGGCGCGGCCGTGGCCAGCAGGCCGCCCCCGGCGAGCAGGACGAGACCGGCGCACGCCAGGGCGGCCCGGTTCGTTCCGTTACGGAGTCGGCTCATCGGATGCGGCCTCTTTCAGGGGGAGCGTGTCGGGGGCAGCCGGGGTGGGGGTGTGCGCGTCGGGGGCAGGGGCTGCCGGGGGTTTGCCGGGGCGGGGCTGCGGGGCGGGGCCCTGCGGCGGTGGTGTGTCCTGCCAGTGCGGGGCCGGGGTCACTCTGGTGTGCGGGCGCAGCGGGCGGGCCAGGCCGCACCGCGTGAGTGTTCCGGTGACCGCTTCCGTCACTTCACGGCGGGCGGTGGCCCGGTCCCCGAAGCCGAGTCGGGCGCGTACCGTGACCCGGCGTCTGCCGACCCGGGTACGTACCCGGGTGATGCCGGGGACCGCGGCGACGGCATCCCGTACGAGTACGGCCACCGCCCGGCGTTCCAGTACGGCGTGCAGCTCCGGGGAGAGCGGGGTCATCGGGAGCACCCTGCGTGCGCCGGGCGTCAGGGCGAGCAGCAGAAGCCACAGTCCGGCCACCGCCGCCACCGCCCCGACCGCGGTCACCACGGTGTCGCCCGGACCGTGCCCGGCCAGCTGGTCGAGCAGGCCCGTGCGCCATCGGGCGGGGGCGCGGTGGGCGGCGTGCACCTGGACGACGTCGTACAGGAGCAGTCCGCACCCCGCCGCTGCCGTGAGGCCCAGCAGGGCTGCGGGGATCCGGCGTTCTGCCCAGGGGCGGTGGGGGCGGTGGGAGTGGTGGGGCCGGTTGGGCAGGTGCGGCTGGTGGCCGGCGGCGTCTCCCGGTTCCGACGTGACCGTCGTGCGGGCCGGGAGGGCGCGGATGTGGATACGGGCGTCCGGGACGGCGAGGCCGGTCAGGGCGGCGGTGCGGTCCGTTACACGTCGCTGGATGCGGCTGCCCGCATCGTCCAGCGGTGCCGGGTAGGGCAGGGCGACATCCACCGCGACCTGGGCGCGGCGGCCCTGCACGGTGACCGAGCCGCGGGTGACCCGTGCGTCGCCCGGCGGCAGGGCCTCCCCGGCGGCGCGTTCGGCGATTCTGCGCACCGCCCGGTCGGCCACCGTCAGCGTGCCGCGCTCGGCGGGGGCCGTCATCGGCCGTACCGGTCACGGGAGTTGGCGCTTTCGCGGGAGCGCGCCCTGTCGTTGAAGAGTCCGCTGTCGTCGAAGAGTCCGCTGTCGTCGAAGTGCGCCCTGTCATCCAAGCGCTTGCTCTCGCGGAAGCGCGCCCCGTCGTCGAAGCGCCCGCCGGCGCGTGGGCCGTGGTGGTCGCGGGTGGTGAGGAACCGACGCCAGTCGAATCCCTCGTCATCGGAGGCCCGGCCCACCGCCCAGCCGATCGCACCGAGCGCCGCGACCAGGAGGAACGCTCCGAAGCCGCCGAACCAGCCGGCGAACCCCAGGGCCATCCCCACCAGCAGCCCCACCCATGATCTGTTCACGGCTCACCTCACCCCACTTCGCTTCACTTCACAGCACTTCATTTCCGTTCACTTCACCTCGGCCGCCCTCCCCGCTCACTCCACGCGGGTGTCCATGCCCGGGGCGGGGTCCTCGTCCTCCAGCAGATGTACGTCGTTGACCGCGATGTTCACCTCGACGACCTCAAGGCCGGTGATGCGCTCGACGGCCGCGATCACGTTCTCGCGTACGTCGCGCGCCACTTCGGTGATGGCCACGCCGTACTCCACGACCAGGTCCAGATCGATCGCCGTCTGCCGTTCGCCGACCTCGACCTTCACGCCGCGGCCGACGTTCGGACGGTTGCCGGGGACGCGGTCGCGCAGGGCGCCGACGGTGCGGGAGAGGCCACCGCCCATGTCGTACACGCCGGGGATCTCACGCGCCGCCATGCCCGCGATCTTCACGACCACCACGTCCGCGATGGACGTCCTGCCGCGCGAGGACGCGGGCTCCGCGGCGCCGCTCACTCCGCCGCTCACCGTGGTGGAGCCGGGAGTCCTCCGGACGCCGCTCGTGCCGCTCGTGCCGCTCGTGCCGCTCGTGCCGCTTGTGCCGCTCGGTCCGTGCGTGCCGCTTGTGCCGCTCGCGCCTGTGGACGTTTCCTGGGTGGTCGCGGACAGTTCCTGAGTGGTCATCGGGTTCTCCTCGTGAGTCGGTGCCGCTCTTGCCGGGCTGTCGCACGTCCCTGTTGCACGGCGTGCGCGTCTGCTTCCTTCGACACGGCCGCGCGTACGGCGTTACGCGAAATCCCGGAAGAGACCGGGCGCTGCTGGTGGCGTGTCCGGGCGGCAGGTACGGCTGCGCTCTGCCTACTGCTCCCGGCGGGGCCGCTGCGGATAGCGTGCCCGTGGCGCGTAACGCCGGCGCCCGCCCGGTGTCCAACCCGGTGAGCAGAGGAGAGGAGCCGCCGCGTGCCGGGAGACCTGGACAAGACGCCGGCCGAAGGCGATGGCCGTCCCTGGCGCGCCGACGGGCTGTTGGCCGTACGGGCCGGTGAGGGTGACGAGGAAGCGTTCGAGACACTGGTACGCAGGCACGGGCCCGTACTGCTGCAACTGGCCACCCGGCTCCTCGGCAGCCGGACCGAAGCGGAGGACGCCGTGCAGGACTCCTTCATCGCCGCCTGGCGCAAGCTGCCCGAGTTCCGCCGCGATGCAACCTTCCGTACCTGGATGTACCGGATCGTCACCAACCGCTGTCTGAACGTGCTGCGGGCGAGACGGCCGGTGGCGGGGCTCGATTCCGTACCGGAACCACAGGCCCCCGAGCATGCGTTCTCGCCCGCGCGGGCGGCCGAGTCGCACGCGGCGGTGGAGGCGCTCTCGGCCGCCATGGCCGGGCTCTCGCCCGAGCAGCGCGCCTGCTGGGTGCTGCGGGAACTGCACGGGCTGCCGAACGAGACCATCGCGGAGACGGTCGGGATCAGCCAGCAGGCGGTCCGGGCCAGGGTCTTCCGCGCACGGCGCTGTCTGACGGAGGCGATGGGCGCATGGCGGTGACTGCGAACCCCGGGCCGCCCGAGGACGCGGCGGACGGCGAAGGCACCGGCGAAGGCACCGGCGACGAGCGGCTGCTCTGCGGCCGGTTGCTCTCCGAGGTGTGGGAACAGTGGGACACGGGCGGTACGGATGCCCATACCGCGGGCTGTGAGTACTGCGCTGCCGCGCTGAGCGACCTCGACATGCTCGGCGTCGCCGTGCGGGGGGCCCGGGACATGGAGGACACCGGACCTGCCACCGACGCCGACGCGC
The DNA here is from genome assembly GCF_053612185.1 of Streptomyces sp. NPDC054757. Taxonomy (NCBI): domain Bacteria; kingdom Bacillati; phylum Actinomycetota; class Actinomycetes; order Kitasatosporales; family Streptomycetaceae; genus Streptomyces; species Streptomyces sp. NPDC054757. The sequence goes on from NZ_JBSHBW010000004.1 coordinate 20,332, forward strand.
TCACCCTTGTCGAGCGGGTGATGGACGTGGTCCGGCTCGAACTGCGGCCGGGGCGCACGCTGCCGCTCGGTGAACCGGACGAGGACGCGTGGATCGTGGAGGCGGCTGCTGCCAGGACGTTCCGGGCCGCGGCGGAGCTGGTGCCGGGTGTGCAGGTGGGCAGCTGTCGGATCGCCCCGCTCGACCGCGCCGGTTCCTCCGCCGGGCCGGCGGATACGGCTCCGCGGGGTCCTGTACGGGTACGGGTCGAGGCGTCCGTCGCGCTGACCCTGAATCTCCAGGAGGCGGCGGACGAGATCCGGGAGCGGATCGCGGGTGCGGCGGACAGTGCACTGGGGATGGAGGTGGCTTCGGTGGATGTGTGCATCACCGATGTCACCGATGTCACCGATGCTGCCGGTGTCGCTGATGTCGTTGACGGTGGTGTGGTCGATCGTGGTTTCGGCGGCACCGCTGGGGGTGTGCGATGACGGATCAGAAGACGCGAGCGCAGTTGTCGGCGGCGGTCGCGGAAGCGGCGCTCGGCGTGCCCGGAGTCGCGTTTCTGCGGCCCGGACTCTCCGGGCTGCTGCGTACGGCGGGCCGCACCGGGCCGTCCGGCGTACGGATCGGGCGGGCCGGGGGTACGGACGCTCGTGAAGGCCGCGAAGGCTGTGACGGCTGGACGGCCGAGGTGTTCGTGGTGCTGCGGCAGGGCCACCGCGCCGTCGACGTCACGCGCGCCGTCCGGGCAGCGGTGCTGCGGACGGTCGCGGACCCGGCGGCCCTGACCCTGACGGTTACCGTCACCGTCACCGTCACCGGCTTCGCCTGAGACGGAGCGGAGCTGATTGAAAAGAAGGAAGAGGAGAGGTGACGGAGCGCCCCACCCCCTCAGAGCGCCTGCGGGAAGTCGAAGAGCCGCTGCGGGTCGTACTGCTTCTTCAGCCCGGCCAGTCTCGCCGCTCCCGCCCCGTAGTACGCCGTCCGCCAGTCCGTCAGCTTCGGGTCCATGTAGTTCTGGTAGGCGCCCCCGGAGGCGTACGGGCCCATCGCCCGGTGGGTGTCCCTGAGCCAGGACTGCTGGGCGCTGCCCGAGGTGCCGGGCCGCCAGGACGCCAGGTACTGGACCAGCACCCGTGAACGCCGGTGTACGAATGCCGTGGCCGAGGGGGAGACCCGGTTGATCGCGCCGCCCAGCGCGGTGAGCGCGACCGATCCCGCGCCCTGCGACGCGCTCAGTCCGGTGAAGGACCGGACCCTGGCGAGCAGGGCGTCGATACCGGCAGCGGGGAGCGTCCGGTCGTAGAAGTCCGATGCGGCGGCGTACGTTTCGCGCTGCAGCGTGCCCCGGGTCCGGCGGCCGGGCGTCGGACCCGGCAGATGGCACTGGTCCTCGCTGATGCTCGCGCAGCCCGCGTAGACCAGCATCGCGTCCTCGTAACCACGCCTGCGCAGCGAGACGGAGCGGGCTGGGGCGCCCACCCGGTCGGCGAGACGGTCGACCGCGTTCTGGAGGTCTCCGTACGTGCCCAGTGAGAACGCGGCGACGGAGACGCTCGGGGTGCCGCCGCCCGAAGCGGCCTCCAGATGCGCCGACGACCAGATCTCGTCGGGCTGTTCGGGGCCCCACTTCTGCCAGGCGTCGATGACCGCGTGCGCCTTCGACCAGGGCCAGGACATATAGGCGGAGACGGTCTGCGGCGCCGCGTGGGTACGGAAGGTCATGCCGGTGACGACACCGAAGTTGCCGTTGCCCGCGCCGCGCAGCGCCCAGAACAGGTCCTTGTTCTCCTTGGCGCTCGCCGTCACGCGCTTGCCGTCCGCCGTGATCAGGGTGGCGGAGGTGAGGCTGTCGCAGGTCAGGCCGTACGCCCGGGAAGCGACACCATGGCCGCCGCCGAGGGTGAGCCCCGAGATGCCGACCGTGGGGCAGGAGCCGCCGGGGATGGCACGGGAACTCCGGCCGAGGGTCTCGTAGATGTCGACCAGCTTGGCGCCCGCGCCGATCGTGCCGTCGGCGGATATGCGAGACAGCTTCGACACATCGATGACGAGCCGGCCGTTGCCCGACGACCAGCCGGCGTACGAGTGGCCGCCGTTGCGGATCGAGACGGGGACGTGGTGCGCCCGCGCGTAGGCGAGGCACTCGCGTATGTCGTCCTCGCCCGCTATGTACGCGACGGCGGCGGGCTTCAGGCTGTCGTACCGGGTGTTGTAGAGCTGACGGGCCGTGGGGTAGTCCGCGTCGCCGGGGCGGACGAGTTTGCCGTCGAGCCCGTGGCCGAGCGCGGTCCAGTCGGCGGCGGCCCGGGGCAGCGACCCGGAGCCGGACACGGCGGGCGCCGGGCTGCCGCCGGCGGTCCCCCCGGATGCGGAACCGGGTGTGGAACCCGGTGGTTTCTGATCGGTACCGCCCGATCCGCCGGAACCACCTGAAACACCCGAACTGTCGGCTCTGTCGGTGCCGCGGCAGGCGGCGGCGGTGGCCAGGACGGGTACGGCGGTGAGCAGAGTACGGCGTTGCATGTGGAGACCTCCCGGCGTACGAGACGAGACGCGTGGGCGTACGGGTTCCCTGCCGCGCCTGCCCGTTCGGGCACCGGGGATTCCGGGGATTCCGGGGATGCCGCAGATGCCGTGGAATGTGGGGAATTCGGGGGGTGTTGGGGAGGGCGGAGAGAGGCGGCTCAGGCCGTTGCCGTGTGTTCCACCGCGTCCGTACGGGCGCGTTCGCGCGAGCGGCGGGCCGGGCCCGACCAGCCGCAGCTGCAGCGGGCCGTACAGAAGGAGCCGCGTTCGGAGGTCGATGTGGCGTGCTGCCGGGTGGTCCGTGGGGGGTCGTCGTCGCGCACCCGTCCACGGTACTGACGGGCGGGCGCGGCCGGGACGGCGGTCGCGGTACTTACGGGTGGGCACCGACGGGTGGGCGCTTACGGCCGGGACGGCGGTCGCGGTACTTACGGGTGGGCGCGGGCGTGACGGCGGTTCGCGGGAGTCGTTAGGCGGAGCAGGAGGGCGCGGACGATTACTGGCCAGGCGTTGGGGGTTGGCAGGCGATGGTGGAGCAGTACAGAGGCAGAGCCAGGGCGCTCGCCGGCGCCGCGTTCGCCCTGGTGGGTGTGGTGGGGGCCGGTGGCTGCACAGCCAGGGCCGGTGCGTCGGCGGACGACGGGAACGGCGCAGCCGAAGCGGTCAGGCAGGCCGCGCACGTCCTGGCGGGCGCCGGGAGCTCCCGGGCCAGGACGGCTATGACGATGGCGACCGGCGGGACCCGGGTGACCATCCGGGGCACCGGCGGCTTCGACTTCGGCCGGCGCCGCGGCCGGCTCCGGGTCACGCTCCCTCCGGACGCCGCGGGGGCCGAGGAGCATCCGCCGATCACCGAACTCCTGACGCCCGCCGCCGTCTACATGAAGAACCGGGGCGCCAGGGTGCCCGCGGGCGAGTGGGTCCGTATCGAGCCGGCGAAGCTCTCGGACGGGAATCTGGTGACCAACGGGGCGACCGATCCGCTGATCGCGGCCGAGGTGCTGAGCGGGGCGCGCGGTGTGGCGTACGCCGGTACGGAGCAGCTGGCCGGGGCGCCCGTTCGGCACTACAAGGGGACCGTCGATCTCGCGGTGGCCGCACGGAACGCGGCGCCGCAGGCCCGTGCGGTTCTCGCCGCTGCGGCGAAGGGGTTCGCGGGGCCCGGTGTGCCGTTCGACGCCTACTTCGACGCGGAGGGGCGGCTGCGCAAGGTGCGCGAGACGTTCAGCTTCGCCAACCAGGGGCAGACCGTGCAGGTGGCGTCGGAGACGCTGCTGTACGACTTCGGCACACCGGTCACGGTGACGCTGCCGCGTACCGGCGACATCTACGCCGGGACCGTCGAGTAGGAACCGGCAGGAACCAGGGGGAAATGGTCCGTCCGTGCCATGCGCGGGGTGTGGGCGTTTCCCTACGCTGGGAAGTCGGCTCAGAAAGGGGTGATGGCCATGGCCGGAGTGCTCACCGTCCAGGACCGCGTCGCCCTCGTCGAGATCGAACTGTGCGGAGAGCTGATGATCGCGGCCGCCGCCTCTCCCGATGAGCGGCTCAGCCAGGCCCGTATCGACGAGGTACTGATGGTGCGGACCGCACGGTCCGCCCGGGCCGCGCACCCGGACGGGTGCCCCCGCGCCCGCCGGGGCCCGGAGAGCTGAGCGGACCGAGCGGACCGAGCGGACTCAGCGGACCGACCGGCGATTTTCAGCCACCGCAGGGGCGGGCGGGTTCAGGTCCGCAGCAGCCGGGCGATGGCCTTGGTGGCCTCCTCGACCTTCGCGTCGATCTCCTCGCCGCCACGGACCGCGGCATCCGCCACACAGTGCCGCAGGTGCTCCTCCAGGAGCTGGAGCGCGAAGGACTGCAGGGCCTTGGTGGAAGCCGATACCTGGGTGAGTATGTCGATGCAGTAGACGTCCTCGTCCACGAGCCGCTGGAGTCCCCGGATCTGGCCCTCGATCCGGCGCAGCCGCTTGAGGTGTTCGTCCTTCTGCTTGTGGTAGCCGTGCACGACGGGCTCGCCGCCCGGTTCCTGCCCTGTGCGGTCGGGCGCGCCGGCCGCCTCGGTGGTTGTCATCGCGTCCTCCCGTTGTGGAACCGTTGTGAAAGGTGGTGACCCCGTGTCCAGAAAGGTTCCTGATACCCCTCGTGGGTATATAGTACCGATCCTTCCGAAAATCGGGGCGGGCCCCGTGCTGATCACTGTGCCCCATGGGCGACACTGAACAACGCCGGTTAGCCGTGGCCGGATGATGCGCCTAGCATCAGCCTGACCGAATCCAGAGCCCCGAGGACCCCACGTGCGCTTTCGTCTGACCCCCAGGGAGACGAGCTTCTACGACATGTTCGCCGCATCCGCGGACAACATCGTCACGGGCTCGAAGCTCCTCATGGAACTGCTCGGCGCGGACGCATCCGGCCGGGTCGAGATCGCGGAGCGGATGCGGGCAGCGGAGCACGCGGGGGACGACGCGACGCACGCGATCTTCCACCAGCTCAACTCCTCCTTCATCACGCCGTTCGACCGCGAGGACATCTACAACCTCGCCTCGTGCCTCGACGACATCATGGACTTCATGGAGGAGGCCGTCGACCTGGTCGTCCTCTACCAGGTGGAGGAGCTGCCCAAGGGCGTCGAGCAGCAGATCGAGGTACTGGCCAGGGCCGCCGTGCTGACCGCCGAGGCCATGCCGAGCCTGCGGACGATGAACAACCTCACCGAGTACTGGATCGAGGTCAACCGTCTGGAGAACCAGGCCGACCAGATCCACCGCAAGCTGCTCGCGCACCTCTTCAACGGCAAGTACGACGCCATGGAGGTCCTGAAGCTCAAGCAGATCGTCGATGTGCTGGAAGAGGCGGCCGACGCGTTCGAGCACGTCGCCAACACGGTGGAGACCATCGCGGTCAAGGAGTCCTGAACCTCGTGGACACCTTCACTCTGATCGTGACCATCGCTGTCGCGCTCGGATTCACCTACACGAACGGCTTCCACGACTCGGCCAACGCCATCGCGACCTCGGTGTCCACCCGGGCGCTGACGCCGCGTGCGGCGCTGGCGATGGCCGCTGTGATGAACCTCGCGGGCGCCTTCCTGGGCAGCGGGGTCGCCAAGACCGTCAGCGAGGGGCTGATCGCCACACCCACCGGCCAGAAGGGGATGGGCATCCTCTTCTCGGCGCTCGTCGGGGCGATCGTCTGGAACCTGATCACCTGGTACTTCGGGCTGCCGTCCTCGTCGTCGCACGCCCTGTTCGGCGGACTGGTCGGCGCCGCGCTCGCGGGCGGCACGATGGTGCACTGGAGCGGGGTGGTCGAGAAGATCGTCATCCCGATGTTCCTGTCGCCCGTCGTCGGCCTGGTGGTCGGCTATCTCGTGATGGTCGCGATCCTGTGGATGTTCCGCAAGGCCAACCCGCACAAGGCGAAGCGCGGATTCCGGATCGCCCAGACGGTCTCCGCGGCGGGTATGGCGCTCGGCCACGGTCTGCAGGACGCGCAGAAGACCATGGGTGTGGTCATGATGGCCCTGGTCATCTCCGGGCACGAGAGCTTCACCGACGCGATCCCCGTCTGGGTCAAGCTGGTCTGTGCGCTGATGCTCTCGCTCGGTACGTACGCGGGCGGCTGGCGCATCATGCGGACCCTCGGTCGCAAGATCATCGAGCTGGACCCGCCGCAGGGCTTCGCGGCGGAGACCACCGGCGCCGCGGTCATGTTCGGCTCCTCGTACCTCTTCCAGGCGCCGATCTCGACCACCCATGTGATCACCTCGGCGATCATGGGTGTGGGCGCCACCAAACGGCCGCGCGCGGTGCGCTGGGGTGTGGCCAAGAACATCGTGCTCGGCTGGTTCATCACCATGCCGGCCGCCGCGGTCGTCGCGGCCCTCAGCTACTGGGTCGTCGTGCTGATCTTCTGACGCCCGGTCGTCCGATGACGCCCGGTCGTCCGATGACGCCCGGTCGTCCGATGACGCCCGGTCGTCCGATGACGCCCGGTCGTCCGATGACGCCCGGCGTGCGCCGGCGCTCTCCGGCCGTACGAAGTGGGCCCGCCCCCGGAATCCACGGGGGCGGGCCCTTTTCTGCCTTGCGGTGGCACCGCCATGCAGCACCGCAAGCCGTGGCGTCTATCCGAAGCGCCCCGAGATGTAGTCCTCGGTCGCCTGGACGGACGGGTTCGAGAAGATCCGCTCGGTCTCGTCGATCTCGATGAGCCGGCCCGGCTTGCCCACCGCCGAGAGGTTGAAGAAGGCCGTACGGTCCGAGACCCGCGCCGCCTGCTGCATGTTGTGCGTCACGATGACGATCGTGAAGCGCTCCTTGAGCTCGCCCACCAGGTCCTCGATGGCGAGCGTGGAGATCGGGTCGAGCGCCGAGCACGGCTCGTCCATCAGCAGGACCTGCGGTTCGACCGCGATGGCGCGGGCTATGCAGAGCCGCTGCTGCTGGCCGCCGGAGAGCCCGGAGCCCGGCTTGTTCAGACGGTCCTTGACCTCGTTCCAGAGGTTGGCGCCGCGGAGCGACTTCTCGACGATGTCGGTCAGCTCGCTCTTCTTGTACGAGCCGTTCAGGCGCAGGCCCGCCGCGACGTTGTCAAAGATCGACATGGTCGGGAAGGGGTTGGGCCGCTGGAAGACCATGCCGACCGTACGGCGTACCGCGACGGGGTCGACGCTCGCCCCGTACAGGTTCTCGTCGTCCAGCATCACCTTGCCCTCGACCCGGCCGCCGGGGGTGACCTCGTGCATCCGGTTGAGGGTGCGCAGGAAGGTCGACTTCCCGCAGCCGGAGGGGCCGATGAACGCGGTCACCGAGCGGGGCTCGACGGTCATCGAGATGTCCTCGATGGCCTTGTGGGAGCTGTAGTAGGCGGTCAGGCCGCTGACGTCGATTCGCTTGGCCATGGGAATCAGCTTCTTCTCTCGGCCTCAGCGGCCGGTCTTCGGTGCCTTCCAGCGGGCTATGCCGCGGGCGACGAGGTTCAGGATCATGACGAAGGCGATCAGCACCAGTGCCGCTGCCCAGGCCCGGTCGATCGCGGGCGGCTCGCCGAGCTTGTACTGCTCGAAGATGTAGTACGGCAGGGAGGACTGGCCGTCCTTGAAGGGGTTGGTGTTGATCATCTGGCTGCCGAACACCAGCAGCATGATCGGCGCGGTCTCGCCCGCGATCCGTGCGACGGCCAGCATCACCCCGGTGGTGATCCCGCCGATCGCGGTCGGCAGGACGACCTTGAGGATCATGCGCCACTTCGGTACGCCGAGGGCCAGCGCGGCCTCGCGCAGCTCGTTCGGGACGAGCTTGAGCATCTCCTCGGTGGAGCGGACCACGACCGGGATCATCAGGATCGTCAGCGCGAGCGCGCCCATCAGGCCCGAGGGCTCGGTGCCGGTCATCAGCATGATCGACAGGATGAAGAGCCCGGCGACGATGGACGGGATGCCGGTCATGACGTCCACGAAGAACGTCACGGCCCTGGCCAGCGCGCCCTTGCCGTACTCCACCAGATAGACCGCGGTCAGCAGGCCGATCGGGACGGCGATCACCGTGGCGATGCCGACCTGTTCCAGGGTGCCGATCAGCGCGTGGTAGACACCGCCGCCCGGGTCGGACGAGAGGACGCCGGCCATCGAGTGGGTGAGGAAGGTGATGCTCAGGTCCTTCACCCCGTGGCCGACGGTCGTCCACAGCAGCGAGAGCAGCGGGATGACGGCCAGCAGGAAGCAGACCCAGATGATGCTGGTGGCGAAGCGGTCCTTCGCCTGGCGCTTGTTCTCGACCACGGCGGTGGTGACATAGGAGAGCGCGAGGAAGACGACGGCGGCGATCAGGCCCCACTGGACCTTGCTGCTGAGTCCGGCGGCCGCGCCGATGCCGGCGCCGAGCACGATCGCGGCGGCGGCGAAGCCGGCCGGGGCCCAGCGCGGGAGGCTGCGGGCGCTGAGGCCGGAGGCTGCGGAGACCCGGGGGGACTTCCGCTGCCCGGTCTCCGTCTCGATGACGGTGTCGCTCATGCGTTGGCCCCCGAGTACTCCTTGCGGCGGGCGATGATCAGCCGGGCCGCGCCGTTCACGAGCAGGGTGAGGACGAAGAGGACCAGGCCGGACGCGATCAGGGCGTCACGCCCCAGCGGGTTGGCCTCGTCGAACTTCGCCGCGATGTTCTGGGCGAAGGTGCCGCCGCCCGGGTTGAGCAGATGCAGCGACATCACATAGCTGGGGGAGAGGACCGTGGCGACGGCCATCGTCTCGCCGAGCGCGCGGCCGAGGCCCAGCATCGAGGCGGAGATGATGCCGGAGCGTCCGAAGGGCAGTACGGAGAGCCGGACGACCTCCCAGCGGGTGGCGCCGAGGGCCAGTGCGGCCTCCTCGTTCATCCGCGGGACCTGGAGGAAGACCTCCCGGCTGACGCTGGTCACGATCGGCAGGATCATGATCGCCAGCAGGATGCCGACGGTGAGCATGTTGCGGGAGACGCCGGACTGGGTCTGGTCGAAGACGTACGTCCAGCTGAAGTACTGGTCGAGCCAGGCGTTGAGCCCGCCCAGGTGCGGCACCAGGATCAGGGCGCCCCAGATGCCGTAGATGATGCTCGGTACGGCGGCCAGCAGGTCCACCACGTAGGCGAGGGTGGTGGCCAGCCTGCGCGGCGCGTAGTGCGAGATGAAGAGCGCGATACCGACGGCGACCGGGACGGCGAGGACCATCGCGATGACCGAGCTGACGACGGTGCCGACGAGCAGGACCGCGATACCGAAGACCGGCGGTGTCTGTGAGGGCAGCCAGTCGGACGTCGTGAGGAAGTTGCCCTGGTCCTTCGAGATGGCGAGGGAGGCGCGGTAGGTGAGGAACCCCGCGATCGCTGCCATCACCACGAGGAGCAGGACGCCCGAGCCTCTGGAGAGGCCGAGGAAGACCCGGTCGCCCAGCCGGCCGGTGGAGGCGCCTGGCGTGGTGGGGAGAGAGGTTTTCGGTGGAGGGGTGTCTATCGGTGTGGTGGTAGCCATGGTTTCTCCGGTCTGTGTGGGGGAGCGGGTGGCTCCCCTGGCGGCGGTGCACCGGATGGGGGGGGCGGTGGCCGGTCCGGAGGAGCGCTCCGGACCGGACGCCGTCACTGCTGTGGGGCCGGTGCCTGTCGCGGCACCGGGCGGCCGGACTACGAGATCGTGGCGAGCGTCTTGCGCACCTTGGCGTTGATCTCGGCCGGGATCGGGGCGTAACCGGCGGTCGAGAGCTGCTTCTGGCCCTCGTCGCTCGCGGTGTAGTTCAGGAAGGACTTGACGGTGCCGAGGGTGTCGGACTTGTTGCCCTTGTCGCAGACGATCTCGTACGTGACCAGGACGATCGGGTAGGCGCCGTCGGCCTTGGTGGTGTAGTCGAGCTTGAGCGACAGGTCGGAGCCGGTGCCGACGATCTTGGCGGCCGCGATGGCCTTGGAGGCGTTGTCGGAGGTCGCTTCGACGGGGGACGAGGCGCCTGTGTCGATCTTGACCGTGGAGATCTTCTGCGAGGTGGCGTACGAGAGCTCGAAGTAGCCGATCGAGCCGTCGACCTGCTTCACCTGCTGGGAGACTCCGGCCGAACCGGCCGCCGCCTGGCCGCCGGGCGCGGGCCACGACTTGCCGACCGGGTACTTCCAGTCGTCGGGCGCCGCCGCGGTCAGGTACTTGCTCAGGTTCTCGGTGGTGCCGGAGTCCTCGGAGCGGTGGAAGGGCTGGATCGCCTTGGACGGCAGCTTCGCGCCGGGGTTGAGCTTCTTGATCGCCGGGTCGTCCCAGGTCTTGATCTTCGCCGAGAAGATCTTCGCCAGGGTCGGACCGTCGAGGACCAGGTTGTCGACGCCCTCCAGGTGGTAGCCGACCGCGATGGGGCCGCCGACCATCGGGAGGTCGATGCCCCGGCCGCCGGAGCAGACCTTCTTGGAGTCCGCGACCTCCGCGGGCTTCAGCGGCGAGTCCGAACCGGCGTAGCCGACCGTGCCCTGGTTGAAGGCGACGATGCCCTCACCGGACGAGGACGACTTGTAGTTGATGTCGACGCCGGAACAGGCGGCCATATAGCCCTTGGCCCACAGGTCCATCGCGTTCTTCTGCGCGCTCGAACCGGAGGCGCGCAGCTGGCCCTTCGCGCCGTCGCACTTGACGTCCGACGCGGCGTTCGTCTTGGTGCCGGTGCCTCCGGTCGAGCCGCTGTTGTTGTCCGAACCGCACGCCGTGAGGACCAGGGCGCCGGATACGGCGAGAGCGCCGAGCGCGGCGGCGCGGAGCCGGGTCTTGCGCTGCTGAAGCTTCACTTCGGGTGTTCCTTCCAGGAGCCGCCGGGTTTCGATTCGTTGTACGGCGGCGTGCGAAGAGGTGACCGGTGCGGCGGGGTGCGTGCACCGTGTAAGGCCGAAATTAGGCAGATCAGGTGAAGTGGTCGACGGGGGTGAGTGAACGGAGAGTGAACCTCGGCGGACGACCGGGTGCGGGGGTGTGCGGGCCGCCGTGCGGTGGGCGGCGGTCACTGTGCGCACCCCTCGCTTGCCTGGGGCGCGGGACGGGACGTGCGTTTCCGGCCCATGTACTACTCTGTAGTACATGGAAGCCACGGCCCGCGAGTTCAATCAGAACTCTTCCCGGATCCTCGCCGCAGCAGAGCGGGGCGAGAGCGTCACAGTGACGAAGAACGGCCGCCCTGTCGCCGTACTTCGCCCCATCGACTGCGTGGGCGGCGCGGCTGTCCCTCCGTACCCCGACGACCCGATGGGCGAGGACGCCGACATGCCGGTCTTCGGTGAGGAAGACGGGTGCGACGAGCCGGTCGACTGGACGAAGGGCCGGTCCCACTACCTGAAGGGCTTCGGCGGGTGAGGGCCACCGTCGCCGACACCTCCGCGCTGATCGCCCTCTACGACCGGAGCGAGCCGGAACACCGCGCCTGCCGGGCCGCCGTGGCCGCTGCGTCACATCTGGTGATCTCGCCCCTGGTACTGGCCGAGTTCGACTACCTGCTCACCTCACGGCGCGGGCCGGAAGCAGCCTGGAAGGCGCTCGCGCACATCCGCGACCGCACTGCCGTACGCCGTTACGCCGTCCCGGAGATCGAGGCACATCTGAGCACCGCGCTCCAGGTCATGCACCGCTACCCGCAGATCGGTCTCACCGACGCCATGAACGTCACGCTGGCCGCCGTGTACACCACGGACGAGGTCGCCACGCTGGACCGCAAGCACATGCGGGCGGTGCGGCCGCTCACCGGGCACCCTGCTTTCCGTCTGCTTCCCGACGACCTCTGAGCAGCGGCCCGGGCTTGTCATGTCGGCTGACCAACTGCCAGGCCGGGCACGTGCAGCAGAGCGTCGAGCAGTTCCCGGTCGCGCTGCTGGGTGAGGCGGGTGCGGGCGACGGGCGGGGGGAGCCAGAGCAGGCGGTCGACCTCGCTGTTCGGGGTGAAGGTGCCGTCCGTCGCCTCGGCGGACCAGTAGCTGACCTCCTTGGGGCGGCCGTTCGCCGTGTACCGCACGGTGGGGAGGCGGGCGCCCGGGGTGCAGTGGTGGCCGGTCTCCTCCCTGACCTCGCGCAGGGCGGCGGTCAGCGGGTCCTCGTCCGGTTTGAGCTTGCCCTTGGGGTGCGACCAGTCGTCATATTTCGGCCGGTGGACCAGGCAGATCTCCAGGTCCCCGGCCGGGGTGCGGCGCCACAGCACGCACCCCGCCGCGTGTACGGTGCGGTCCGCGCTGCCGTTGCCGTTGCCGCTCATGGGGCGCTCACCGCCGTACGCTGCCAGGTCTGCTGGAAGGTGTAGCGCGCGGCCTCCACCTCATGGCGCTGGTCGGCGTGGAGCACCCCCAGCGCGTACGCCGTCGCCGGGGCGATCCGGGGCGTACGGGCCGCCGCGGCGGCCGCCGATGCGGCCTCTGCCGCCTCGCGGTGCTGGTCCAGGGCCTGGCCCGCGCCGTAGAGCCGCAGGTCGGGGCCCGGCCGGTCGTCCAGCCCTGTGTACAGCGCCTCCTGGGCGTAGCGGTGCAGCCGCAGCAGCAGTCTGACCTGGTGCCAGGGGGCGTCCTGGGCGTCGCTCAGCCCCTCGGCGTTGTACGGGTGCGCGGCCCGGTGCAGCGGCAGCGCGGCCACCGCGTCCGAGAGTCGGCGGCCCGCCGTCTCGGCCGCCGGCGGCAGCGTCTCGGTGGCGTACGAGGTCGCGGCCGGTGCGAAGGGCACATCGGACGCCAGCAGCGCCACCGCGTCCGCGACCGCGTGGAAGCGGGACGAGCCCAGCGCCTGGAGCGCCGCCGAGTGGGCGCGGGTCCTCGCCAGGGTCAGCTGTCGCTCCAGGAGTGCGCCGGCGCGCGCGGCGCCCATGGCGGGCGCGGGGTGGGCGGCCGTACCGTCGCGGGGGCCCGGCAGCGAAGCCGTACCGTCCGAGAGTCTGCCGAGCGCTTCGAGCAGCCGGGCGAGCCGTGCCGCGTACGCGTGTTCGCGGGCCAGCGTGCCGGAGAGCCAGGCCAGTTCGGAGCGGAGCTGGTCGGCCCAGGCCGCGTCGAGGTGGCCGCGGAAGGTGTGCAGGGTGCCGCTGATACGGCGGGCCGACCTGCGCAGGGCGCGGGCGGCCTCCTCGTCCCCTTCCGAGTAGGTGCGCAGGCTGCGCAGGAACTCCGCTGCCTGGTCGTGCAGATAGCGGGCGAGCAGCTGGCCCGCGGTCGCCGTCGGGTCAGGGCGTGGCACGGCTGCGCCTCCGGGGAGCGTCATGGGGTGGTCGCACGGCTGCGCCTCCGAGGGGCGTCATGGGGTGGTCGCGCGGCGGAGTCTCCGGGGGCGTCAGGGGCCGCACGGCGGAGCCTGCCGGGAGCGGTCAGGGGGTCGCACGGCGGCGCCTCCTCGCGTCGATCAGCATTTCCTGCACATGGCGCAGCGGCCGGCCGTCGGCGTCGGTCGCGTGGCGGGTCCAGTTGCCGTCGGCCCCCAGATGCCAGGAGGACGTGGTGTCGGACATACCGGTCTCCAGGAGCCGGCTGAGCGCGGCACGGTGGGCCGGGTCGGTGACGCGGACCAGCGCCTCGATCCTGCGGTCCAGGTTGCGGTGCATCATGTCGGCGCTGCCCAGCCACACTTCGGGCTCGCCGCCGTTGCCGAAGGCGAACACCCGGGAGTGTTCGAGGAAGCGGCCGAGTACCGACCTGACCCGGATGTTCTCGGAGAGGCCGGTGACGCCGGGGCGTAGCGCGCAGATGCCGCGTACCCAGATGTCGACGGAGACCCCGGCCCGCGCGGCCCGGTAGCAGGCGTCGATGACCGCTTCGTCGACCATCGAGTTGACCTTGATACGGACATGGGCCGGGCGTCCGGCGCGCTGGTGCGCGACCTCCTTGTCGATCCGCGCGACCAGGCCGTCGCGGAGCGACTTGGGGGCGACGAGCAGCCGCCGGTAGGTCTCGCGCCGCGAGTAGCCGGAGAGCCGGTTGAACAGGTCGGAGAGGTCCGCGCCGACCTGCGGGTCCGCGGTGAGCAGACCGAGGTCCTCGTACAGCCTGGCCGTCTTCGGGTGGTAGTTGCCGGTGCCGACATGGGAGTAGCGCCGCAGGGTGTCGCCCTCCTGGCGTACGACGAGCGAGAGCTTGGAGTGCGTCTTCAGCCCCACCAGGCCGTAGACGACATGGCAGCCCGCCTCCTCCAGCTTCCTGGCCCATTTGATGTTGGCCTGCTCGTCGAAGCGGGCCTTGATCTCGACCAGGACGAGCACCTGCTTGCCGGATTCGGCCGCGTCGATCAGGGCGTCCACTATCGGTGAGTCGCCGGACGTTCGGTACAGCGTCTGCTTGATCGCGAGGACGTCCGGGTCGCCCGCCGCCTGCTCCAGGAACGCCTGTACGGAGGTGGAGAACGAGTCGTACGGATGGTGCAGCAGCACGTCCCGCTCGCGCAGGGCGGCGAAGATGTCGGGCGCGGACGCGGACTCGACCTCGGCCAGATCGCGGTGGGTGCCCGCGATGAACGGCGGGTACTTCAGCTCGGGGCGCTCCAGCGACGCGATGCCGAAAAGACCGGTGAGGTCGAGCGGCCCCGGCAGCGGGTAGACCTCGGCGTCGGCGACCTTCAGCTCACGGACCAGCAGGTCGAGGATGTACGGGTCGATGGACTCCTCGACCTCCAGCCGCACGGGCGGCCCGAAGCGGCGCCGCATCAGCTCCTTCTCCAGGGCCTTGAGGAGGTTCTCGGCGTCGTCCTCCTCGACCTCCAGGTCCTCGTTCCTGGTGACCCGGAACATGTGGTGCGCCAGCACCTCCATCCCCGGGAACAGCTCTTCCAGATGCGCCGCGATGATGTCCTCGACCGGCACATACCGCTGCGGCGACGCCTCCAGGAAGCGGGTGAGCAGCGGCGGCACCTTGACCCGGGCGAAGTGGCGGTGGCCGCTGACCGGGTTGCGGACGACCACGGCGAGGTTGAGCGAGAGCCCCGAGATGTACGGGAAGGGGTGCGCGGGGTCGACGGCCAGCGGGGTCAGCACGGGGAAGATCCGCTGCCGGAAGAAGGTGAAGAGCCGCGCCTTCTCCTTGTCGGTCAGGTCGTCCCAGCGGATCAGGTGGATGTTCTCGTCGGCGAGGGCCGGTGCGACGTCCTGCTGGTAGCAGGCGGCGTGCCGGGCCATGAGCTCGCGCGACCTGGTCCAGATCTGCTCCAGCACCTCGCGGGGCTGGAAGCCGGACGCCGAGCGGGTGGCGACGCCGGTCGCGATACGGCGTTTGAGGCCGGCCACCCGGACCATGAAGAACTCGTCCAGGTTGCTCGCGAAGATGGAGAGGAAGTTAGCCCGTTCGAGGAGGGGGGTCGCCGGATCCTCGGCCAGTTCGAGGACGCGTTCGTTGAAGGCGAGCCAGCTCTGTTCCCGGTCGAGGAAGCGGCCGGCCGGCAGCTCGCTGCCGGAGCCGTCCTCCTCGTACGCGTCGACATCGGCGTCGATGCCGGGATCCAGGTCGGGGACGGCCGCGGCGACAGTGTGCGGGCGGTGCGCCGCGATGGAACCGACGGAGGGCTGGGCGTGCTTGACCGGGACCTCTGCACTGGGCTGCTGGCTCATATGCCCATTGTTCCGCGCGGGAGGGTCGGCGGGCGCGGTGACGGGTTGCATTCCGAGAGGGTCGCAAGCGCGTCTGAATGAGGGGTAACGAGGACATGACGTCCGGGCCACCGATGAGTCCTGCCGGCCGGAACGGTCAGTGCTGGAGAGGCGTGCGGCACGCCTACGCGGGACCATCGGCTGTACAGGAGGTTCAGTATGCGCACACTCGCTGTCACCCAGAACGTCACCGTGGACGGCGCGGTCGAGATGCTCACGGACTGGTTCGACCCGCAGGGCCAGGGAGCCCCGGACATGGACGACCTCCTGGCGGAGAGCCACCGGCAGGACAGCCGGGCCGACGCCCTGCTCGTCGGGCGCCGGACCTTCGAGGACTTCCGCGGCTACTGGCCCCGGCAGACCGAGGACCCCACCGGTATCACCGCGTATCTGAACCGGGTGCGGAAGTACGTCGTGTCCGGCACGCTCACCGATCCGGGGTGGGAGAACTCGACGGTGCTGGCGGGCGACCCGGTGGCGGAGGTGGCCGCGCTGAAGGAGCGCGAGGGCGGCCAGGACATCGTGCTCACCGGGAGCATCACCCTGGCACACACGCTGATCGCGGCCGGGCTGGTCGACGAGTACCGCTTCTTCGTCTATCCGGTGGTCCAGGGCCGCGGTCGCCGGCTCTTCCCCGAGGGGTACGGGATCCCGCGGCTGCGGCTCCTGGAGTCGAAGCCCTTCCGCAGCGGGATCACCCTCCAGCGCTACGCCCCGGCCTGAGCGCGCAGGTTCCGGGGCGGGGCGGGGCGGGGCGGGCGCGGGCCGGAGGGGTGTGGTTCCGCGGGGTGCGGGCCGCAGCGGTCCGGCCGGGGTTCAGACGGCCGTCCGCTTCACGATGCGGAACACCACCAGGGTCAGCACGGCGGCCAGGGCCAGCAGGATGCCGGTCTCGACCAGCTGGAGCGGCCAGAAGTGGGAGACAGGGTGGGAGGAGCGGAAGTAGCCCGCCAGGTTGTGGGCCTGCTGGCACTGCTTGTCGTCCACACAGATCGGGTCGGCCACATGGGCGCCGCTGCCCGTGACCGCGCCCTCGGATGTGACCATGCCGTTCATCGCCGGGTAGCCCTCGGCGAGGCTCGTGCGGACGGTCACGACCGGCCAGAGGTGGCCGCGTACGGCGCCGAGCACACCGGACACGACCGCGGTCGCGACCAGGCCGGTCACGATGGCGGGCACCGTACGGCGGACCAGCAGACCGGCCAGCGCACCGAGCGGGACCGCGAGCAGGGCGGTGGCGATGCCGATCGGGCCGAGCGCCTCGTACACGCTGTCGGGGTACCAGTGCCGGGTCGGGTCCTGGTGCGGGGCGGCGCTCCAGACCCAGCGGAAGACGCCGTCGAGCACGGCCGAACCGACGAGGGCCAGCGCGGCCGGTACGGCGAGCTTCGAGGCGAACCAGCGGAGGGGGGAGACGGACTGGGTCCACAGCAGCTGGTTGTTGCCGGACTCCAGCTCGCGGGCGACGAGCGGTCCGGCCGTGAAGGCGGCGATCAGATAGGGGAGCAGCATGATCACCGAAGCCACGTTCTCCACCAGGTGGCCGTCCGACCAGTAGCGGCCGGTCAGACCGCCGCCCCAGACCCGGACCGCGATCAGCATGACCAGGGCCAGGACGATCAGCCCGGCGGCCCACCGGAGGGTGGAGCGGTGCATGCGGACGGCGACCCAGTAGGGACCGCGCAGCCATCCTGTTCCGGCCGTTCCCGCGGTGGCGGCGACGCCGGTCTCGGTGCTCGCGTGCAGGGGGTTCATGCTCGTGCCTCCGTACGGTGTTCAGCGCTCGGTGTCAGCAGCGCGGGTGCGTCGGGTGACCGCAGATGGGCGAGGAGCAGCTCCTCCAGAGACGGTTCCGCGGTCTGCCAGTCGCCCGAGACCGGCCCGTCCCTGCGTACCAGCGCGGTCAGCTGGCGGCCGGTGGTGCGTGATTCGATGACGGTGTGCGGGCCGAGGTCGGCGACCGGCCCGGTCAGCAGGGCGTGGACGGAGAGCAGGTCATCGGTCTCGCCGCCCAGCCGCACCCGGCCGCCGTCGACCAGCAGCAAGTAGTCGCAGGCACCCTCCAGTTCGGCCAGGATGTGGGAGGACATCACGATCGTGGTGCCGTGCTCGGCCGCCTCGGACATCAGGGCGCCCATCAGTTCGTGCCGGGCGAGCGGGTCGAGGTCGGCCATCGGCTCGTCCAGCAGCATCAGTTCGGGCCGCTTGCCGAGGGCGAGCGCGAGGGCCACGCGGGTGCGCTGACCGCCGGAGAGGGTGCGGACGGGCTCGTTCCCTTTCAACCCGGCCCCGGCGACGACGCGCTCCGCTGTCGCCGCGTCCCAGCGGGCCGGGTTCAGCTCGTACCCCGTGCGCAGGGTCTCGGCGACGGTCAACTGCCCGACCAGCGGCTTGTTCTGGCCGACGAAGGCGATCCGCTCGCGGGCGGCGGCGGGGGATGTACCGAGTACCTGGATGGCGCCCTCGGTGGGCCGCAGCAGCCCCGCCGCGTGGGCGAGCAGCGTCGACTTGCCGGCGCCGTTGGGGCCCACCAGCGCGCAGATCCGGCCGGCGGGCAGCCGGAACGAACAGCCCCGCAGCGCCCGGCCGCGCCGCCTCCCGTAGGTCTTGCCGAGCCCGAAGGCTTCGATGGCGGTGTCGGTCATGTCGGTGTGTCCCCCTTGGAGCGGGTGGCGGTGGGGCTGGTGGTGGCGGGGCTGGAGGCGGAGCCGGAGCCGGTGCCGGACTCGGTGGTGCCGGTGCCGGACTCGGTGGTGCCGGAGCCGGTGTCGGAGCCGGAGCCGGGGCCGGTGGGGCCGGTCCGGAAGCAGGCGTCGAGTACGGACGCGCAGAGCGCCGCCGCGTCGTCCTTCTCCAGTCCGGCGGTACGGGCCCGGTCGGCCCACTCGGTCAGCTCGGCCCGCAGCGCCGAATCCGCGGGCGGGGTCCGCCCGAGCGACTTGCGGACGAAGGTGCCCATCCCGCGCCGGGCCTCGACCAGGCCCTCGCGCTCCAGCTCGCGGTAGGCCTTCAGGACCGTGTTGGGGTTGATGGCGGTGGACTCGACGACCGCGCGTGCGGTGGGCAGCTGGTCGCCGGGCTGCAGCAGGCCCAGCCGCATGGCCTGTTTGGTCTGCTGGACGATCTGGAGATACGTCGAGACCCCGCTGCGCCGGTCTATACGGAACTCGATCACGCGCCTTCCCCCCTTTCACTACTTGAGTAGTGAAAGGGTGATGCAAGGGCCTGCCCGGTGTCAACTCCATGAGCGGAAGGGTCCACGACAGGCCCTGAGGAAAGCCCTCCCCGGCGGACCGGGGAGGGCTGTGTGACGTGCGGTGTTCCTGCCGGCGGAAAGGGTCCGGGCGGGAGGTGTCCGAGCCCGAAGGGTCCGGCCGAAAAGGGTCCGAACGGGGAGCGTCCGGGCCTGAAGGGTCCGGGGTCAGGACTCCGAGCGGTACATCAGGTCGACCTCGTGCGTGGTGAAGCCCAGCCGTTCGTACACCGTGACGGCGGCCGTGTTGTCGGCGTCCACGTACAGCATCGCGGTGGGCAGCCCCTCGGCCGCGAGGTGGCGCAGCCCGGTCGCGGTCAGCGCCTTGCCGAGGCCGCCGCCCTGGGCGTCGGGGCGGATGCCGACCACGTACACCTCGCCCAGCTGCTCGTCCGCGTGCACCTTCGTCCAGTGGAAGCCGACGATCTCCTCGCCGGGGACGCCGTCCGTCTCCGTGTCCCGTACGGCCAGGAAGAACCCCTTCGGGTCGAACCAGGACTCCGCCTTCCGGTCGTCAAGGTCGCGCTGGCTCATCGACCCCTGCTCGGGGTGGTGGGCGAAGGCCGCGGCGTTCACGGCGAGCCAGGCCGCGTCGTCCTGGCCGGGTACGAAGGTCCGTACGGTGACGCCCTCGGGATACACCGGCTCCGGGATGTCCAGCGGGACCAACGGGCGCCGCAGCTGGCGCAGTTCACGGAACATGGCGAGGCCGAGCACCTGGGCGAGGTGGCGTGCCGACGCATGCCCCCCGTGCGCCCAGACGCGCAGCCGCCGTCCGGACGCGGCCATCAGCGCGGAGCCGAGCGCACGGCCGTGGCCCTGCCCCCGGTGCGAGGGGTGGACGACCAGCTCGGCGGCGGGCGCCTCGACCGGGTCGACCGCCTCCAGCTGGGCGTATCCGGTGAGCGTGTCACCGATGCCGACCAGGAAGTGCTGGACCCCTGCACGCCGCTCGCCGCGCAGCTGGAGCCGCCCCTGCTCGGAGACGGCCTGCTGCCCGTCGGTCCGCGCGGCCTCGGCGAGCAGCGCGCGTACGGCTTGCTCCTGGTCGGCGGTGAGGGTGTCGAGGATCTGGATCTGCCGGCCGGAGGCGGGGACTGCGGGCACATTCGTCATGCGGACGAGCGTACGGGGGAGAGGTGGCGGGCGGTGGGGCCGCGGGCCGGGAGTCGGCAATCGCATACGCGGGAAGCCGGTTAGCGCGTGCGCAGAACACCGTCCGCGACACGGGAGAGATCCTCTGCGCTCGGCAGCAGCCCTTGTACGTGCTCCGGCAGTCCGGCGTAGGTGCTGACTGCGAGAGGCTTGCTGTACCCGCGCAGCGCGTACTCGACCATGGAGCGGTCCCGGCTCTCGGCGATGAGGATGCCGACGGTGGGGCCGTCGACAGCCTTGTCACGGACCAGGTCGTCGACCACTGACACATAGAACCCGAGTTGTCCGAAATGCTCCGGATGGGCCTTCCGGGTCTTGAGCTCCAGCACGACATAGCAGTGCAGTCTGCAGTGATAGAAGAGGAGATCGATACGGAATTCGCTGTCGCCCACCACGACGGGGTACTGGCGCCCCACGAAGGCGAATCCGACGCCGAGTTCGGTCAGGAACCTGACCAGATTGGCGACGAGCGCGTCCTCCAGATCGCGCTCCGCCGGGCGCCCGGTGAGTTCGGTGAAGTCGAGCCGGTAGGGATCCTTGAAGATCTCCTTCACCGCGTCGGAACTCTCCGGCAGGCTGACGTCGAAGTTGTTGGCGGCCGCACCCTTGGCTCGGTGCAGCGCGGTGTGGATCATCGAGCCGAGGTGGTCCCGCGACCAGCCGTGGTGGACGGCGTGCTGGACGTAGAAGTCCAGCTCAAAGCGGGTCTCGCACTTGTCCATCAGGAGCTGGAGGTGGCCCCAGGGCAATTGGGCAGCAGCTTGCTGCCCAAATTGTTCGGGCCATGTTCGAGCCAGCTGACGCATATATTTGACGTTCCGCGCGCTGAAACCCCGCTGGTTCGGGAACTCGGTGCGCAACTCGGCCGAGATGCGTTCGATGATCTTCGTGCCCCACTTCTCGTCCTGCTGCCGAGCCAGGATCGTCCTGCCGATCTCCCAGTACATGAGGAGCATCTCGGTGTTGACCTTCAACTGGGCGCGGACATGGGCGCCGCGCACGATTGCCTTGAGGTCGTGCACCAGGTCGAAGAAGCCGGGCGGGAGAGCGGGGGCCTGGAGGGGTACAACGCCCCTGACCGTGTCGTCGTTCACGGGGACAGACTTTCGGTCGCTTCTCGTGCTGTGACGTTCCTTCCGAAATCAATCCACCGAACGGGTGACTCGGTGGGCAGGCTGCGCTGGGCGACTGGCGGGGGCGGCTGTCGGTGCGCGGGCGGGCATGCCGCCGGGGTGCTGACCAAGCTCGGCGCCCAGAACCGGACCCACGCGGTGGTGATCGCGTACGAAACCCGGCTGGTCGTGCCCGAGGTCGCGGGCTGACGCCTTCCGAAGCTCCTGACCTCATCCCCCTGTCGCGCTACGCGCGTTGACTCTAGGCTGCCGAGCGTCACCCCTCAGCCTTCACACAGAACTCACAAGGGGACGAATGTCAGCCAAACCTCATAGAGCGCACGGTCGTCGGCGTGCGCGCGCGACCCGTCGGATGCTGGCCGCCGCTGCCGGGCTCGCGACGGTCGGCGCGCTGGTCGCCGCCCTGCCGGCCCAGGCCCAGGACCACGGCAGCCTCGGCCATGGCAGCCACGGCCACGGGGGCCATGGGCAGCACGGGGCGCACCACCACCCCAGGCCCGGCCACCCCAAGCCCGACCCGACCGTCGATGTGCAGATGCTGTCCTTCAACGATCTGCACGGGAATCTGGAGCCGCCGGCCGGCTCCTCGGGCACGGTGGCCGAGGCGCAGCCCGACGGCACCGTGAAGTCGGTCCCCGCGGGAGGTGTGGAGTATCTGGCGAGTTCGCTGCGGGCCGCCCGCAAGGGGCACCCGTACTCGGTCACCGCGGCGGGCGGCGACATGATCGGTGCGAGTCCGATGCTGTCGGGGCTCTTCCATGACGAGCCGACCATCGAGGCGCTCAACGACATCAAGCTCGACGTCACATCCGTCGGCAACCACGAGTTCGACGAGGGCGCGACCGAGCTGGCCCGGATGCAGAACGGCGGCTGCCATCCGGCCGACGGCTGTTTCGAGAAGGGCAAGAAGTTCAAGGGCGCGGACTTCCCCTACCTGGCCGCCAATGTGACCAGTGAGAAGACCGGCAAGCCGATCCTCAAGCCGTACACGGTGTGGAAGAAGAACGGCGTCAAGATCGGCTTCATCGGGGTGACCCTGAAGGGCACGCCCAACGTCGTGACCGCGAACGGCGTCAAGGGCCTCAAGTTCCACGACGAGATCGAGACGGTCAACAAGTACGCCAAGGAGCTGGACCGTCAGGGCGTCAAGTCCATCGTCGCGCTCATCCACGAGGGCGGGATGCCCGCCAGCAGCTCGTACAACTACGACTGTGACTCGCCGGGCGCGGGCGACGGTATCTCGGGCCCCATCGTGGACATCGCCAAGGGCATCTCGCCCATGGTGGACGCGCTGGTCACCGGCCATACCCACCAGTCGTACGTGTGTGACATCCCGGACCCGGCGGGCAACTCGCGCATGGTGACGTCGGCGGCGTCCTTCGGGAGGCTGTACACGGACAGCACCCTGACGTACGACCTCAAGACCCATGACATCGTGCGGACTTCGGCGAAGACGGCCGGCGGGCACGGCAGGCCGGGTGCGGCCGTGCGGCCCGTCAACCATGTCGTCAGCCGCGATCAGCCCAAGGCGCGGGACATCACCTCGCTGATCACCCGCTGGAACGCACTGGCCGCCCCGATCGCCAACAAGCCGCAGGGCTACATCTCGGCCGACATCAACGGACGCGGCGACACGTCCCCGGAGACCCGGCTCGGCGATCTGATCGCCGACGCGCAGCTCGCCGGGCTCGCCCCCGCGGACAAGGGCGGTGCCCAGCTGGCCCTGATGAACCCGGGCGGCATCAGGTCCGACCTGGTGTACAAGGCGAGCGGCGACGAGGGGGACGGGGTGGTGACGTACGGCGAGGCGTTCACCGTGCAGCCGTTCACCAACATGATGAACGTGGTCGATCTGACCGGCGCGCAGCTCCTCACCGCGCTCCAGCAGCAGGTCACCGGGGGCAATGAGGCATCCCCGAAGATCCTCCAGGTGTCGAAGGGGCTGACGTACACCCTCGACCTGACGAAGTCGGGTGCGGACCGGGTGGTCACGGACACGGTCAGGCTGAACGGCAAGGCCATCGACCCGGCCGCGACCTACCGTGTCGCGATGAACGAGTTCCTCGCGGGCGGCGGCGACGGCTTCGCGGCGCTGGGCCAGGGCACGAACAAGCTGGTCGGTGCGTCCGATCTTGATGTGTTCAATGCCTATCTGGCGGCGAACTCCTCGGCGTCCAAGCCGATCCCGACGCCTACGGCCGACCGGATCACGGTCGTCAGGTAACCCTCCTCACAGAGGTGATGGGACTGTGGCTCCTGCTCCGTCCGGCGGGCGGGGGCCACGGCTCCGGCCGGCGGCTGGCGGGGCGGCGGACCCCGAGGGCCCTCGGTAACGCGCCGCCCCTGTTTCAGTTTTCAGTTCCCGGACGGGGAACCGGCCGGTCAGTCACCGGTGTTGGTGGCCCAGACAGGGCGGTGGGCGTTGTTGTAGATCACGACGTTGCCGTCGTCCTGGATGGCCAGGTAGGCGCCCTTGTGCCAGGTGCCGGAGGCCCAGACGGGCTCGTTGGCGCGGTTGTAGACGACGAAGTTGCCGTCCTCCTGGAAGACCGCGCAGTTCCCGTGCGACCAGGTGTTGGGCGCCTGCCAGGCCGGGCGCCCGTCCTTGTAGAGAACGAAGTTGCCGTCCTCCTGCATGCGCAGGCTCGCCCGTCCGTTCCCCGAGGTCCAGGCCTGGTTCCTGCACAGCGTGGCGCGCGGCCGGATGATGTGGTCGCTGGTGGGGCGGGCGGCGCTGACCTTGGCCGTCCCGGCCTGGCCCGTGGTGAGGGCCGGGGCCGCGAAGGCGCTTCCCGCGCCGAGAAGCAGCGTTGCCGATACGGCCGCGAGACACACTGAGGTACGGAACTTCATGGCGTGCTCCTTGGGTGACAGGGGCCACCGCAGCGGTGACCCTCTGTGACCAGTAGGCACACAGTGTGCAGTGTTCTGTCCAGAGGTCCCCCGGGCACTTCCACTCCAACGAGTTATGGGAGTCGGATTATCCGGCCGGTCGGCTGCGCGGACCCGGGTGCCTCGTTGGCTCCGCCCGGCCGAGCGTGAACCAGACGGCCTTGCGGTCGGGGGTGCAGCCGCCGAGAAGCGTCCAGCCCCAGGCGTGCGCCAGTTGGTCGAGCAGCAACAGCCCGCGCCCGCCCTCCAGTTCACCGGCCGGGGCCGACGGGGTGAGCACGGGGAGAAACCAGGGTGCGTTGTCCGCGACCGAGACGGTGACCTGCTTGCGGTTGACGGTCGCGCAGAGCTGGATCCTGGGCGTACGGGTGTGGCGGTGGGCGTTGGTCACCACCTCCGCGACGCAGAGCCGCGCGTCGTCGGCCAGTTCGCGGTGGCGGCCGACTGTGAGCAGCGAGGTGACGAAGTCCCGTGCGATGCGGGGGGCGTTGGCGGTGTTGGGTACGGCCATGCGGTACAGCTCACCGCCCTGTGGGGGGCGTGATGCGACGGGGGTCATGACGGTTCTCCCTACGCGAAGCGATCCGAAACGGGTGCGCCGCTCGTTGTCCGTGGCGATGGCTCTGTCGCGGCGCGCTTCAACGCACGCCGGAATGGCTGCACTTCGGACCTGGCAGTCAGGTGCGCGGCGCTGAGGCCACGCTAGCGCATCGCCTCACGTGTTAGACGACATTCCACTAAGTTATGTGTGTGTTGGACCCGTGTCGGTCAGGGGGCCACACTGAGACCCGACAAGAGGAGAGATCCATGCCATCGAGGAAGGCGCCCACGGCGCGTCAGCGTCGTCTGGGTACCGAGTTGCGCAGGATCCGGGAGCACACGGGCCTGTCGCTCACCGCAGCTGCGGCCATGCTCGGTACGGATCGCACCACCATCAGCAACATCGAGTCCGGCAGGTTCGGTGTGAGCGCTGAACGAGTGCGCACGTGGGCCGGCCACTACGGGTGCCCCGATGAGGCTTATGTCGAGGCCCTTGCCCACATGGCGACCGAACGCATAAACGGTTGGTGGGAGGACTATCGAGGTCACCTCACCAGTGGGGCGCTCGACCTGGCTGAGCTTGAGCACCATGCCGTGGGCTTCCGGTCGGTGCAGATCATGTATATGCCCGGCCTGCTCCAGACCGAGGACTACGCGCGCGCCGTCTTTGCGGAGAGTGTCCCGCAGCCGAGCCCCGCTCGTCTGCGTCGGCAGCTGTCCCATCGGCTGAAGCGACGCGATGTTCTGGACCGGCCTGAGTTGGTCGACTGCACCTTCCTCGTACATGAAGCTGCACTGAGAATGACGTTCGGCGGGCCCTCTGTTGCCCGTAGCCAGCTCGAAAATTTGCTGAAACAGTCGGACCGCGACAATGTAACGATTCGGGCGATCCCGTTCGCGGCAGGTGGGTTCCCGCATGCCAGTAGTTCGGCGCACTACGTGCGTGGCGTCGTGCCGCAACTCGACACGGTGCAGATTGATACAACGACCGGATCAGGGTTTCTGGATTCCGAGACCGACTTGGAGAACTGGCGAGTTGCTCTGGAGCGGACCGAGGAGAAAGCGCTTGATCCGGAAAGTTCGCGGGACTTCATTCGCAAAATAGCTCAACAAGTATGAAGGCGTGAGAATGATGGAAATTCAGTGGCGAAAGTCCTCGAAGTCTTCCAATGCCGAAGGCTCCGATTGCCTGGAGCTTGCCGAGTGCGGGGGCGAGATCCTGATGCGCGAGAGCGATAACCCGGATGTGATCATCCGGACCAGCCGGGCCAAGCTCCGCGCCTTCCTCGGGGGTGCGAAGGAAGGCGAGTTCGACGACCTGGCCTGACACGCCAGGGTCCAGTCGCGGGCGGCCTCCACCGGCGCAGGTGGAGGCCGCCCGTTTTGCTGCGTGCTACCTGTTGAGACGGCTTGCCTCACTCGTTAGACGTACAACACTTGATGCGGGGATGCTTTAAGCGCTAGCTTCGTTCTGCGTCGCCAACAGCCTTGTTGCTAGGGCATGTTCATGCCCTGGGGGCGCAACACCCCCTCAGTCTGCGCCGATTGGGGGGAAACAAAGGGGCCACCCCGCTACCTACAGCTCGTCACGCCGGTCGTGGGCAGGGGGTGGCCCCGACGTCGCGTCAGGAGGCTCCACCATGCGCGTCCCGTATCCCGTCCGGGCCTTCTGGTGTGAGCGGATCACCTACCGCACGATGGACGCCGACGACGTGGCGGACGTAGCGCGGTACGCCACGAACGCACCGGCTGAGGCGATCCGCCGCATCCGGGCCGACGTACGTGCGCTGGCGCACTCGCTGCCGCCCATCGAGCGGCACCGCGCGCTGAGTTGGGTCGACGGCGGCGGCTGTGTGGGGGCGATGGGGGCTCTGCACCGGGGCGAGCCGTGCGGGTTCTCGTTGAGTCACCGGGGGCGGTGGATCGAGTGGTCCGTGCACCCGTATCTCGAATTCTGCCCCGGTGGGGAAGGGCTGATCGCGGTTCTCGGGGGTGCCTGTCCCGGGGCGCCGTCCTGACGGCTTCGGGCGGGCCGGGCGTCCAGTGGGTGGTCGCCCACTCGACCGGGGTGCCGGGGCCGCCGTACTGTGGGCCCCGGAACGCACACCGGGAGAACGCGAGAGGAGCGAACGGTATGAGCTGCCTGACCAAGCGCCGCCACATCGACCTCGCCCGCGTCTCCAGTGCCTTCTGTCGCCGCGAAGCCTGAGGAGACCTTCCCCTTCGCTCGCTGCCCGGTGCCTTGTGGCCGGGCCAGGGCTCCGTAACCGTCGGTGCCCCTCGCGGGTCCGCCGTGCTGCGTGAGCCGTCCCCCGCCCGGAGTCCTCGGTCGGCGCAGTCATCCGCCGCCGGAGCCTCGGCTGTCTCCTTCCGCCTGCCCGCACACTCCGTTCCGTGCGCCCGCCGCGACGGTGATCCGACCTGATCAGCGGCCGCTCCGCCATCCGTCGTACCCGGAAATGAGGGCCCATGGCCACCGTCCTGTCCGTCTCGGGAAGTCCGTCCGCCACCTCCCGCACCGCCCGCCTGCTGCGCCACCTCGACGCCCGGCTCACCGCCCAGGGCCACACCGTCGTCCCGCTCGACGTGCGCACCCTGCCCGCCGGGGCCCTGCTCGGGGCCGATTTCGCGCACCCGGACATCGTCCGGGCCACCGAGCTGTTCGCGTCGGCGGACGGGGTGGTCATCGGTACGCCCGTCTACAAGGCCGCCTACTCCGGCCTGTTGAAGTCGCTGCTCGATCTGCTGCCCCAGTACGCGCTGGCCGGGAAGACCGTCCTGCCGCTGGCCACCGGGGGCTCCACCGCGCATGTGCTCGCCATCGACTACGCGCTGCGTCCGGTGCTCTCGTCGATGGGGGCCGCGCACATAGTGCAGGGCTGGTTCGTGCTGGACCGGCACATCAGCGTCGCACCCGACGACACCGTGACCGTCGATCCCGCCACCGCCCGCTCGCTGGACCAGATCGTCGACCAGTTCTCCACCGCGCTGGACCACCGGCCGAGCCTGGCCGTGGCCGGCTGACCCCGGCCGCCCGGCAGGGCCGTACGGTCCGCTTCGGCATCCGGCCGCGCGCGCCGGGGTGGTGCGTCAGGGCTGAATGTTCTCCAGGTCCTCGATGAGCCCGGGGTGGACCGGCTGCCATCCGAGGGCGTCGCGGGTGTGGGCGCTGGTCGCCGGCTGGTCCATCGCGAAGACCGGGCCGAACGGTCCGAAGGTCTCCTCCGGGACCTGCTCGACGGGCAGGCCCAGCCGTCGGCCGATGACCGTGGCGATGTCCCGCACCGCGTCGCCCTCGTCGGCGACGGCGTGCCAGGACGTACCGGCCGGTGCCGATTCGAGGACCAGCCGGAAGAGGGCCGCCGCGTCGCGCGCGTGCACGGCCGGCCAGCGCTGGGCGCCGTCGCCCGGGTAGCCGGACACCCCGGTGCGGCGCGCCGTATCGGCCAGCAGCCCGGCGAATCCGCCCTGTCCCTCGTTGTGGACCGTGCGCGGCATACGGACGGCCGCGCTGCGCAGACCCTGCGACGCGAGGGCCAGCAGGGCCGTGACCGAGCGGCTCCGACCGGCCAACGCTCCTTCGGACGGCAGCGGATCGGCCTCGGTGGCGACACGCCCCGGCACCCAGGGGGTACCCGAGACGGCGACGATCGGGCGGTCGCTGCCGATGAGTTCCTGCCCCAGCGCGGTGAGCGCGGCGCTCTCCTCGGCGATGCCCCGCGCGAGCGCGTCCGCGCTGCCGTAGTCGCGCCCGAACGCCAGGCTGATCACGCCGTCGGACTGCGCGGCGCCGGAGCGCAGGATGCCGGGGTCCGCAAGATCTCCGCGCAGCACCTTGGCGCCTGCGCCCTCCAGGGTCTGCGCCGAGCGGTCCGAGCGGGCCAGCGCGAGAACGGTGTGGCCGTTGCCGAGCAGTTCGGTGATGACGGCGGACCCGATGGTTCCGGTACCGCCGGTGACGAAGACATGCATGGGTGCTCCCATGAGGCGAGGGGGTGTGATGGGACCGTTGTCCCATCACTGACCATACACGGGTGATAGGACAGCTGTCCCATCACCTATCCTGTTGTCATGGCCAGATGGCAACCAGGGGCAGCAGAGCGACTCGTCGTCGCGGCCGTCGACCTCTTCACCGAGCAGGGGTACGACGCCACGACGGTGACGCAGATCGCCGAGCGCGCAGGCGTCACCAAGAGCACCTTCTTCCGGTACTTCTCCGACAAGCGCGAACTGCTGGTCGCCGGACAGGAGACGCTCAGCAGGCTGCTCGCCGACGGCATCACCGAGGCGCCTGCGGATGCACGGCCGCTTCAGGCGGTGGCGGCCGGTCTTGAGCGCGCGTCGAGCGCCATGGGGCCTGCCAACCGTGAACTCGGCCCCCGCCTCAAGGCCGCGGTGGCGGCCAGTACCGAACTCCAGGAGCGCGACACCCTGAAGAGCGTCGGTCTCGCGGCTGCCATGACGGCCGCGCTCGTCGCCCGTGGTGTCCCCGAGCCGACCGCGCTGCTCGCGGGTGAGCTGGGAATCCTCGCCTTCAAGCTGGGCTACGCCCGCTGGTGCGAAAGTGATCGTGAGGACGGTGCGGAAGGGCTCGCGCCCTATGCGCTGGCCGCCCTGGAGGACCTGCGCGCGGCGAGCGCCTCACTGGGCTGACCGGGGCTGACTGGCTGGGCCTCGCCGGTTCCGTCCGGTGCCGTCCGGCCCGGGGTACGCCGACGGGATGCGCCTCAGCCGCAGTGCGCCTCGGCTCTAGTGCGCCTCAGCCGCACCCGGGCATGACTCCGCCCGGTGGCCGGCCTGGAGCCGGACCACCGGGCGGAGCCTTGTCCACGTGGAGTGGACCTGTGTCACTTGGACTTGAACACGTCCTTGATGGCTTCCTTGGCCTTGCGCGCATCGCCCGTGGTCTCTTCCGCGCGGCCCTCGGCCTGGAGCGACTCGTTGCCCACGGCGTCACCGGCGGTCTTCTTGATCTTGCCCTTGACCTGCTCGCCCTTGGCCTGTGCCTTTTCGTCCGCAGCCACGATCGCTCACGTCCTGCCTTCTCGGAAACAGTGTCATTCAAGCGCTTTGCCGCACTTCGCCCCTTCAAACCGCTGGGCCTGTGACGGGTCTGACAGCCGGCCCCGGCCGACAAAGGGCACAAACCAGGGGGCTACCCCGGGTACGACTTGCGTCCGGGGGGCGCACGCGTGGTGGGATGAGGTGATGCGACCCCCCACACGCATGCCCTCGCATCCACCCAATCCCTACCATCAGCTGGCAGAACTCAGTGACCCGGAACCGGGCTTCGAGCCGTACGGTCACGACGGGCGCGGTCACGACGGGCGCGGCTACGACGAGCGCGACCCCCTCGGGCTGGGGCTGAAGTCCGACGACCAGGCCGACGGGGCCGCAGGGGCCGACGCCTCCCGCCCGGAAGGCGCCGACGACGACAGCTGGTCGCCGCCCAACCACCGGGCCAGGGGCCGCTTCGCCGCCGTCTCCACCGTGGTGAAGGTCGCCGTCGCCGCCCTGGCCTGCACGGGCTTCCTCTTCCTCGCCGACCGCTTCGCCGAGCTGTACGCGCAGAACAAGGCCGCCGAGAAGCTCCAGCAGTCACTGCACCTGGTGACCAGGCCGGAGGTCGACATCCACGGCTTCCCCTTCCTCACCCAGGTGCTCGACAAGCACCTCGGCCGGGTCGACGTGTCCGTGCCCGACGTACCGGCCGACCGGGTCTCGCTCGCGGAGGTGCACGCCACCGCCAAGGACATCCGGATCAACGGAGACCTCCCCAGCTCCATCAAGGGCGCCGTGGTCGGCTCGATGGACGGCGACGTCTTCCTCTCCTTCGAGGACATGAACCGTGAACTCGGCGCATCGCAGGTCAAGTTCACCGACCAGGGCCATGACTCGATCGACGTGCGCGGTGGCCTGCCCGTGGCGGGTACGCAGGTACGGCTCGCGGCCAAGGCGCACGTCCGGCGGGACGGCGGCCGGGCGGTGTCCACGACGGTCGACCACATGCGGGTCGACGTCCCCGGGATCGCCACGTACACACCCGGCCGGGACCGCGCGCACTCCGGGCTGCGGCTCGCCCCCGAGGCGGCCGCCCGGATCGCCCGCGAGAAGAACCACATCAGGGCGCTGCTCTCGGTGCCGTCCGTGGTCGACCGGATCGGCGTACCGCAGAAGCGGGTGCGGCAGGCGCTGCACAGCGACGACGAGCTGCACCGGATGACCGGCACCCCCCGCTTCGCCCACCAGCTGATACGGGTCAACCTGGTCGACGAGGTCGCCGCCCACCCCTGGCTGCTGCAGAAGGCCGGGATCGACCCCAAGCTGATCGCCGCGGTGATGAGCCTGCGCCCGCCGGAGCTCTCCAGCCAGTTCTCGCTCTCCTTCAAGCTGCCCAAGGCCCCCGGCGACATCCGGCTGCGCCATGTGGTGGTGGAGAAGAAGGGGATCAAGGCGGATCTGGCCGGCTCCGGCCTGCGGCTGGGCAAGCAGGGCTGACCAGGGCGCAGGCAGGGCGGACAGGGCTGAGCAGGGCAAGCAGGACGGGCAGGGGGCGGGCTCCGGTGGGGCGGGGCCGCCCGTCACTCCCCCGGCGAAGGCGCGGGTGCCGGCGGTGAGTCCGGGGGCGGGGTCGCGGTCCCCGGGATCCGGATGACCGCCTCCGTGCCGCCGCCCGGCGCGGGGTTGAGCGCGATGTCGCCGCCGGACTGCTGGACCGTACGGGCCACGATGGAGAGCCCGAGGCCCGAACCGGGAAGCGAACGGGCCGACGGTGAGCGCCAGAACCGCTCGAAGACGTACGGGAGGTCCTCGGCGGGGATGCCGGATCCGTGGTCCCGTACCGTCAGGAGGCCCTCGCCCAGGGCGATTTCGATGGACCCGCCGGGCGGGCTGAACTTCACCGCGTTGTCCAGGACATTGATCACGGCCCGCTCAAGGGCGGCCGGTTCGGCCTGGACGTACCAGGGCCTCAGCTCCGCCGTGAAGGTCAGCTCCGGGCCGCGCAGCCGCGCCCGGTCCAGCGCCGACTGGGCGATGTCGTGCAGCGCGACGACGTTCAGGGTCTCCGGCGCGCGGATGGCGTCGGAGCGGGACAGCTCCTGCAAGTCGCCGATGAGCGCGGCCAGTTCGGTCATCTGTGCCTTGACCGAAGCCATCAGGGCCCTGCGGTCGTCGGGCGGGATGGGCCGGCCGGTCTCCTCGCTGCGGGCGAGCAGCTCGATATTGGTACGGAGCGAGGTGAGCGGGGTCCGCAGCTCGTGCCCGGCGTCCGCGATGAGCTGCGCCTGACGGTCGCGTGAGTCGCCGAGCGCGGCGGTCATCGAGTTGAACGACCGGGAGAGCCGGGCGATCTCGTCCTCGCCCTCGACCGGGATACGGACGGTGAGGTCCTCCGTACGGGCCACGTGCTCGACCGCCTCGGTCAGCTCGTCCACCGGCTTCAGCCCGGCCCGCGCGATCCACAGCCCCGCGGCGCCCGCGCCGATGACGCCGACCCCGGAGACACCGAGGAGGAGCAGGGCCAGTTCGTTGAGGGTGCTGCGGGTGTCCGCCAGGGGGTAGGCGACCATCTGGACGATGTCCGGGTAGGCCACCCCGGGCCGGTTGAACACGTGCGCCGTGAGGACCCGGACGGGGTGCCCGTCCGAGTCGGTGCCGTTGCGGTACTTGGCCAGCTCGGCATTGCCCGACTTGGCCAGGGAACGGTCGCCGCCGGTGACCCTGATGGTGCCCGCGCCACTGCGCACACAGGTGGTGCCGTCCGACTGGACGAGCTGCGCGTAGTACGGGGACGTCTGCTGGCCGAAGTTGCCGGGCGGCGCCGGGGCGCGGCAGTCGTTGAGGTTGTCGCGCAGCGTGGGCACCGACACGGGCTGGCTGTAGATCTGCCCGGCGAGCTTCGAGTCGATCTCGTCGTACAGCTTCCCCTGCACCAGGAACCAGCAGATCACCGAGACCACGGCCACCGCGAACGCCACCGCGGCGGCCGTCAGCATCGCCAGCCGGGAGCGCAGCGGAAGCCGCTGGAACCAGCGCACGGGCCGGGGAGTTCTCACTCGGCGCTCCCGGTCCGCAGCGCGTATCCCACGCCGCGCACCGTGTGCACGAGCCTCGGCTCGCCGCCCGCTTCCGTCTTGCGGCGGAGGTACATCACGTACACATCCAGCGAGTTGGACGACGGCTCGAAGTCGAAGCCCCAGACCGCCTTGAGGATCTGCTCCCGGGTGAGCACCTGGCGCGGGTGGGCCAGGAACATCTCCAGGAGGGTGAACTCGGTACGGGTCAGCTCGACCCGCCGCTCCCCGCGCACCACCTCGCGCGTCGAGAGGTCCATCCGCAGATCGGCGAAGGACAGCACGTTGTCGTCGGGGACCTCGCCCGCAGTCGCCGTGTACGAACTGCGCCGCAGCAGCGCGCGGATACGGGCGAACAGCTCGTCCAGTTCGAACGGCTTCACCAGGTAGTCGTCGGCGCCCGCGTCGAGACCGGTCACCCGGTCGCCGACCGTGTCACGGGCGGTGAGCATCAGGATCGGCGTGGTCGAACCCGATGCGCGCAGCCTGCGGGCCGCGGTCAGGCCGTCCATGCGGGGCATCTGGATGTCGAGGACGATGAGATCCGGTGCGTACGGCTCCGCCTTAGTCAGCGCGTCCAGACCGTCGACGGCGACCTCCGTGCCGTACCCCTCGAAGGCGAGACTGCGGCGCAGCGCCTCGCGTACGGCGGGCTCGTCGTCCACGATCAGGATGCGCTGCTGGTCGTGGCCGTCCTCGGCGGGGCTCATGGGCTCTCTGTCCTCGTCTGCTGGGGGTCGCTGGGGGCGCGGTCTCGCGCCCCTCAGCCTCGCACGGCCGGCCGGCGGCGGCGCGCGGCACGCCCCTTGGTGCGGGTGCCCGGGGAGGGCGCGGTGGCGGCGGACGTACGGACCTCGGGGGCCCGTACCGCCGTCTGTCCGGCCGATCCGGACCCGGCCCCCTGCCCGGCCTGGGACTGGGCCAGGGCCAGCGGAAGCCCGAGACCGGCCGGGCCGGCCCAGGAGACTGCGGTGAGCAGGGCGTGCCTGGCTCGGTTGACGGTGACGTTGACGGTCACATGGCCCTCCGGGGGTGCAGGCCGGCGCGGGGGCGCCGGCGGTCGTGCTAGTTGCTGCTGCTGTCGCCGCCCGCGCGCAGCTGGGCGAGGTCGGCCTTGACCGTGTTGATCGGAATGGCGAAGCCGAGACCCACGCTCCCGGCGGTGCTCGAACTGTCGCTGCTCTGCGAACTGGCCGAGTACATCGCGGAGTTGATGCCGACGATCTCGCCGTTCATATTGATCAGCGCACCGCCGGAGTTGCCCGGGTTCAGCGAGGCGTCGGTCTGGAGCGCCTTGTACGTGGTGGTGGAGTCGCCGGTGTCGCCGTTGAACTGCCGGCCGCCGAACTGGAACGGCCAGTTCCCGTCGCCGCCGCCCTCACCGCGGCCCTGGCCCTGCCCCTCGCCCTGTCCCTGGCTCTGTCCCTGGCCGTCCTCCTTGGCGACGGTGACATCGCGGTTCAGGGCCGAGATGATGCCGCTGGTGACGGTGCCGGTCAGGCCCTCGGGGGAGCCGATCGCCACGACCTGGTCGCCGACCGCCACGTGGGACGAGTCGCCGAGCGAGGCGGGCTTGAGGCCGGAGGCGTTCTGCACCTTGATCAGCGCCAGGTCCTTGTCCGGGTCGGTGCCGACCACCTTCGCCGTGTACGACTTGCCGTCGCTCAGGGAGACCTTGACCGAGTCGGCGCCGGAGATGACGTGGTTGTTGGTGACGATCTCACCGGCCGCGGTGACGATCACCCCCGCCCCGGTCGACTGACCCTCCTGCGAGGTCGCCTTGACCTCCACGATGCTCGGCGAGACGGCCTGGGCGACACCGGAGACCGTGCCCTTGCTCGACTGCGAGACGGTGGTGCCGCTGACGGTGCCCGCCGGATTGGCGCCGTTGCTCCCGTTGTCCATCAGGGACTCGGCGAGTGCCGCCGAACCGCCGCCCACCACCGCGGCGATGATGGCGACAGCGGCGAGCAGAGCGACCGGCCGCCTGGCGCGCCGGGGCCCGGCGTGGTCGTGGTCCGCCGGGGCGGCCGGAGCCGGGGGCGGCCAGGCCGCTGTCGGCTGGTGTGCGGGCGGCGGCGGGTAGGACCGGGCCGTGTACGCATCGTCCTGCTGCGGGTTGGGGTACTGCTCCGGGTTCTCGGTCATGTCTCATAGCCTCACCACCGACCATGAGAGTTTCCTGAGCGCCCGCTGAGAAGCCCGACAGAACCCCGTATGCCCGATATAAAGGCCCGACGGCCGTACGGGCGGGCGGCGTTGGCGGTCGTACGGGCGGGCGGCGTTGGCGGTCGTACGGCCGGGCGGCGTTGGCGCTCAGCCGCAGCCGCAGGAGCGGCGCACGACCAGCGCCGAGGGGAACTGCTTCAGCCGCTCCCGCCGCGACCCCGCGACCCGCAGCGCGTCGTCCAGTACGAGATCGACCGCGGAGCGCGCCATCGCCGGGCGGTCCGAGTACACCGTCGTCAGCGGCGGGTCCGTGAGGGCCGCCTCCTTGACGTCGTCGAAACCGGCCACCGCCAGCTCGTCCGGCACATCGATCCGCAGCTCACGGGCGGCCCGCAGGACACCGATCGCCTGGTCGTCGGTGGAGCAGAAGATCGCCGGGGGCCTGTCCGGTCCCGCGAGCAGCTTCAGCGCCACCTGGTAGGCGTCGTAGCGGTTGTACGGGGCCTGGAAGAGGCGCCCTTCGACGGAGCGGCCGGACTCCTGCATGGCGCGCCGCCAGCCCTCGACGTGGTCGGCCACCGGGTCACCGACGGAGGGCGTCGACTCGACGCCGCCGAGGCAGGCCACATACGCGTAGCCGTGCTCCAGGAGGTGACGGGTGGCGAGCTGGGCACCGCCGATGTCGTCCGTGACGACGGCGACGTCGTCGATCGCCTCGGGCCGCTCGTGCAGCAGCACCACCCGGGCGTCCCAGGCCTCTATCTCGGCGGCGGCACGCTCGCTCATGCCCTGGCTGACCAGGATCAGCCCGGAGACCCGCATCCCGAGGAAGGCCCGCAGATAGTGGAGCTCGCGCTCGTCGATGTAGTCGGAGTTGCCGACCAGCACCATCTTTCCGCGCTCGGAAGCGGCCTGCTCCACCGCGTGCGCCATCTCCGCGAAGAAGGGCTGCCGGGCGTCCGGCACGATCATCCCTATGAGGTCGGTGCGCCGGGACGCCATGGCCTGCGCCACCCGGTCCGGCCGGTACCCCAGCTCCTTGATCGCGTTGACCACCCGCTCGCGCGTGGCCGGGGCGACCGGCCTCGGCCCGTTGTTGATGACATAGCTGACGACCGCGGTCGAAGTCCCCGCCAGTCGTGCCACATCGTCCCGCGTCACCTTGGCCACGCGCGGCAGTCTACGCGGATGGACCCGCTCTGGGACCTACCGTTTCACCGGCCGGGCAGCGGGCTCCGGGAGCGCCGCCGTGTCCGCCGTCCGGGTCAGTGCCTCGGCGGCCTCGGCGGCGGCCCTGGCCTGGGCCTCCTCGGCCGCGCGCTCGACCTTCTCGGGGGTGACGAAGCGGTAGCCGACATTGCGGACGGTGCCGATCAGCGACTCGTGCTCGGGGCCGAGCTTGGCGCGCAGCCGCCGTACGTGGACGTCGACCGTGCGCGTACCGCCGAAGTAGTCGTAACCCCAGACCTCCTGGAGCAGCTGGGCGCGGGTGAAGACCCGGCCGGGGTGCTGGGCGAGGTACTTGATCAGCTCGAACTCCTTGAAGGTCAGGTCCAGGACCCGGCCCTTCAGCTTCGCGCTGTACGTCGTCTCGTCGACCGAGAGGTCGCCGATCCGGATCTCGGTGGGGGAATCGTCCGTCGTGATCTGCTGGCGGCCGGTCGCGAGCCGCAGCCGCGCCT
Organism: Streptomyces sp. NPDC054757; assembly: GCF_053612185.1. NCBI lineage: Bacteria > Bacillati > Actinomycetota > Actinomycetes > Kitasatosporales > Streptomycetaceae > Streptomyces > Streptomyces sp. NPDC054757. The sequence continues at coordinate 56,838 of NZ_JBSHBW010000004.1, forward strand.
CGACCTCGGCCGGACCCGCGGTGTCGAGCAGGACGTCGTCCACGCCCCAGTCCGCCGTGACGGCCGCGAGACCGCCCTCGGTGACGACGAGGACCAGCGGACAGCCGGGCCCCGTGGAGTGCAGCAGCTGACAGAGGCTGCGGACCTGGGGCAGGTCGCGGCGCCCGTCCACGAGGATCACATCGGCGCCCGGGGTGTCGATGAGAGCCGGGCCTTCGGCGGGAGCGACCCGCACACTGTGCAGCAGGAGTCCGAGGGCGGGTAGCACCTCCGTCGACGGCTGGAGGGCGTTGGTCAGGAGCAGCAGAGAACTCATCGCGCCCCACCTGCCGTGGTCGTCATACGGTCGTGCATATATCGCTCGCCCATTACGTCGATTCCTCCTCGGGGGACGTATGTGGCACTGCTTTTTTCTGCGCTTACCCCGTGCGCGGGGCTTGCTGTGCAGGTCCGGCGGCTTCGTATACAACGCGCCGAAAGCACAAAAGGACCTAGGGGCAACTTTGCCCAGGTCCTCATCCCACCAGAATAGCCCACATGAGTTCTGCGTCAGAAGACCGCTTCCGGAAAGCCGGTGTTCCCTTGGTCACTCCGGGCGACCTCAGGGTGATCCTTCGTACCCGGGACGGGGTGCCGATCGAGGCCCGGTACGAGCCGTGCGCGACGGGTGCGGCGGACACGGTGATCGTGGTCGCGCACGGGTTCACGGGGTCGGTCGACCGGCCGGCGGTGCGGCGGGCGGCGGAGGTGTTCGCGCGGCGTGCGGCCGTGGTGACGTTCTCGTTCCGGGGGCACGGGCGGTCGGGCGGGCGCTCGACGGTGGGGGACCGGGAGGTGCTCGACCTGGCGGCGGCGGTCGAGTGGGCCCGCGGCCTCGGGCACCGGCGGGTGGTGACGGTCGGCTTCTCGATGGGCGGCTCGGTGGTACTGCGGCATGCGGCGCTGGCGGGCGGGCGCGGGTCCGGTTCTCGTGGTTCCGGGTCCGGTGGGGGCGCGGCCGGGGCCGGTGGTTCCGCGGGCGGGGAGTTCGCAAGGGCGCGTACGGACGCGGTGGCGGCGGTGAGTTCTCCGGCGCGGTGGTACTACCGCGGGACGGCGCCGATGCGGCGGCTGCACTGGGTGGTCACCCGGCCGCTCGGGCGGCTGGTGGGGAGGTTCGGCCTGCGGACCCGGATCCACACGGAGGACTGGGACCCGGTCCCGCTGTCACCGGTGGACGCGGTGCCGATGATCGCGCCGGTGCCCCTGCTGATCGTGCACGGGGACCGGGACCCCTACTTTCCGCTGGACCACCCGCGGATGCTGGCCGCCGCGGCGGGGGCGGGGGCGGAGCTGTGGGTGGAGGCGGGGATGGGGCATGCGGAGAATGCGGCGGGGGATGCGTTGCTGGGGCGGGTGGGGGAGTGGCTTGTGCGGTAGGGGGGCCGGGGCGTGGGGCGCCTGCGGCGGGCTTTCGGGGGCGCTGCCCCCGGGCCTCCGCTCCTCACACGCCGGAGGGGCTTGATCTGGCCGGCAGTCGACGCCGGGAGGTGCCCCCAGGACGGGCTTGATTCGGCTGAGGTTGTGGGAGAAGGCGGGCGGCGGCGCGGCCGGTGCGTCGCACCCGGCATCATGGACCCGCGCGACGCAAAAACCATGAGGAGTACCCATGCCCGCGGGAACCATCCGCTACTGGGCCGCCGCCAAGGCCGCCGCAGGTACAGCCGAGGAGCCGTACGACGGCGCGACGCTGGCCGAAGTGCTCGACGCGGCGCGCGAGCGGCACCCCGGTGAGCTGCCGCAGGTGCTGCGGCGATGCTCGTTCCTCGTCGACGGCGATCCCGTGGGGGCCCGCGGCCATGAGACGGTACGGCTTGCCGAGGGCGGCACGGTAGAGGTGCTCCCGCCGTTCGCAGGAGGGTGACCCCCCACATGAGTGACCAGCCATATCCGTACGGGCAGCAACCGCAGCAGCCGCGCCGGCAACCGCAGCAGCCGCAGCCCGACCAGCCGTTCTACCAGGATCCGAACGCGTACCAGGATCCGAACGGCTACCAGGATTCCTTCACCCAGACCTGGAGCGGGCAGACCTGGGACACCCAGTACCAGCCGGTGCAGCGGCCGGACCAGGGGCAGGAGCAGAGCCAGGCCCAGGGGCAGGGCCAAGCTCAGGGCCAGGGCCCGTACCAGCAGGATCCGTACGTTCAGCAGGCGCCGCAGGCCCAGCAGGATCCGTACGTTCAGCAGGCGCCGCAGGCCCAGCAGGACCCGTACGCCCAGCAGGACCCATACACAGGGCAGGCGCCGTACGCCCAGCAGAACCAGCAGCAGCCCCCGTACCAGCAGCAGCCCCCCTACCAGCAGGCCCAGCAGGCCCAGCCCCAGCAGCCGTACACCGGCCCCGAAGCCACCTGCCTTCCGCCGCAGTCGCTTCCCCTGCCGCCGGAGATGCCCGCCCCCGCGCCCTACGCCGCGCCGCCCGTGCCCGTCGCGGCGGAGGCGCCCGTCGCGGCGGAGGCGCCCGCCGCGACGGCGCCCGACGGCGGGCCCGCGTACAGCGCCCCCAGCACCGTCGGCCAGGCGCGGATCACCGACGCGCAGCGGGCCCGTGCGGAGGGGCGGTCGCCGATCATCGCCCCGGGGATGCAGCCCGCCGCGCTGACGGCCGGGCTCGGGATCCTGCTCGCCGCCGCCGCGTTCGGCGGGCGGTACGCGCTGGTCGTGCCGCTCCTGGTGCTCCAGGCGGTCACGGCGGCGGGCTGGTTCCGGCTGAACGGGATGTGGCCGGCCCGGCAGGGCATCGCGCTCGCCTTCCTCGGCGGTGTCGTCGCGGACATCGCCCTGCTCGTCGCGGGCGCGGACCACGGCCCCGCCGCGATCATCGGCACGCTCGGCGTCTGGGTGCTGCTCACGCTCGTACTCCAGCTGCGCAGCCACGCCCCGGCCGATGAGCGGATGGCCGGGCTGATGGCCACTATCGCCTCATCGGCGCTCACCATCGTCGCGACGGGCATCCTGGCCGCCTCGACGGACGCCGTGACGGTCGGCTGCACGGCCGTCGCGGTCGCCGCCGTCGTCCGAGCGCTCCCGCTGCCGGGCCCGGCCGGCGTGGTCGCGGCCCTGGTCGCCGCTGCGGCCGCCGGAGCCCTGGCGGGCGCCGTCACCGGGCTCGGGATGCCGGGCGCGCTGCTCGGGCTCGCCGCCGGCGGCTGCGCCCTGATCGGGCTGCGGGTCGCGAGCTACGACTACCCGTCCCGGTTCGTCCATATGACGGCCGGGGTGGCCCTGCCGCTCTCCGCCGCCGCACCGGCGATCTATCTGGTCGGCCGCCTCATCGGCTGATCAGGACATTAGGCTCTGATCCGTGCCACCGGCACGGATCTGGACCCGGGTACGAGCAGGGGGACGACCGGCATGCGAGCACTGCGGACACTGTTCATCCTCGTCGTGGTGGTGGGCGGGCTCTTCGTCCTCGCCGACCGGATCGCGGTGCATGTCGCGGAGAACAAGGCGGCCGACCGAATACGCAGCAGCGAGGGCCTGTCGGCCTCCCCCGACGTGGACATCAAGGGCTTCCCGTTCCTGACCCAGGTTCTCGACAAGAAGCTCGACCGGGTCGACGTCACCCTCAAGGGCGTCGAGGCGAACGCGTCGGGCCGCCATGTGCGGATCACCGAGGTGCGGGCCGAGCTGCGCGACACCAAGATCTCCAGCAGCTTCAGCAGCGCCGTCGCCGCGCGGGCTTCCGGCCGGGCCCACATCTCGTACGAGGACCTCACCAAGGCGTCCGACTCCGGTGTCCGAATCGCTTACGCGGGGAACGGCAAGGTCAAGGTCACCGGCTCGGTGTCCGTCCTGGGCCGCACGGTCAGCCGCAGCGTGACATCGACGGTGACCCTGCTGGGGGCGAACCGGATCAAGGTGCACGCGGACACGGTGCCCGGCGAGGGCATCCCAGGGCTTGAGGGGCTGGTCCGGCAGAAGACCGACTTCGAGAGCGCGGTCGGCGGGCTGCCCGACGGTCTGACCCTCAGCGAACTGCGGGCCACGCCGGACGGTGTCGACATCGGTGTCACGGGTACGAATGTCGCGCTGACCGGAGAGTAAGTCCGTCCGACCAGTGAGACGGGGGAGTCCGGTCCGTAGATGGTGGGCAGATAAGGGACCGTGGGAACTCCGGGCCGTGCACACCGCCTCAACACTTTGTCCCGCATCGCGGACGATCGCGTCTCATTGAGTGATACGACGGTGACATCTCCGCCCGTACTTCCCTACGATCGAGGGCATGAAGCAACAGGCGGATCTCACGAAGCGGCGGGCAGTCGACCTGTGCCGCGTCGCCGCCATGCTCTGTCGCGCCTTCTGAGCGGGAGCTCCGACTCCCGTATCCCCCCGGGTCCCCCGGCCGTCCGCCGGGGCCGCCCCCTCCCGCGGTGCCGGATGTGCTCTGTCCCCCGGCTCCCGTGGACCGTACGCCGATACGCGCGCACCATCCCGCCGCACTTCCCCAGGCTCCGCAGGAGCAGGGGATTCCCCATCCCCGGAGGAGATTCCGCATGAGCCGCAGCGACGTTCTCGTAGACGCCGACTGGGTCGAGGCCCACATCGACGACCCGCAGGTCGCCATCGTCGAGGTGGACGAGGACACCTCCGCGTACGAGAAGAACCACATCAGGAACGCGATCCGGATCGACTGGACCAAGGACCTCCAGGACCCGGTCCGCCGTGACTTCATCGACCAGGCCGGCTTCGAGAAGCTGCTGTCGGAGAAGGGCATCGGCAACGACACGACGGTCGTGCTCTACGGCGGCAACAACAACTGGTTCGCCTCGTACGCCTTCTGGTACTTCAAGCTCTACGGCCACAGCGACGTCCGGCTGCTCGACGGCGGCCGCAAGAAGTGGGAGCTCGACTCCCGCGACCTGGTCGAAGCCGTACCGTCCCGCCCGGCCACCACGTACAAGGCCAAGCCGCAGGACGAGTCGATCCGCGCCTACCGCGACGACGTGGTGGCCGCGATCAACAGCAAGAACCTGGTCGACGTCCGGTCGCCCGACGAGTTCAGCGGCAAGCTGCTCGCCCCCGCGCACCTCCCGCAGGAGCAGTCGCAGCGCCCCGGCCATGTGCCGAGCGCCCGCAACATCCCGTGGTCGAAGAACGCCAACGACGACGGCACCTTCAAGTCGGACGACGAGCTCAAGGCCCTCTACGAGGACGAGCAGGTCGACCTGGCCAAGGACACCATCGCCTACTGCCGCATCGGTGAGCGCTCCGCGCTGACCTGGTTCGTCCTGCACGAGCTGCTCGGCCAGGAGAACGTCAAGAACTACGACGGCTCGTGGACCGAGTACGGCTCGCTGGTGGGCGTGCCGATCGAGCTCGGCGCCAACAAGTAGGACCCGACCTTCACCCCCTCTCAGCCCCTTCAGGAGAACAGCATGTGCGGAGCGAAGGCCGGTGGCCCGGACGCCTCGACGATCAAGCCCGGTGAGACCACGATCCAGGGCAGCGTGACCCGTGACGGCGAGCCCGTCACCGGTTATGTGCGCCTGCTGGACTCGACCGGCGAGTTCACCGCCGAGGTCCCGACCTCGGCCACCGGACAGTTCCGCTTCTACGCGGCCGAGGGCACGTGGACGCTGCGCGCCCTCGTCCCGGGTGGCACGGCCGACCGCACGGTCGTCGCGCAGACCGGCGGCCTCGCGGAGATCGCGATCGCTGTCTGAACCGGGCAGTGAACCGGCGGTAGCCGGATTCGGCGGGAGGGCCGCACCCCAGGGGGTTGGACGCCACTGGAATGGGGTGCGGCCCTCCGCGCTGTCCGGCACCTGCTCAGGCCGAGAGGCCCCGGAAATCGCCGAGCGCCGTCCGGGGGCGGGGAGTTACCGATCGGTCTTACGCTGGAGACATGTACTCGCGACGTCGGCGCGGCTATTTCCTGTTGATGGGCGGCTGTCTGCTGCTCTTCGTCTCCGCCTGGGCCTTCGTACGTCTCTGGTCGGTGCCCGCCGCCATCGCCATGTGTTTCGTGGCGATGGTCATCCCGCCGGTCGCGGCGATCGTCGGCAACCGGCGCGGCCCCGAGGACCGCTGGTGGGACGAGCCGCCACCGGACCGCGAATCCGGAGACGGCAGGCGTGACGACAAGCGCAAGGACCTGCCGCCTTCTGGGGACCGCACGTCCGACGAGTGGTGGGACGAGCTGGACGGGAAGAAGCGGCGACGGTAGACCGCCGCCCACAGGCCCGGACGGCCGTGGCGAGCATCATCAGTAGACGAGCGCCTGGACCCCGTCGTCCATCGCTTCCTGGACGAAGAGCTGGGCGCCCGCGATCCGTACGCCTTCCAGGACGTCCTGCTCCGTGATGTCACGGCGGGCCGCGCACTGGGTGCAGACGGTGATCCGGCCGCCCGCCCGGATCGAGTCGATCAGATCCGGCAGCGGCGCCGCGTGCGGCAGCTCGAACTCGGCGGCCCGGCCCGGCAGGGCGAACCACGACGACTCACCGGTCAGCCAGAGCGAGACCTCCACCCCGCTGGCCACCGCGACCGCGGCCACGGTGAACGCCTGGGAACACCGCTCGGGAGCGTCGGATCCCGCGGTCACCTTGATCACTAGCTTCTTCTGCGCCATGTCCGAACTGTAATCGGCTGCCGTACAACCCCGGCCGGGCCCGGCGAGTCAGGTGGATGCGCGGATAGGGAATCCGCGCCTCTGGTCTCGTGGGGGGACCCCTTTGGAAGCGCTGGACAACAATCCTGAGCAGCACGAACAGCGAAGACAGGAGCAGCGGGAACAGCAACGGCAACAGCCGGAACAGACACAGCCGGAACAGACACAGCCGGAACAGCAGCAGGAACAGCCACAGCAGCAGGAAGAGCCGCAGGAGCCCGGGAGGCCGCCGCGTCGCCGGGGCCGGACCACGCTCATCGTGGCCTCCGCCGCCCTGCTCGGCATCGTCGGCGGCGGCGCCATCGGTTACACGATCCAGGCCGACCGGCCCCCGACCCCGCTGCCCGCCCTGTCGCAGCACGCGCCGGCGTACCCCGCGAAGCCGCTCCCCGAGGGCAAGGGGCGCCCGCCGCTGACCACCGCGGAGGACCGCGGGCTCGCCACCGACGGCGACCTCCGGAAGCAGCTCGTGCCCAGGCCGCGGGGGGCGCGCACTGCGGACCGGCAGCTGTACGCACGGGGCGGGCTGCCCGTCGACGGCTGGATCACGCCGAGCGCCTTCGCCTCGATCAGGACGGACGTCGCCAGCGGGTTCACCGAGCTGACCGAGAAGAACGTCCGCCGGATCGCCGCCGACGACTGGGTGCAGGGCCAGGACCGGGAGGGTGTCGTCCGGCTGGTGCAGTACCGGGCCGGTTCAGGCACGGCAGCCCGGGAGATGGCCGACGGGCAGTTGCGGTACCTCCCCGAGGGGGGTGACGAAGGAGAGCGTGGCGGCTCCGTCGAGGGCAGTGGCAACGCCAGGTACGTCGTCCGCTCGCCCGCCAGCGTGGCCGTGGACGGGCACGGCTACTGGGCCACGGCACTGGGCTGGCGCGGCGATGTGGTGTTCATCATCGACCTGTTCGACACCCGGCCCATCAGCGAGAAGGACATCCGGACGTTGGCCGAGCGGCAGTTGGAGCGCCTGTGAACGACGACGTGAACAGCGAACCGGCCGGGCCCGGTGCGGTGCGCCCCTCGCGGCGGGCCTCGCGTGCGGTCAGGGTCGCGGCAGCGATCCTCCCGGCAGTGCTGGTCCTCGGCGCCGCCGGGGGAGGCATCGCGTACATCGCCGCCACCGCCGGGCACGCTGCCACAAAGGCCCCGACCCCACTCTGGGGCAAGGGCGTGCAGCCGGAGCGCGACGACCCGGTGGCCCACCCGGGCGAAGGCCGCCAGGACACCGTGCTCAGCAAGATGCTGCTGCCCGCCAACGGCCGCTACCGGCTCGGCCCCGACATCGGCGAGTACGACCACGACGCCGAGCTGACCGCCAAGCAGGCCGAGGCCGTGGTCAAGGGGGCCGGCAAGGGCCTGTCCGGCTCATGGCGCACGGAGTGGAACCGGAAGGTGGAGGGGTGGGGTGTGCGGGGCATGGGCATGCGGACGTACGCCTCCGACGACGACAGCCTGGTCGCCGAGGTGCAGCTGGCGCGGATCAGGGACAAGAAAGAGGTACGGAGCCAGTTCACGACCCGGATGAAGCTCTTCAAGGCGGCCGGGGCCGTCCCAGGGCCGAAGATCGACGGTCACCGCTCGGACAGCGGCTGCTTCCTGCCGCCCAAGGGACTGAGATCCGGCCTCCGCACCCTGGACTGCTTCGGCTACCGGGGCGACGTGCTGGTCACGTTCAATGCCACCTTCACCGAGGCGTCCTACCAGAACGAGGCCGTGGCGCTCGTGGGGCGTCAGCTCGACTACCTCACGACCCCGGGAGAGTCCGTATGACCGCGCACCTGACAACGGTCCCGCCCGGCGAACCGCACCCGGTGGACCAGCCGCAGGACCAGCTTCCGCCCCGGGACCGGAGCCCACTGCGGGAGCGCCCGGTGGTGCGCGCGGTGGCGCGCTGGACGCTGGCCGCCGTGGTCTGCGCGGGACTCGGAGCGGCGACCGCGTGCGGGCTCACGGCTCTGCACCGTACCGACGTCCCCGGTCTGGCGACCGCGGACGACGGCCGCTGGGACTTCGCCGCGCTCAAGCTGCCCGCGCTGCCCTCCGGGGCGCCGCGGCCGTTCACCATGGGCAACGACGGCCAGGTCCACCACGCGGACGCCCGGGATCTGCTGCTGCCCGCCCCGGCGAGCGCGAAGGGCGACCCGAAGCTGTCCGGGGGCTGGGTGCCGGACAGCCGTTATGTGTCCGAGTACGACGAGGACGGCCGGGCCGACATCGCCATGGGCCTGCGCGACTACGTCGTACGCCACATCGCGGCGCGCGGGTGGACGATGCCGGACGGGACGTCGGCCCGGATCTATCTGCTGACCTTCCAGTCGAACGCCTTCGCCCAGGCGTTCAAGGACAACGTCATCAACGCCGGGATCGATGCCGGACAGCCACCGGCGGACGCGCCCCTGATGGAGCTCGACGAGAGCTGGGACCGCAGGGGAGCCCCGAAGGAGGTGTCGGATTCCGTCTTCGCCGAGAAGGAGCCGTACGGCGCGACCCAGGCCCGGCTGGCTTATGTGGTGGCGGGGGACACCCTCGCGGTGATCACCGAGAGGCGGAAGGGCGGGGCGCCCGCCGTGCCCTTCCACCAGACGGTCGTCCTGCAGAGCCAGCTGCTCGGCTGACGGCCGCCGACCGTGCGCGGGCTGCCGCCGCGCACCTCGCAGAGAGGGCCGGGCCCCCACCCATTAGGCTGGGACCCGGCCCTTCATGCTTTTCGTTCACGCGGCCGCCGTTGTCCGTGCAGTCGCTCATACAGGGAGCACCTCGTGCTTGAAGCCTTCTACATCGCTCTGCTGGTTCTGGTCTGCGTCGGCGTCATCGCCTTCACCGGCCTCTCCGTGAAGAAGCTCTACCAGGGCCAGCGCTGACCGCCCGGTAGCCGGCAGCCGCCACCGAACCCCTCTCACAGATCGTCTGAGCCCTCATGATCGAGATTCCGTCGGACCTCCATCCGAGCCTCGTCCCGCTGGTCTTCCTCCTCGGCAACTGGACGGGGGCCGGTGTCGCGGACTTCCCCGGTGAGGAGAAGTGCAACTTCGGCCAGGAAGTCACCTTCAGCCACGACGGCCGCGACTTCCTGGAGTACACCTCGCACACCTGGGTGCTGGACTCCGAGGGCGAGAAGGTCAGGCCGCTGGAGAGCGAGTCCGGGTACTGGCGCATCGACGAGCACCGCAAGGTCGAGGTCGTGATGGTCCGGGACCAGGGCGTCGTCGAGGTCTGGTACGGCGAGCTCGCCGACCAGAAGCCGCAGATCGACCTGGTGACGGACGCGGTCGCACGGACCGCGGCCTCCGGCCCGTACAGCGGCGGCAAGCGGCTCTACGGCTATGTGAACAGCGATCTGATGTGGGTGGGCGAGAAGGCCACCCCCGAGGTCGAGCTGCGGCCCTATATGTCCGCGCATCTGAAGAAGTTCGTCGACCCCAGCGAGTGGGCGAAGGACCTGAAGGACCTGCCCGACGACGGTGTCGCCTTCTTCAAGTAGGACGCTTCCGCTGAGCGGCTCCCGCTGAGCCGCTCAGCCTCTGCCCGGGTCGCTTCCGCCGGGTCGCTCCTACACTGGACGCGTGGTGACCACTGACTGGCAGAGCGACCTCCGCAGCCGCGGATACCGGCTGACCCCGCAGCGACAGCTTGTGCTGGAGGCCGTGGACACGCTGGAGCACGCGACGCCCGACGACATCCTCACCGAGGTGCGGAAGACGGCGGGCGGCGTGAACATCTCCACGGTCTACCGGACCCTGGAGCTGCTTGAGGAGCTGGGCCTGGTGAGCCACGCCCATCTGGGGCACGGCGCTCCCACGTACCATCTCGCCGACCGGCACCACCACATCCATCTGGTCTGCCGGGACTGTACGGACGTCATCGAGGCCGATGTCAGCGTCGCCGCGGGTTTCACCGGGCAGCTGCGGGAGACGTTCGGCTTCGAGACGGACATGAAGCACTTCGCCATCTTCGGCCGGTGCGCGAAGTGCACGGACAAGGCCGGCCAGGACGCGGCCCCCGGCGGCGCTTCGTAATCTCCCGGGGGCGGGGGCGGGGGCGGGGGCGGGGGCGCGTACCAGGCGGAACCGGTGTCCCCCGGCGGCGGTTCGTGGCCTTCCGGCGGCCGGTCGTAGGCTTGTGGACATGAAGAGCCCGCTGTTGTCACTGCCCGGTGCCGTCCCCGCCGAAGGCCGGGACGAAGGTGTCGCCGCCCACTACGGGGACCTGTTCCGCGAACAGCGTGCGCTGTCCGACGGCCGCGGCCTCGTGGACCTCTCCCACCGCGGCGTCGTCACCGTCACCGGCCCCGACCGGCTGAGCTGGCTGCATCTGCTGCTCACCCAGCACGTCAGCGAGCTGCCGCAGGGCGTGGCCACCGAGGCGCTGATCCTCTCCGCCCACGGCCACATCGAGCACGCCCTCTATCTCGTGGACGACGGCGAGACGGTGTGGGCCCATGTCGAGCCGGGCACGCAGCAGGAGCTGATCGCGTACCTGGAGAGCATGAAGTTCTACTACCGGGCCGAGATCGCCGACCGCACCGCGGACACCGCGGTCGTCCATCTGCCGGCCGGTTCGATCGCCGGGGTGCCGGAGGGCGTGGTCGTACGGGAGACGGCGTACGGCCGTGATCTCTTCCTGCCCCGGGAGCAGTTGGAGACGTACGCGGCCGAGCACGGCCCGGCCGCCGGGCTCCTCGCGTACGAGGCGCTGCGGATCGAGGCGCACCGGCCGCGGCTCGGCCTGGAGACCGACCACCGGACCATCCCGCACGAGCTGGGGTGGATCGGCACCGCGGTCCATCTGGAGAAGGGCTGCTACCGGGGGCAGGAGACGGTCGCCCGTGTCCACAACCTGGGGAAGCCGCCGCGGCGGCTGGTCTTTCTGCATCTGGACGGCAGCGAGGTGCTGCTCCCGGCCCCCGGTACGCCGGTCCGGCGGGCGTCGGACGGGGCGGAGGGCCGCCAGCTGGGCTTCGTCACCTCATCGGCCCGCCACCATGAACTGGGCCCGATCGCCCTGGCGTTGGTGAAGCGCAATGTGCCGGTGGACGCGGAGCTGCTGGCGGGGGACACCGCGGCCGCCCAGGAAGTCGTGGTGGAGCCTTAGGGGCTGGGGCCTTCCGGCCGTGTCCTTGCATGGTGCGGTCGTGAGGTCGGGAAGTGACGTGAACCTGGTGGGTCAGCGGGGCCATTCCCATGACATCCCGTACACACCGGGCCGGCACTTGTGGAGCAGCATGTGCGCGGAGTGCGACCCGTCCAGGGCGATCCGGCGCTCATAGCGGGCGGGGGCGTCGACCCGTTCCCGGAAAAAGCGGTGGCAGCCGGCCGGTAGCGCGGCGGGGTGGAAGCAGATGTGCAGCAGATATTCGTGCGAGGTGGTACGTATGCGACGCTCGTGCAGCAGCGATTCCGCTGGTTCGGGGCCGTGCCGCAGGGTGTAGACGATCAGTGCGGTCTCGTCGCGGGCCAGCGCCCTTCCGAAGTCCAACTCGGCTACGACGGTACTCAGTTCCGGCAGTCGGCGTACTTTGCCCAGCCTGCCGTTGTGTGCGGTGACGGTCGCTGATCCGGCGGATACCTCATCGTGCACGACCGTGATCCGGCGCGCCCCGTCCCGCGTCGCCCGCAGCACCTGTCGCACGGTGATGGCCCGGCAGCGGCGGTGCGCGTCGATCCGGACCGTCTCATGGATCGTCAGCGCGATGAGATCGTTGTTGAACCGGGAGAAATCCGGGCCCAGGGCCTGCTCGACGTGGGACCGCTCTCCGAACACCCGGCGTGAAACGTCCACCCCGGGGGCCGCTCCGGTGGTACGGCCGCGGGGACGGCTCGGTCCGATCAGGGATTTGAGGGCGCCCGTCGGAAGTTCCAGGATGGTCTCAAGGGCGTCCACGGCACGCAGGGAGTGTGCGTGTTCCGGCTGGCTGCGCCCGCGCTGCCAGTAGCTCAGGGTCGCGAGGCTGACGTTGATGCCCTGGCCGGTCAGCCGCCCGCGCACCCGGTCGAGGGAGAGGCCGCGCCGCTGGACGGCTTCCCGGAAGACGGCGGCGAAGGACCCTGCCGCGTCCGGAGCGGTGGCATCTCCGGAGGATGCGGTGGCATCTCCGGACGATGCGGAGATGCCACCGGCGGGTTCGGCCCGGTGCGGTTCTCTCATGACACCCCCGCATCGTCGGCGCACGTCCTGTGGGCCGGGATAGTACGCCTGGACGGGCGGGTCCGCCCACGGTGGACCCGCCCGTCCGGCTTCCGGTCCGGTGATCAGTTGGTGTTGAGCGTCAGACCGTAGTACGAGAGGGCGTCGTCGAGGGGCTGGAAGTACGACGAGCCACCGGAGTTGGTGCCCGAGCACTGCTGGCCGGTGGGGCCGCCCGAGGTCATGCCCTGCGCCTGGCTGCCGGAGATGTAGGCGCCGCCGCTGTCACCGCCCTCCGTGCACACCGACGAACTGCCGAGGCCGGTGACCACGGTGTCGGGCCCGCCGTGTTCGTCGGTGTAGGTGACGGAGACGTTGTACGACTTCACGGCGCCGCAGGTCCAGCCCGTGGTCTGGCCCGACTTGCACAGTGAGGCTCCGGAGGCCGCGCGCTTGCTGCCCTTGACGGAGACGTTCGATCCCTGCCCCCACGTGCCGACCTGGGTGGCGATGGAGTCGTCCTGGTCGACCTGGGCGATGCCCATGTCGACGCTCCGGCGGCCCAGGGCGTAGCGGCTGTCGACGCCCTTCGCGAAGTGCGCGCTGCCGTAGTACAGGTCGGTGAGGTCGGCCACGCAGTGGCCGGCGCTCACGAGGTACTGGCGCCCCGATGAGTCGTGGGCGCCGTAGCCGACGGAGCAGATCCAGCTGCCCTGGCTGTTGGTCCAGGTCATCTTGCTGCCCGGGTAGACGGCTGCCTGGGGGCCGAGGCGCTGTCCGTCACGGACGACCCGCACCGCGCTGCCCCGCGAGGCCGCCGCCTTGAGGAACGACTTGGCCGCCGCGGACGTACGGCCGGGTGCGACGTGCACGGTCACGGTGTCGCTCGGCAGATCCACCGCCCATGAGGCGACGCCGTCGGGGGCCTTGCGGAGAGCCTTCGCGTCGAGCGATGCCTTGATCCGGTCCAGGGCGCGCTCACCGCGCTGCGGTACGCGTGCCACCAGGCCGTGCTGTCTGACCTGCCGGGTCGCGGCAGGAGTGGAGACGTTCACGGTCAGCTTGCCGTCCGCGGTGAAGTAGGCGCCGTCCGTCGTCACCCCCGATCTGTTGAGGGTGGCCAACTCGTTCTGCTGAGCGGCCTGGTGGTCGAGCCGTGCCACGGCTGCGTCTTCGCTGACGCCGAGGGTGCGGGCCAGCGCCGCCACCATCGCGGGCTGATAGCGGGGTGTGGAGGTGGGGGACGGGGCGGCCTGCGCGGCGCCCGTCGCGAACGCTGCTGACAGCAGCGTGCCGACCGCGGTGGTCACCAGGGATATTCGAGAAACGCGCACAGCTTTCCTCTCGTCATGGGCATGCCAAGTGCGCGACAGGGCTGATCAGGATTCTTCTGTGCGTGAAGACAGCCGTCGCGCATGTGGCGTGCCGGTCCAGCGGCCTATGGGGGGAGTGCGCCGCTGACCCGAACTCTGGCCCGGCCCCGTGGGGTTGTTCAAGATGTGTTCGGTGTCCGCTTTTCCACAGAGGTGCAGATAACTGTTGAGTTCAGCGCTGTCCGCGGTGGCGCCGTCCCGGGGCCGGTGGGCCCGCCCGGCCGCTGCCCCGCACCTCGGTCACCGACTCCTCCGGGTGGCGGTTTGAGTAGGAGTACTCATGATCGGGGGCCATGGCCGGTGCAGGCTTGCCTGACGCCGGTACCCGGCCCGACCCGAGGAGTCCCCATGAACGCGTCCGTCCGTCCCCGTACGGCCTCGTCCGGCATCCGGCGCGGCCGTCGCTCCGTGCCGGTCCTGGTACTGGCCGCGGTGTCGGTGGCCTTCACCGTCACCGGCTGTTCGCGGGCGGACGCGATCTGCGGCGGGGGTGAGTACCCGGTGCTGAACGTGGGCTCGACGGGCAGCGCCTGCGCCACCAAGGGCCATGAGCCGCCGAAGGGCTACACCCGCTATCCGGAGGGCAAGGTGCCCGAGCACGTCGGCGACAAGTGGGACACCTACTGGCAGACCCACACGGTCGACAAGGACGGGAAGACCGTCAAGGCGCCGAAGGACTGAGCGGGTCCCGGGCCGCCGGAACGCCGGGGCGGGGGACCGGGTCCCCACGGGCCGTACGGGACTCCGGCCGGGCACGGGTGCCTGCGGGGCGAGAACCTGTCCGGGCTCAGATCTCCAGCAGGACCGTGAACGGGCCGTCGTTCGTCAGCGAGACCCGCATGCTCGCCCCGAACCGGCCCGTCTCGACGGTCGCGCCCAGGGCGCGCAACCGGTCCACCACCTCGTCGACGAGCGGCTCCGCCACCTCGCCCGGCGCCGCCCCGTTCCAGGTGGGGCGGCGGCCCTTGCGGGCGTCTCCGTACAGGGTGAACTGCGAAATCACCAACAAAGGGGCATTCGCGTCGGAACACGACTTTTCGCCCGACAGGATGCGCAGGGACCATACCTTTCGGGCTAGCTGCGCCGCTTTTTCCGATGTGTCCTCATGGGTGACCCCCACGAGGACGCACAGACCCTCGCCGGTGATCTCACCCACGGTCTCACCAGCCACGACGACGCTCGCGCCGTCCACCCTCTGCACCACTGCACGCATGTGGCCCAACCTATCCGGGGCCGAACGTGTGCGGAGAGACGGCTGTGGCGCCGATCGGAGTGGCACCATGCACGGGAGGCGGTGCACCGCACCGGTCGAGGGGACGGAATACGCATATGAGTACATCTGGCGCCGGGCAGTCGACCGGTCCCGTATCCATGACCCGGATCAGCTCCGTTCAACGGACACCCGCGCAGCGCGTGGGCGCCGCGCTCCCGGCGGTCATCGAGCACGACATCGGCAGACTGCGCCTGCCCGAACTGCGCACGCTGCGCAAGGACGCCCAGCGGGACGAGGCGGACCTCAGCTACGTACGGCGGATGCTGCACGGGCGGATCGACATCCTCCGCGCCGAGCTGTCCCGGCGCACGGGCCCGGAGTCGCCGGTCGTCGAGCGGCTCTCCGAGATCCTGGCCGACCTGCCGTCGTCGCACCGCTCGTCGGCCCGCCATGTGACGCTCTCGACGCCGCGAAGCGTGGAGAACACCCAGCTGGCCGCCGACATGCTCGCCGAGGTGGAGCTCTCCGACCTCGGCGCCCGTACGGACGAGGAGCTGCACACCGGAATGGGCCGCCTGGTCCGCTACGAGCAGCAGGTCTCCAGCCGCCGGCAGCACCTCCAGCGCACCGCGGACGATTGCAGCGCGGAGATCGCCCGCAGGTACCGTGAGGGCGAAGCGCAAGTAGACGACCTGCTCACCTGAGGCGATCCTTCGGGTGGCGGGCCCCGTTCCCGGAAGGCCGACGATGACCGCCAGCACCACCGCCCCTGTATCCCCGGTCCTCGCGGAGGTCGTGCGCTCCGGCTTCGTGGAGGGCCGGCACCGGGGCTCACTGGTGGTGCTCGCCGCCGACGGGAGCGTCGACTACGCGCTGGGCGACCCGTCGCTGCCGGTCTTCCCCCGCTCCAGCAACAAGCCGATGCAGGCCGCCGCCGTACTGCGGGCCGGGCTCGACCTCTCCGGCGAGCGGCTGGCGCTGGCATCGGCCAGCCACTCGGGCGAGGAGTTCCAGCGGGCGCTCGTGCGGACGATGCTCAGTGAGTTCGGACTGCGTGAGAGCGATCTCCAGTGCCCGGCCGATCTGCCGCTGGACCCGGTCGAGGCCGAGGGATATCTTGCCGCGGGCCATGAGCGTGAGCGCGTCACCATGAACTGCTCCGGCAAGCACACCGCGATGCTGGCCGTCTGCGCGCTGAACGGCTGGCCCACCGACTCCTACCTCGACCCGTCCCACCCGCTCCAGCGGCTGGTCCTGACGGTGGTCGAGGAGGCGGCGGGCGAGCGGGTGACCTCGGTCGGTACGGACGGGTGCGGGGCGCCGCTGATGGCGATCAGCCTGGTCGGCCTGGCGCGGGCGTTCCGTACGTTCGTCCTCGCCCCCGACGGTTCGCCGGAGCGGCGGGTCGCGGACGCGATGCGCGCCCACCCCGAGTACGTCGCGGGGACCCGCAGGCCGGACACCTGGGTGATGCGGGCGCTGCCCGGGGCTCTCTCCAAGATGGGCGCCGAAGCGGTCCAGGCGCTGGCCCTCCCGGACGGCCGGGCGCTCGCCTTCAAGATCGACGACGGCTCGACCCGGGTGCTCGGCCCCGTGCTGGCCCGGACTCTGGAGCGGATGGGGGTGGAGAGCCCGGTGCTGGCCAGGCTGGCCGACGCGCCGCTGCTCGGTGGCGCCGCCAGGGTCGGCGAGATCCGCGCGGCACTCTGAAGAGCTTCCGGGCCACCCGCGCGGGGCCGGGAACGCCCGCGCGACAGTCGGTAATTCGCGCGACAGTCCGAGGGATGGGTACTTACCGTGGCCACCATGGCAGTTGACGTCCGTACGGTCCCCGAATCCGATTACCCCGACTGGCTGCGGGCCTGTCACACCGGCTTCCTCCGGCCGCCGGCCGTCTCCGACGAGGAGGTCCGCAGCCGTCTCCCGCACACCGATCTGGCCCGGACCCAGGGCGCGTTCGACGGCGGGCGCTGTGTCGGGACCTTCCGGTCCTTCGCGCAGGAGATCAGCGTCGTCGGCGGGGCCTCGCTCCCCTCGGACGCGGTCACCAATGTCACGGTCACGCCGACGCACCGCAGGCGCGGGCTGCTCAGCCGGATGATGGCGGTGGACCTGGCGGCGGCGAAGGAGCGCGGGGAGGTGCTGGCCACGCTGATCGCCGCCGAGTACCCGATCTACGGCCGGTTCGGCTTCGGCCCGGCCGCCTGGGCCACCGACTGGACGGTCGATGTGCCGCGCGCCGGGCTCGACCCGCGCTGGGCCCGCCCGGAGTGCGCTCCGCTTCGCTCCGCCTCCGCCTCCGCCCGTGACAAGGATCTCGGTGGCGGAGCCGGCCGGATCGATCTGGTGGACGGCGCGGACGTACGGAAGCTCGGACCCGAACTGCACGCCCGCTTCCGGCGCTCGCAGCCCGGCGCGACCAGCAGGAACGAGCGCTGGTGGGCCGTCAGGACCGGCCTCGACCAGGTGCCGGGCCACCCCTGGACCGAGCCCTTCTACGCGGTCTACCGCTCGCCCCGGGGCGAGGTCGATGGGCTGCTCGTCTACACCGCCGACGACCACTGGGGCCCCGCCAAACAGCCGCTCAACACCGCCACCGTGCTGGACCTGGTCGCTGTCTCCCCGGCCGCCGAGCGCGCCCTGTGGCACTACCTCTGCTCGGTCGACTGGGTCACCACCGTGCGGGCCGAACACCGGGGCCCCGACGATCTGCTGCCGTCCCTGCTGCCCGACCCGCGGGCGGCCAGGATCACCCAGCAGGCGGACTATCTGTGGATCCGGCTGCTCGATGTCGTACGGGCACTGGAGAGCAGGACGTACGAGGCGTCCGGCACTCTGGTCCTGGAGGTGCGGGACCACGACGGGCTCTCGGCGGGGCGCTACCGGCTGGACGCCTCTCCCGACGGCGCGGTCTGTGCGCCGACCTCGGAGAGCGCCGATGTCGCCCTGGACGTGGGGGAGTTGAGCGCAATGTATCTGGGTGACGCGTCCGCGGTGCGGCTCGCCGCGCTGGGCCGGATCTCGGAGGAGAGGGCCGGCGCGGTCGCCGTCACCGAGGCGCTGTTCCGTACGGCCGTCCGGCCGTGGTGCCCGGACGGCTTCTAGAGCGCCCCGGTTTCCGGGGAGGCCCGGTTCGTGGAGGGGCCCGGTTCGCGGAGGGGCCGGGTTCCAGGAGGGGCCCGGTTCCGGGAGGGCTCAGCCGATCAGGGCCTTCACCTGGATGAAGAGCATGAAGGCACCCAGACAACTGCACGGGAGACTGCCCGACTTCACGCCGACGGTGAGCATGCCGAACCCGACGAGTCCCGCGATTCCGAACGCGGACTGAACGGTCTGCTCGATGACGAATCCGACTCCTGCGACCAGGAGAGCTGCGGTAGGCATGGGGTTCCCTCCTTCGGGATGGTGGGGAGCACCCGCTGCCTGCACACCGTTGTATCGGCTTGTATGCCCCATGGAGAGTTTTTGCAGTCAAGTACCAGACAAGTGGGCCCGGTTGGCCTGACGGTGGTATGCCCGCCGCTTGTATATCCGTAAACCTGTCTGGTGACTTGCCTGGTTGGTTGGCTGGTTGATTGGCCGGAAAGGTGACCCTGTCTGTTTGTTCCTGTCAATTACGTTGCGCTGCCCGGTAGTTGTACGGTGGTGTGGTGGCCCCACGTGACGCAGACAGCACAGACGGCAGGAAGTTCCAGGTCATCGCGGACGACCTGCGGACCGAGATCGCGGACGGACTCCACCGGGTGGGCCGGCAACTGCCCTCCCAGCGTGAACTCCAGGCCACCTACGGGGTATCGCGCGAGACCGTCGGCCGGGCGCTCGACGTACTCAGGGCCGAGGGGCTGATCTCGTCCAGCCGGGGCCGCCCGGCAACCGTGACCGACGGCCCCGCCGCCGCGGCGCCCGCAGACTCCGTACCGTCCGCGCAGCCCGCACAGGTCACCCTCCAGCCCAGGCTGCGGGCCGCCTTCGAGGCCGAGACGGTCACGATGGATGTGCTCTCGCTGACCTCGGAGACGATGGCCCAGCACCTCGGCGCGCAGATGGCGCGGATCAGCGACGGCGAGATCCGGCCGCAGAGCATCGCGCTGCGGCTGATGCTCCCCGACATCACCGGCATACGGCTCGCCTTCCCGCGCGGGGTCGAGGACCCCGACGACGACCGGCCGCGCAAACGCCACCGCGACATGGTGATCAACCACGCCAGGTCGCTGCGCCACTCGCTGCTGAGACTGCGCCACCAGGGTCTGGTGCCCGAGGTGTCGGTACAGATCCGGACCGTGCCCTTCACCCCGCCGCTGAAGTTGTACCTGCTGAACAAGGACCAGCTGCTGGAGGGCTACTACACCCTGGAGCAGTGGACACCTGAGCCCATCGACGGCGTGGAGGTCACCATCCTCGACTCGCTCGGTGTGGGCGCGACGCTCTTCCCGTACACCAAGCCCGGACAGGCACTGAAGGTGGAAGCGGCGCAGAGATTCTTCGACTCCTACTGGGACCAGCTGGCCCAAGATGCGGATTTCGGCGACTGACGTGCTGCCCTCCCCCGATGACACCCCCGCCCCTGCCCCCGCCACCCCGGCCCCTGGCGCAGCCGCCCCCGCCGCCCCGGCCCCTGGTACCGCCTCCCTTCCCGTCCCGACCGCTGCCCCCGCACTGCGGGCGCTGCTCTCCCGTGCCTCGCTGGTCCTCTGGGACTTCGACGGCCCGGTCTGCGGGCTCTTCGCCGGGCTGCGCGCCCCCGCGATCGCCGCCGAGCTGCGCGCCATGGCCGCCCTGCGGCTGCCGCGCTGGTCGGGGCCGGACGAGCCACACGATCCCCTCGCGGTCCTCCGGCGTGCCCATGACGCCTTCCCCGGCGACCCGGACGGGCTGGTCTCCGCCCTGCGCAAGCGGCTGGAGGAGCTGGAGACGGAGGCGGCGGCCACCGCGGAGCCCACCCCCGGCGCCTTCGAGCTGATGGAAGCGTTGCTGGCGACCGGAAAGCAGCTGGTCATCGCGACCAACAACAGTGAGGCAGCCGCCCGCGCCTATCTGGAACTGCACGGAATCGGGCGGTACTTCGCGGCGGTCGTCGGACGGCACGACGACCCGCGGCTGATGAAACCGCACCCGTACTGCCTGGAACGCCTGCTGGCGGAGACCGCGACGGACGCCGCCGGGGGGCTGATGATCGGCGACTCCCCCGCCGACGCCCTCGCCGCCACCTCGATCGGGGTCCCGTTCGTGGGGTACGGCACCGGGCCGGAGAAGCTGCTGCGGCTCGGGGACGCGGGCGCGGCGTACTTCGTCACGGACCTGGCCGTCCTGAGCGGGGCGGTCGCCGGGTAGCCGCCCCGGGACGCCGCCCGCGGGGGCTCCCGCGGCCGGAGCGGGCAGCCGTCGCCAGGTGTACGTCGCCAGGTGTACGTACAACCCCCTTACGTTCCGGGGGGTTTGAGGCCATCGGCTCTCCTGGGTATGAAGGTGGGCAGCGGCCAGGGACGGTCCGCCGGCGAGCTTCGGTCACGAGAGCGCAGGAGCCGCATGCCTGAGGGAGCCCGCAGCGCCTGCGGCCGTACGGCCGACAGCTGGGACCTGCTGTACCGAGCCGCCGCCGAGGGGGAGCCCCTCAGCGGCTACTACCACCGGAACTACCGGGTGCGGCTGCCGCCCGACCTCGCCGACGCGATGTCGCTGCCCGCCGGGACACCGGTGAAGGTGCGGGCCCCCATTCCCGGAGCGGCCCAGTTCAATCTGCGGATCTGGCCGGAGGGCGAGCTGCTGCGTGCCGTCGCGGGCCGGGTGGACGGCAGCCCCCGGGTCCTCGCCGACCGGCCGGGTTTCACCGTGCACTCCTACGCCCCGGGGGTGCCGCTCTCCGGCCGGGCCGGGACCGCCGGCCGGGCAGGCCGGGGCTACGTGGTCCAACTGGTGTCACTGTTCAGGCAGCTGACCGCCGTCCCCGTCCAGGCGCTGCCCCCGCTTCCGGACGGCTGGCCGGGGGACGGGGACTGCGGCGGATTCCTGCGTACGCTCGTCGACTTCACCGAGTCCGGTGTGAAGGGCCGCGCCGGCCGGGCACACCAGGAGCTGTTCGCCGCGCTCGGGGTGGACGACGGGGCGCTCGGCAGGCTCCGGGAGCGGGCGGCGGAACTCGGCGAGCGGCCCTTCGCGCTGCTGCACACGGACGCCCACGCGGGGAACCTGATCGTCGGCCCGGGCGGGGAACTCGCGCTGATCGACTGGGAGCTGGCGCTCTACGGAGACCCGGTCTACGAGATAGCCGCCCATCTCGGACGGATGCGGTACACCACCGGCGCCCGGAGGAGGGCCGCGCTGCGGGCGTGGCGGTCCGCGGTAGCGGTGAGCTGCCCCGGGGCCCTGAACGACCACCGGGGCGCGCTGCGGATCTATCTGGACTTCGAGCGGCTGCTCTCCGTCTACATCGATGTGATCCGGGTGACGCTGGCGCTGCCGCACCACGCGGGCCCCGCGGAGTTCGCGGCGGCAGCGGAGCGGATCCGTACGGTGCTCGCCGCCGCGCGGGGACCGCTCGGGCTGCGCGGGGTGCCGGATACGGAGCGGGTCGCGGCGGCGTGTGCGGTGTGGCGGCGGAACGCGCGGGATGTTCCCGGGATGTGGAACAGCCCTGTGTGGAACGGCCCTGTGGAGACTGGCGTCTTGACGTACGGACAGAAGCGCTCGCGGAGAAAGCGGAACGTGGTGGAAGAGCCGCAGAAGTGGTTCGATGCAGTCAGGACTGCGCAGGGCCCGGACATGGGCAGCCTGTCCGAGTGACTTCAGAGGCGACCGATGTGACCGATGCGAACGATGTGACCCACGCAAATGATGTGGCCCAAGAGGCCGTTGTGGCCCAAGAGACCGATGTGGCGGACGGGAACGATGTGACCGTCCCGGCTGCCCCGACCCATCCGACCCGAAGTGAACAGGCGGTATCCGTGATCCGTGAGAACCTCCGAGACCGGATCGCCGCGACACGGTATGTGCTCTTCGGCTTCGACGGTCCGCTCTGCCGGCTGTTCGGACCGGCCGCCGAGCAGGCCGTGTCCGACGGGATGCGGACGTTCCTGGAGGAGCGCGGGGTCAACGCCCTCGCCCCGGACGCGGATCTCGCCGGGCTCGCCGACCCGCTCGACATCCTGCGTACGGTCGGGGCGCTGCACCCGGGCAGCGACCTGGTGGCGGACCTGGAGGAGTGGCTGACCCGCCAGGAGCAGCGCGCCGTCGCCGGGGCATGGCCCACGATGTACGCGGACGGTGTCGTCCGCACCTGGTCGGCGACCGGCGGCAGGCTGGCCGTCACCACCAGCCACTCGTCCCGGGCGGTGCGCGATTATGTGAAGGGCCGGGGTCTCGCCGAGTGCTTCGGGCCGCACATCCACGGCCGGACGACCGCCGACCTCCAGCTGCTCAAGCCGCATCCGCACACGCTGGAGCAGGCGCTGGCCGGGCTGGGCGCGGACCGCGCCACGACGCTGGTGATCGGCGACACGGTGCCGGACCTGCGGGCGGCCCAGGAGGTCGGCCTGCCGTTCCTCGGCTACGCCAGAAGCGACCTGGCCGTCGACGAACTCGCGTCGGCGGGCGCCGACCTGGTGCTCAACACCTGGGAGCCGGTCCTGGACATCCTGTGGGGCCGGTGAGCGCTACCCGCCGGGCGGCGGACGGCGCGCGGGGGCCGGGCGCCGTACGGGAGGGACTCGCGCGGCGGCCGGGCGCGTTCCTTGCGTACGCTCGTCCGTCATGAGCGGCGGGAAGGGATTGCGCGAGCACAACCGGCAGCGGACCTACTGGGCGATCTCGGACGCCGCGATCCGGCTTTTCCTGGAGAAGGGGTTCGACGCGGTGCCGGTGGCGGAGGTGGCCGCCGCGGCCGGGGTCTCCAAGCCGACGCTCTTCCGGTACTTCCCGGCCAAGGAGGACCTGGTCCTGCACCGGTTCGCCGACCACGAGCGGGAGTCGGCCGGGGTGGTGGCGGGGCGGCCCGCCGGCCGGTCGCCGCTCGACGCGCTGCGGCTGCACTTCCAGGACGGGCTCGAACGGCGCGACCCGGTGACCGGGCTCAGCGACGCGGCGGAGGTGCTGGCCTTCCACCGGCTGCTGTACGGGACACCCGCCCTCGTCGCGCGGCTTTACGCGTACACGAGCCGTACGGAGGAGGCGCTGACCCGGGCGTTGGCGGAGGCGGGGTCCGGGACGGAGACGCCCGGCGGGCCGGGTGTTCTCCTCGGGGCGCGGCTGGCGGCCGGGCAGATCGTGGCCGTCCAGCGGATCCTGGCCATGGAGAACTGGCGGCGGATCGCGGAGGGCGAGAGCGCCGACCAGGTGTACCCGGACGCGGTGTCCGCCGCGGAGTGGGGATTCGCGCAGCTGCGGGAGGGCTTCGGCGGCCGGGCGTCCGCCAAAGAGTAAAAAATGTTACTCGGTAACGTTATTCGGTAGGCTCGCCGTATGACGACGCCACCCGACGAACAGCTGAGCGCCGAACTGGGCGCGGAACGGACCTACCACGACGCCTGCCGGGCGGCTCTGTCCGGAATGGCCGAGGACGCGGAGGAACGGGTCGTCAGCGGCGAGAATGCCTTCGCCTCGGGCGCCGACGCCGAAGTGCTCGGGTACCAACTCCGGAGCCAGGCGACGGAGTTGCGGGAGGAGCCGGACAGTCCGCTGTTCTTCGGGCGGCTCACCTTCGGCGCCGACGCCCCACGCGACCACCGCGGGCAGAGCTACCACATCGGCCGCCGCCGGATCAGCCGCCACCCGTCGGTACCGCCGCTGGTCATCGACTGGCGCGCGCCCGTCTCGCGCGCCTTCTACCGGGCGAGCGTGAGCGACCCGCAGGGCGTGGCGGTGCGGCGGAGGTTCGGCTGGGCGCCCTGGAGCGACGGGGCGTCCGACGACCTCACCGGCCTGGAGGACGAACTGCTCCAGCCGGGACCGGGGCCGTACCACCGCGCGGACGGCGAGCAGCGCGCGGACTCCGAGCACCGTGAACACGGCGAGCACCGTGGACCCGGCGAACCCGGCGAACCCGGCGAACCCGGCAGGCACGGCGCCCCCGGCGGAAGCGCCATCCTGACCGCCGAGATCGAGCGGCCCCGGGTCGGCCCGATGCGGGACATCGCCGCGACCATCCAGCCGGAGCAGGACGATCTCGTACGGGGTGAACTCGCCCTGTCCGTCTGCGTGCAGGGCGCCCCGGGCACCGGCAAGACGGCGGTGGGGCTGCACCGTGCCGCGTACCTCCTCTACACCTACCCGCAGCGCATCCGGCGCAGTGGTCTGCTGGTGCTGGGCCCGAACCGGACGTTCCTGGCGTACATCTCCGAAGTGCTGCCCTCGCTCGGTGAGATCGGGGTCAGACAGTCGACGGTGGACGACGAGCTGGCCCGCCACCCGGTGCTCGGCCAGGACCCGCCCGCCGCCGCCGCGCTCAAGCACGACGTCCGCATGGCCGAAGTGCTGCGCCGGGCGCTCTATGCGCGGGTCTCGGCGCCCACCGGGGGACTCGCGGTGCCGGACGGTTCGTACCGGTGGCGCATCGAGCCGGACGAGCTGGCGCGGATCGTCGCCGGGGTGCGGGAGGAGGCGCCGCTGTACGCGGTGGGGCGTGAACGCTTACGGGAGCGCGCGCTGAACGTCTTCCGGCGCCAGGTCGAGCGCAGGGCCGGGCCGCCGAGCCGGGAGTGGCTGCGCCGGATGGGCCGGGCCCGCGCGCTGTCGGCCTTCGTCGACGCGGTGTGGCCGAAGGTCTCGGCCGAGGAGGTGGTGGCGGAGCTGCTGACCCGGCCGCAGCTGCTCGCCGAAGCGGCGGACGGGGTGCTGAGCGCGGCCGAGCAGCAGGCGGTGCGCTGGCCGAAGCCGCCACGCTCCTGGCGCGGCGCGAAGTGGTCGGCCGCCGATCTGGTCCTCATCGACGAGGTGAAGGGGCTGATCGAGCGGCCGGAGGGATACGGGCACGTGGTCATCGACGAGGCGCAGGACCTGTCGCCGATGCAGTGCAGGGCGGTGGCCCGCCGGGTCGACTTCGGTTCGGTGACCGTGCTGGGCGATCTCGCCCAGGGCACGACCCCGTGGGCCGCCCGCAGCTGGCCCGAGCAGCTGGCGCATCTGGGGAAGCCGGGGGCGGCGGTGGTGCCGCTGACGCTGGGTTTCCGGGTGCCCGAGGTGATGGTGGAGCTGGCGAACCGGCTGGTGGGCTCGCTGGGCGTGGAGGTGCCGCTGGGCCGCTCGATGCGGAGGGACGGCGAGCTGACCGTACGGCGGGTCGATGAGGACGGCGACCTGGCGGCGGCGGTCGTGGAGTGCGTACGGGCGGCGCTGGCGCAGGAGGGATCGGTCGGGGTGATCGCTGCCGATGACGCGGTCCCGGGGCTCCGGGCGACGCTGGAACAGGCGGGGGTGCTCGGCTCCGGGGCGTTCTCGGACGCCGCGCCGGGGGAGGGGGCGGCCCCGGGCCGGGTGAGTGTCGTGGCCGCCGGGATGGTGAAGGGGCTGGAGTACGACCATGTGGTGGTCGCCGAGCCGGCCGCGATCGTGGCCGCCGAGGATCGCGGGCTGCACCGGCTGTATGTGGTGCTGACCCGGGCGGTCTCCCGGCTGGACCTGGTGCACCGCCGCGACCTGCCAGCGCCGCTCACGGCCTCTCCCTGAGAAGAGGGACCTCTCCCTGAGATGAGGGAGGGGAGAGGGAGGGATGCGCGGGTCCGTTCGGGCATGCGGTTGTCCGGGCATCCGGGCATTCGGTCATACGGGCGGGGGCCGGGTGTACCCCCGGGAGCAGGCATGGCGCATATTGAGGACCATGGTTGAGCAGGCGGAGGATGGGTCCGGGAAGGCCACTTCCCCGTCCGCCCGCCGGTCTTCGTCGATGCTTGCGGGTGCCGGGGACGGCCGTCTGTTGGCTGCGTGAGTGGGGACGACATGGAAATCGTGGTGGAGTTCGACCGGGAACCCGGGGCGGAGGACCGGCTGTGGCAGGAGCTGTGCGCGGGGCTGCCCGCCGGTACCCCGGCGCCCGGCGGGAGCCGCCCGCACCCCGGGACGCTGGGCGTCGCGGTTGCCCGCTCGGGCGATGGCGTACTGCTCGGGTGGGCGCCCGTGTTCCCCGGCGATGACCCGGACGCGGTGACGGTCGAGTGGCTGCTGGTGTCCCGGGAGCGTGAGCGCATCGTCCACGGCTCCGTCGCGGAACCGGACGGTACGGGGGACGAGGAGGCGGCCCTGGTCGCCCTCTTCCGGGCGGCGGCCGACGCGGCCGGAGCGGCCGGATTCCGGGCGCTGGACTGGCTGGACCGGGGTGACACGGGCGCCGAGCTGGACGCCCGCGCGGCGGCCGAGCTGGAGGCTTCGGTCCACCGGGAGCTGGGCCGGAAGTGGGGCGTGTCGGCGCTGTCCCGCTGGCAGCGCCCCGAGGGCCTGCCGCCGGTACGGACCCGCCGGGCGCCCCGGGGCACCGGGTGGCAGGGCCTGGAACTGCTGACGGCCGACGGGCGTACGGCAGCCCGGATCGCCACAGTGGTCGCCGGCCCCGAGGTGTACGTCGAGAGAGTCGCCCACCACGGCGTCGAAGCACCCGAACTGGGCTCCCTGGTGGCGGACTTCGTCGAGCAGATCCGCGAGGACCACCCCTCGGTCGAGTCCTTCCGGGTCCGCGAGGTGGACGACGAGGTGCTGGGCCTGGCGCTCAAGTCGGCCAAGCTGCGGATCAGCCACCGCTGGTGGCAGTACCGGCTGCCTCTCTGACCGGCGCCCTGGCCCGTACCCCAGGCCCGTACCCCTGGCCCGTACCCCTGGCCCGTACCCCTGGCCCGTACCCCAGGCCCGTACCTCAGGCCGGTGCAGCAGGCCCGCACCTCAGGCCCGTACCTCAGACCTCTTCGACCTGGTTGATCGTACGGATCACACGGGCCGGACTGCCGACGGCGACGACATTCGCCGGCAGGTCCTTGGTGACGACCGAGCCCGCCCCGACCACGGTGTTCTCGCCGATCGTCACCCCCGGGCAGACGATGACGCCGCCACCGAGCCAGACGTTGTCCCCGACGGTGACCGGCTCCGCCGCCTCCCACTTGGCGCGGCGCTTCCCGGGGTCGATCGGATGGGTCGGGGTGAGGAGCTGGACGTTCGGACCGATCTGTACGTCGGCGCCGATGGTGATGGTCCCCACGTCGAGGAAGACGGCGCCGAAGTTGACGAAGGTGCGCGGCCCGATGGTGATGTTGCTGCCGTAGTCCACCCGGAGGGGCGGCCGGACCTCCACATCCTCGCCGAGTGAGCCGAGCAGTTCGGTGAGCGCCGCCCGGCGGCCCGCCGGGTCGGTGGGCGCGCTGCTGTTGAACCGCTCACTCAGCACGGCCGCCCGCAGCGCGTCCGCGACCAGTTCGGGATCGTCGGGCAGATAGAACTCCCCGGCGAGCATGCGTTCCTTCTGACTGGTCACGGCAGACGTCCTCCAGCACTCTTCCCCCTCGGCCGCACGGTGCGCCCCCGCCACGATGCACCACACCGGCTCCCGGGCGTCCCCACCGCCGGGCCGGCTGCGGGTTTCCAGGCCGGTGGAGCACCAGGACCGGTAACAGGATCGGTAATCTGGGACCCATGAAACCGCGCGATCTTGAGAACCTCGTGCATCTGCGCCGGGCCCGGGATCTGATCGACAGGGAGTACGCGCGTCCGCTCGACGTGCCGACCCTGGCGCGGCACGCGCTCATGTCGCCCGGACACTTCTCGCGGCAGTTCCGCGCCGTCTACGGCGAGACTCCGTACAGCTATCTCATGACCCGCCGTATCGAGCGGGCGATGGCCCTGCTGCGCGGTGGCACACGGGTCACCGACGCGTGCATGGAGGTCGGCTGTACGTCGCTCGGCTCGTTCAGCTCGCGCTTCAGCGAACTCGTGGGGGAGTCGCCCACCGCGTACCGGGCCCGGGAGCACGGCGCCGTCACGGCGATGCCCGCGTGCATCGCGAAGGTCCGAACCCGGCCGACCAGGGGTTTCCCGGCCCGTCCGGACGGAGATTGACCGGCCCGTCCGGACGGGACAGCCCTTAGCTTGGTCCGCATGACCATCGCTCTCCAGTACTGCCACATCACCGTCAACGACGTCGACGAGGCCCTCGCCTTCTACCGCGACGCGCTCGGCCTCGAATCGCGCAACGACGTCGCATCGGGCGGATTCCGCTGGGTCACCCTGGGCAGCGCGTCCCAGCCGGGCCTGGAAATCGTGCTGTCGGAACCGCACGCAGGACGGTCCCAGGCCGACGGGGACGCCCTCCAGGAACTGCTCACCAAGGGCGTCCTGCCGAACATCGTCTTCTGCTCCGACGATCTCGACGCGACGTTCGAGACGGTGCTGGCGTCCGGCGCCGAGGTGCTCCAGGAGCCCATCGACCAGCCCTGGGGCCCGCGCGACTGCGCGTTCCGGGATCCCTCGGGGAACGTGGTGCGGATCTCCCAGGCCCCGAAGGCGTAACCCCGGGCGCGTCGCGGGGCGGCCGCCTCAGCTGTCGTGAACGGGCCGTGGGGCGGTGCGGCCTCAGCTGTAGTGGACGGGGCCGTGGGGGCGGTGCGGCCTCAGCTGTAGTGGACGAGGGAGGGCCAGAGCCGGTCCCAGCTGCCGCGCGGCTGCCGGCAGACGTAGATCGCCGCGTGGAACTGCGTCTCCTGGTCCTTCACTCCTCCCATCCGGACCGGAGCGACCTCCGTGACCCGGGCCCATGCCCGGTGCAGTGCGGCGGGGCTGAACTCGCCCACGCAGAGCGCGACATCCGGCCGTCCGGACGGCGGACCCCAGAGCGCGTACTGGTTCTGTCCGTTCACCACCAGCTGCCGCAGGCCCTGGGCCGGACCCAGGATCGTCAGCGCGCCCGCCTCGCCGTAGTTACTGGTGAAGATGGGTGTTCCGGGCGGTAGTGTGGCGGCGGCCCGCCGTACCTGTGTGACGAACCCCGGCCAGCCGTACGTCTCGATGACCGTCGGATTCACCCGCTGCACCACACCGGACGCATGCACCGGCAGGACCGGCAGCCCGATCACGAGCGCCAGCAGCGCCGAGACCCCCAGCGTCACCGGCCGCCCCACCCGGCCCACCCATTCCACCCGGCCCACCCGGCCCACCCGACCTACCCATCCCACGCGACCCACCCGGCCCCGGGACCGCTCCGCCGCTTCGACCCGTACCGCGCCCGCCGCGAACAGCCCGGCCAGTGCGGGCGCCGGGTAGTACGCCTTGCCGCCGCTCGCGGTGAACACCACGACCGACACCGCCGCGACGACCAGCACCCACCGGTGGGCGCGCCCGGCCGGGGACGCCAGCCACCGCACGCCCAGCACCCAGAGCGCGACCAGCAGAGGGCCCGCCAACAACAGAGCGAGCACCGGGACTTGCTCAAGCGAGCCGAGCGGCCCGCCCTCCCCGGCGGCGAGCACCCGGGCCATCCGCAGGTTCGGCCAGCCGTGCAGGGCGTCCCAGACCACGTTCGGCGCGGCGAGTGCGAGCGTCACGACGGCGGCGAGCCAGGGCCCGGTGGTACGCAGCGCCTCGCGCCGCAGCAGCACCAGACCGACGACGACCCCGGCCAGCAGAACGGCCACGGTGTCCTTGTTCTCCAGGCCGACGCCCGCCGTCACCCCGGCGGCCAGCCAGGAACCGGCGGTACGCAGCCGCAGCGCGCGGGCGACCAGCACCAGCAGTGCCGTCCATACGACCTGGTCCACCACCGTCGTACCGAACAGCAGCGAAGCGGCCACGAAGGCCGGGCAGGACGCGATCGCGGCGGCCGTGAGGGTCTGGGCGCGGCGGCCACCGCCGAACTCGGCGGCGAGCAGGGCCGCGAGCACGACACACCCGGTCTGCGCGGCCACCGCCAGGACCCGCAGCGGCAGCACACCACCGGGCAGTTCGGCGGCGAACCGGGCCAGCAACGGGGTCAGCGGCGGCTGGTCGGCGTAACCCCATGCCGGATGGCGGCCGCACAGGACGAAGTAGAACTCGTCACGGTGCCAGCCGTACCGGGTGGCGACCGCCAGGTGTACGACCGCCACGGCCGTGGCGACCAGCAGCACCGGGCGCCACGCCATCGCCGCGCGGCCGGGGTCGGAGTGTGTACTCGGTAAGGCGCGTTCAGCGGTGTCTGCCATGGCTTGCCTCCACAGGGGGGAACGCGGCCACCAGCAGTTGGTGCACGGTGCGACGGCAGCCTTCGTCGGTCAGCATCCGGGAGTCCGGGTCGTGGTGCCGGTGCATGGCGAACCAGGCGACCGTCTCCACGACGAACCGGGCGGCTGCCGGCACATCGGGGACCGGGCACAGCACTCCGGCCGTGATCCGGGCGTTCAGATACGCACAGAGCCGGCCGACGATCGCGCGCCGCCGCTCCACGAAGTACCACTGGGCCAGCTCGGGCAGCTGCTCGGCGCAGCTCTCGACCAGTTGCAGCACCAGGCGGTTCTGCTCGACGAACGCGTACAACTCGTCCACCACGGAGCCCAGTTCCGCGGTGGCCGGCAGTCCGGGCGGACCGGCCGACACCCTGGCCAGCAGCGGCAGCGCGGCCCGGTCGCCCGCCCAGGACTCGGCCAGCGCGATGACCTCCTTGGCCTCCGGTGTGGGCACCGGCACAGCGAGACCGGCGACCTCGTCCGGCCGCAGCACCCGCACGAGTGCCAGGTGGAGCAGGGCCTGCTTGCTCTTCGCGTAGGTGTAGACGGCGCCATGGCTCAGCCCGAGCGCGTCCGCGACATCGGAGATACCGGCGGACCGGAACCCCCGCGTCAGGAACACCCGCACCGCCGCGTCGGCGATCTCCTCCAGGGGCCGCATCGGCATCCGTCCACGCATGCGGTCACATTAGACTGACTGAGTCAGTCACTCAAGAGCCGATGCTGAACCCGGACCCGGGCCTGTATCCGGATCCGGGCCTACCGGACCTGGGCCTGTACCTGCACCTGCACCTGGGCCCGGAGTAAATCCGCGGCCGCCCTTGTTCGTACTCTCGTCGCGACGCGTGCGGCACGGTGGGCCACGGTCCACCGCGGCGATGAGAGCGGGAGCCGATGAGCCTTCGTCAGTACGAGTACGCCCTGGCCGTCGCCGAGGAGGGCTCGGTGACAGCGGCGGCGGAACTGCTGCATGTCGCCCAGCCGTCCATGTCCCAGCAGATCCGCGGCCTGGAGCGGGAACTCGGTGTGAAGCTCTTCGCCCGCACGCCGACCGGGCTGGTGCCCACCATGGTCGGCCGGGCGTTCCTGCGGGAGGCGGAGGTCGCGGTGAACGCGTCGCGGCGGGCGAGGGCGACCGCGCGGGCCGGCGCGGACGATGTCGCGGGCGAGCTGGTGGTCGCGGTTCAGATGGGCTTCGGTACACGGCAGTTGCCCGGCGCGCTGGGTGCGCTGCGCCGCCGCTTCCCGCAGCTGGAGGTCACCGTCTTCGAGGAGCCGAGCTCAGCCGAGCTGGACCGGCTCTGCCGCCGGGGTGTGCTGGACCTCGCCCTGATGGCGGCATGCGACCAGAGCCCCGCCGACGCCCACCACCTCGGCGACGAGGAGTTCGCCGTGGTGCTGGGCGCCGGGCACCGGCAACTCGCCGCGGACCGGGTCGAGCTGAGCGAGCTGGCGGGGGAGCCATGGGTGAGGTTCGACCGTGACAGCGCGCTCGACGGTGTGCTCCTGAACGTGCTGCGGGAGAACGACCTGACCCCGGTCACGGCCGCCCGCGTGTCCCAGACGGCGACAGCGGTGCGCTGGGCCGCCCACGGGCTGGGGGTCACGCTCGTCCCGGCCTCCACGGTGCCGCACGGCCACGAGCACCTCGTACGCCCGGTGTCCCCCGCCGTGTCCCAGCCCGTCATCGCCGTACTGCGGCAGGGTGCGGGCCCGGCGGAGACGGCGCTGCTTGAACTGCTGCGCCAGGAGAGCTGGTCCAGGCCCGCCGCTGAATTCGTTCTTCCGTAGCCGGATTCTTCCGTAACCGGATTCCACGAAAGCGACTTTTCTTGATTGCTTGAGTTACCCTCGTTGAGTTACCCCCGTGGGAATTCTCCGCCGTCCACGATGATATTGCTCCCGGTCAGCCAGCTCGCCCGCCCGGACACCAGGAAAAGTACCGCGTTGGCGATGTCGTCGGGCTGCCCTTCGCGCCCCAGCGGCGGCATGTCGTCGGCGTTGGTCAGGGCCGGCGCCCCGCCCATGCGTACGGTGACTTCCGCCCACTGCTCCCGGGTCGCCACGCCGCCGGGGGTGGCGGTTCTGCCCGGGGACACGGTGTTGACCCGGATGCCGGACGGGGCCAGCTCCGATGCCAGCCCCTGGCTGTAGGTCTCCAGGGCCGCCTTCGCCGCCACGTAGTGCAGGAACGATCCGACCGGGGTGAGGACCGCGGCCGACGAGATATGGACGATCGTCCCGGAGCGCCGTTCCCGCATGCCCGGTGCCAGCAGCGCGTCCAGCCGTACCGACGCCAGGAAGTTCAGGTCCAGCGCGTCCTGCCACTCCTCGTCCGAGATGGCCGCGACGCCCTCGCGCGGCGCCGCCCCGCCCGCGTTGTGGACCAGGATGTCCACCCCGCCGAGCCGCTCCTGCGCCGCTGCGGCGATCGCCTCGGCCCCGGCCCGTGTCCGTACATCGGCCGCCACGAAGCCGGCCCCCTCCGGCACCGTGCTCGTCGCCGACCTGGCGGTCGTGAGCACCTCGGCGCCCGCGTCCAGGAGCTGGCGCACGACGGCCGCCCCGATCCCACGGGAGCCGCCGGTGACCAGGGCCCGCTTTCCCGCGAGTTCCAGGTTTCCCGGGAAATCCCGCTTTCCTGATGTCTCTCCGACTGTGGTCATGCCACCGGTCCTCTCCATGGCGTATGTATCCGCTCGACGGAAAAAGTTTCGATGTGCGCGGAGCGCGAATTCTGGGGAAGAGTTCCGGAGAAATCGCGGTGGCGTCCCATCGATGTGTTCGACGGTACGTCCGCGAAAGAGCCAGGGGCAAAGACGTAAGAACAGCGGGTGCTATAGGGGTTGCCTATATGGGCTTCCTGAAGGGATTCCTATAAGGGGTGCCCATGAGGGATTCTGTTTCTTGAGTGGATGTCTCTTGGGGAGTTTCTACGGGCCGGTGCCGTATGCCCGACCGGACGGCTCTCAGTTCCCCACGCCGAGGCCGGACATGAGCGGGGACGGGTACCGGTCCCCGCGCGCCGCGCCCGCCGGTACCGCCTTCTCGATCTCGGCGAGGTCGTCGGCGGTGAGGTCGACCGCCAACGCCGGCAGTGCCTCGGACAGCCGCTCGCGGGTGCGGGCGCCGACCAGCGGCACGATGTCCCGGCCCTGCGCGGCCACCCAGGCGATGGCGAGCTGGGCGACGGTGCATCCCTTCGCCCCGGCCACCCGGCGCAGCGCCTCCACGAGGGCGAGGTTGTGTTCCACGTTCCCGTCGGCGAACCGCGGGCTGGAGCCGCGGCTGTCGCCGGGACCCGCGGTGTGACCGGCCGACCAGTGCCCGGAGATGAGGCCACGGCCGAGCACCCCGTACGCGGTCAGGCCGATGCCGAGTTCCCGGAGCGTGGGCAGGACCTCCGCCTCCACGGCGCGGGAGATCAGCGAGTACTCGATCTGCAGGTCGGCGACCGGGTGCACGGCGTGGGCCCGGCGGACCGTCGCCGCGTCGACCTCCGAGAGGCCGAGGTGCCGTACGTACCCGGCGTCGATCATCTCCTTGACCGCGCCCACCGTCTCCTCGATCGGGACCGCCGGGTCCAGCCGGGCCGGACGGTAGATGTCGACGTGGTCGGTGCCGAGCCGGTTGAGCGAGTAGGCCAGGAAGTTCTTCACCGCTTCGGGCCGGCCGTCCACACCGACGAACCCGGAGTCGGGGCCGCGCAGCACACCGAACTTGACGCTCAGCTGGTAGCTGTCCCGGTCCCGTCCGCGCAGCGCCTCGGCGAGCAGCAGTTCGTTGTGGCCCATGGCGTAGAAGTCGCCGGTGTCGATCAGCGTGACACCGGCCTCCAGCGCGGCGTGCACGGTGGCGATGCTCTCCGTACGGTCGGCCTCTCCGTAGGCGCCCGACATCCCCATCGCGCCCAGGCCCAGCGCGGAGACGGCGGGACCGGTACTGCCCAGTGTCCGTGTCTGCATCACGTTCTCTTCCGTCCGTCGTGTTCATTACTTTTGCGGTGTTCGTAGCATTCATGGCATTCGGAGCCTTCGTGGCCTTCGCCATGGATCTTCTCCCCACCTTGCGCCTGTGCGGCGCCGTACGGCAGCGGAGTGTTCATCATGGGAGCGCCACTCCCTGGATCGGCCCGCCCGCCGCGGGCGACGATGGAGCCATGCAACGGGACCAGCTCGCCGACTTCCTGCGCCGCCGCCGTGAGGCGATCCGCCCCTCCGACGTCGGTATCTCCGACGGTCCCCGCCGCCGTACCACCGGTCTGCGCCGGGAGGAGGTGGCCATGCTCGCCGGTATGTCGGTGGACTACGTGGTCCGTCTTGAGCAGGGCCGCAGCAGTCAGCCCTCGCCCCAGCTGCTCGGTGCGCTGTCCCGGGCGCTGCGGCTGTCCGACGACGAGCGCGGCCATCTCTTCCACCTGGCCGGCCACCGGCCACCGCCCGTCGACGCGGTGGCCAGGCTGGCCCGCGCCGGCCTGGTGCGGATGCTCGACCTGCTCGGCGACACCCCGGCCGTGGTCCTCTCTGACCTGGGCGAGGCACTCGCCCAGAACCGGGCCTCCGTCCTGCTGGCGGGCGACCACACCGGCCTCTCGGGCGACCGGCGCTACGTCGTGTACCGCTGGTTCACCGACCCCGCTTCCCGCGACGGCCGACCGGTCGCCGAGCAGGAGGAACACGCCCGTCAGCTCGTGGCCGACCTGCGCGCGACCGCCGGCCGGCGGGCCGGTGACCCTGTGGTCACCGGACTCGTCGACCGGCTGCGAGCGGCGAGCGGCGACTTCCGCAGGCTCTGGGCCGAGCACCAGGTGGCGGTCAGGCGCGCCGACCGCAAGACCCTGCTGCACCCACGGGTGGGCAGCCTGCTGATGGACTGCGAAACCCTGGTCACACCCGACCAGGGGCAGATGCTCCTGGTCCTCACCCCGGCCGACGCCGAGACACGCGAGCGGCTGGAACTGCTGCGGGTACTCGGCACCGAGGAATTCTCCGGGGGGACGACGCACACGCCGGCGCAGTGAGACGGCCGGACCCTCCCGCTACCCCCGCAGCTGCTCGCCGGGATCGACGCCGGTCAGCCGGCAGCTGGTTTCCCACAGCCGTGCCGCGACAGCGCTGTCGGTCAGATGGCTCCACACCGCTTCCCGCCGGGGTGCGCCCCGCAGGCCGAAGACGCGTGGCCCCCACAACTCCCCACCGTGGACGGCCGGATCGAGTACCGCCCGCACCGCCGGCCAGGCCCCGGCGTGCTTGCCCTGGACGAGAAGACCCACGGGCGCCGCGCCGAGCCGGGCGCCGAGACTCCGCGTATGGACCGGCGGGCGGGGCGGGGTGAGGGAGTCCAGCGCACCGCCGGGATGGACCACCACGCTCTCGACCGGGCTGTCGGCGGCGCGCAGACGGCGGTCCAGTTCGAGCCCGAAATACATCTGGGCCAGCTTGGACCGCCCGTATGTGCGCTTGGCCCGGTAGTCCCGGCGTGACTGGAGGTCGTCCAGGTCCAGCCGTTCCGACTTCGCCGCGAAACTGCCGACGGTCACGACCCGCGCCGCAGGGGCGGCCGACAGCAGCGGCATCAGCAGCCCGGTCAGCGCGAAATGCCCGAGGTGGTTCGTGCCGAACATCAGCTCATGCCCGTCCCCGGTCTCCTGGCGGGGCGGGTCGTCCAGCGCGACACCGGCATTGTGGACCACGGCGTCGAGAGCACGTACGCCCAAGGATTCCGTCACCGCCCCGAGCGACGCCGGGTCCGCGAGATCCATCCGTACGGCCCGCACCTCCGCACCACGCACCCGCGAGCGGATCGAGGCAAGGGCGGCTTCGGCGCGCGCGGGATCCCGGCAGCCCAGCACGACGGTGGCCCCGGTCGCGGAGAGCTGCTCCGCGATGAAGTACCCGATCCCCGCGTTGCCCCCGGTGACCAGGAAGACACGCCCCTCGGCACGCGGCAGTCGGTGAACATCCCAGGGCGGGGCGGAGGACATCGGCGGCATGGGGGCAGGCTCCTTCGACCGGAAACGGCATGACGGTGGCGGCGACCCCGGGGGGAGCGGCCTGGCACCCACCATCCCCTCGCGCACCGACACATCACCGACGGATCACCGGCCACCGCCGCTGAGCACCGACATCCCACCGACAGGGGCCGCGGCCGCGCCGCCCTGCCCTGGACACGTGTGGGCAGGGCGGGGGCCGTGACCTGCGGCGCCTTCACGGCCGGGCGGCCCTCTAGGGGCGGATGTAGGGCCGGGTCATGATCTCCATGTTGTGGCCCTCCGGATCGTCGAAGTACGCGCCGCGTCCGCCGAAGAGACGGTTGATCCGGCCGGGCTCGGTGTGGCCGGGGTCGGCGTAGTAGATGACCCCAACCGCGTCCAGACGGGCGATCATGCCGTCGAACTGCTCATCGGGAACGAGGAACGCGTAGTGCTGGGGCTGGATCGGCTCGTCACGCTTCTCGTAGTAGTCGAGCGTCACGCCGTTGCCGAGGTCGACCGGCAGGAAGGGGCCGAACGGGGCGCTGACTTCCAGACCCAGGATCGTCGCGATGAACTCGGCCGACAAGTGACGGTCACTGGCGTAGATGGCGGTGTGGTTCAACTGGACGCCGGCCGTCGCCGACGTGGGGTACGCGTCCTGCTGTTGTTGTTCGAGTGGCATCCGAGGCATGTCTCCAGGTCTTGAATCCGCTGGGTAGGACGCCGTGCGAGGGCGTCGGTACGAAAGACATGGAAGGCGGGCGGGGCTCTTGCCCGCCTCGCGCTCACGCGGAGGCCGGGCGTCCCACTCGTGAATGGCCCTTGGCCGACCCGGCAGTCATCCCAGCGACCTTAGTGCGCACCATGGGCCGGGGCAACTGTGCCTTCCGGGGGCGGTCGGGGGCGGTTCTTCCCCGATGGCCTGGTGGGGCGTCAGGCCGTGGGTCCCGGCACGAGCCCCTGGCTGCCTTCGGCGTCTCGGCCTCAGGCGGGGCGCTTGGCCATGACGACCACACCCGGCCCACTGAACTCATTTGCCGGGAGTTGAAGTTCGGCGACGGGGCGTAGTCCGGCCTGCTCGATCAAGTCGACGAACTGTTCCGGCCGCCATTTGTGCGTCGTCCAGCGGACGGCCACACCTCCGTAGGCCTCCGTGCGTACCGCGTCCTCGTCGCCGACGTGCGTTCCGGTGATGAGGTGTCCGCCCGGCTTCAGCGCCCGCGCGAACAGGGCGAGGACCTGGGGGAGGACGCTGCGCGGGAGGTTGAACAGTGACCACCACCCGAGTACGCCGCCGAGGGACGCCTCTTCGAGGCTCAGCTCGGTGGCGGAGGAGACGCTGAAGCGGCAGTGCGGATACCGACGCCGGGCGTTTTCGATCATGCCGGGCGAGAGGTCGACTCCGGACACGTCGAGACCGCGTTCGGCGAGGTAGGCGGTCACCGTTCCAGGCCCTCAGCCGACGTCGAGGACGGGCCCGAGTCCGCTCACGGTGTCGGCGAAGATGTCGATCGATGCCTTGAGCCAGGGATGGCGACGGATGTCGCCCATTCCCGTCGCCGCGACCATCTCGGCGTAGTTGTCGGCCACCCGGTCGTAGGACGCACGGACCACGTCGAGATCGGCCGGTCGGTCAATTCGGTGTGCGCCCATCGGCCAACCATAGGGCGACGAGCCCGCGGGGGTAGGAGGTTCGACAACTCAATTTCCGCAGGCAAGTTGTCGCGGCGTGTCGGTCCGCGAGACGAGCGGCGTGTCGGTCCGCGAGGCGAGCGGCGTGTCGGTCCGCGAGGCGAGCGGCGTGTCGGTCCGCGAGGCGAGCAGGGCCAGGACCGGGCGGCCCGGAAGGCGAGATTCCGGCCGAAGGCTTCGTGGCCGTCGACGGTGAAGCGCCACTCCAGCAGAGCCGACCGCACCGTGCGCGGTCCGGGCGAGCGAAGTGCCGCCGTGCCGCGACGGGCTGCATCGTCTCTGCTCGGCCGGGGGTGTGGCGGGCCACACCCCAAGTGGATGGCATACCTCAGTGACGGGGTGGTCGACGGCGCGACATCGTGACCGGCATGACGAGGGGGCCGCCCGGCACATGGTTCGGGCTGCCCCGTGCCCGATCGAGCCGAAGGACCCTCCATGCACACTCATAAGGCCCTGCCGCGATCTGCGAAGGTGCCCGGTCGGGCGCCGGCCGTGCTCGTCGTGCTCGCCGTGACGCTCGGTGCCGCCTTCGTTCTCGTCCCGGGCAGGCTGGCGGCGATCGGGACGGAGGACGGGTTCTCCTCGCAGCGGAACCTCGTCGACACCCTGAGCCCGGCGTTCGTCAGGTACTGGAAGTCCGGGAACCGGAGATTTCCCCCTGACCTGGAGAGGGTTGTGGACTACTGGTTCCGCTTCCACGTGGTCAAGGGCGTCTTGGCGGCGGCCCTGCTGATCGTGTTCGTCGCCCTCGCGGTCAGGCTCTGGAAGGCGTTCTTGAGGCCCGGTGGTCCCGGAGCGTCCGGTGGTCCCGGGGCGTCCGGTGGTCCCGGGGCCGAGGGCAGGGGCCTCGCCTTGGCTGCCGTCCTCGTCAGCGTGCTCGCGCTGGTGTCGCTGGCGGCGCTGATGGCGAATGTCCAAGGCGCGATGGCACCCTTCTCCTCGGCGACCGGGCTGCTCCCGCTCGGTGCCCCCAGCGGCCGATTCGCCGGTGCGGTCGATCAGATCAAGCAGGGCCTGGCCCACTACCCGAGCACGCACGGCCAGAACGCGGCTGCCCTCAAGGTGATGGTCGACGACTTCGGCCGGTACCACGCGGTGCTCGCCGTACTGGCGTCCGCCGTGGCGGTCGCCCTGATCGGCCTGAGCGTGCTGGCGTGGCGGAGATTCGCCGCGACGGCCCGGCCGGACGGGCGGACCCGGCGCACGATGAGGTCGTTCGGCGTTCTCTCGGCCCTGCTCGCGCTGATGGTGCTCGTCATCGCAGTGGCCAACGCGGGTACCGCCGCGGAGCCGGCGCCGGCACTCCTGGGGTTCTACGAAGGCGGCCTGTGACGCCTCGCCGGGCATCGGCGGACGGGCCAGGTCAGGAGCGGAGATAGGCGAGGACGGCGAGGACTCGGCGGTGCTGAGTGCCGTCGGGCGGCAGGCCGAGCTTGGCGAAAACGTTGCCGATGTGCTTCTCCACCGCGCTGTTGGAGAGCGCCAGTTGCCGGGCGATGGCCGTGTTGGAGTGGCCCTCGGCCATCAGGCTCAGGAGCTGACGCTCCCGTACGGTCAGCGCCTCCAGTGGGGCAGCGCGGCGCTGCCCGGCCAGAAGCTGGGAGACGACCTGGGGGTCGAGTACGGTCGCCCCGCGGGCGACCCGGTCCAGGGTGTCCAGGAACTCCTCGACCCGGGCGACCCGGTCCTTCAGCAGATAACCGATCGCGCCCGACCCGTCCGCGAGCAGCTCGGCGGCGTAGGACACCTCCACGTACTGGCTGAGTACCAGGACGGGGGTGCCGGGCAGCTGCGCGCGGGCATCGATCGCCGCGCGCAGGCCCTCGTCCGTATGGGTCGGCGGCATCCGTATGTCGACGATCGATACGTCCGGGCGATGGGTGAGTACGGCCTGGACCAGGGCAGGGCCGTCACCGACGGCCGCGACCACCTGGTGGCCGTCATCGGCGAGCAGGCGGACCAGGCCTTCCCGTAGCAGTACCGCGTCATCGGCCACGACGATCCGCAGCGGACGGACGGCCGCGTGGTCCGGCGGTGCTCCACCGGCCGATTCGGGAGCCGATGCGGGAGTCGGTCCGGGAGCCGATTCGGCCGAGGTCAGAGCCATGGAAGTTCTCCGGTGATCGTCGTGGGGCCGCCGTCGGGGCTGGACGTCAGCAGCCGGCCGCCGACCGCGCGCACTCTGTCGTCCAGGCCGCGCAGGCCGTGTCCCTTGGCCATGGCCGCTCCACCGCGGCCGTCGTCCGTCACCCAGACCCGCAGGAGCCCCTGACTGTGGCGCATGCCGATCGTGCACCGCTGGGCGTGGCTGTGCTTGGCCACGTTGGTCAGGGCCTCGGCCACCACGAAATAGGCAGCCGTCTCGACTGCGGGATCGGGCCGGCGGTTCAGGGGCACGAGGTCGAGACCGGCGGGTACGACGCTGCGCTCAGCCAGTGCGGTGAGCGCCGTCGGCAGGCCCCGGTCGGAGAGTATCGGCGGGGCGATCCCGCGCGACAGGGCTCTCAACTCCTCCAACGTCTCCTGTGCTTGAACGATCGCGTCGGCGAGCGCCTCCCGGGCGGTGTCCGGTCTGCTGTCGAAGTGGCGTTGGGCGCGGCCCAGTTCAATCGCCAGTCGAATCAGCCGCTGCTGGGGGCCGTCGTGAATATCGCGTTCCAGCCGGCGCAGGGCCGCCGCCTCGGTCGTCACCGTGGCGAGGGTCTGTGCGCGGGCGGTGTCCCGTTCCTGCTCCAGCCCGCTGATCCTGCGGTGCAGCGCTGACAGGTCGGACAACAGGATCTTCCCCAGCCCGGCCTGGGCGGTGACGCACGCGCGCGTCACCAGCGGCAGGGTGGCCAGCGTCAGCAGGCCGACCGTGACGCCGAAGGCGATCCGCTGGCCGGGCGAGGTCAGCCCCAGGCTCAGTGCGACGTGGGACTGGGAACTGCCCGCATAGAGGTTCATCGGCCGCAGTGCGTCGGACGTCGCGTACGGGTTGCGTAGCGCAACCGTGACTGCGGCCAGGCCGACGAACCACCACAGCACCGTCACCACCGACGTGACCACGACGACCGGGATCACCAGCAGCGTGTGCGCCACGTCCAGCCACAGCCCCGGATCGGACGCCTGCCCCGGACGCCGGCGTGCGCCCTGTGCCTCGCCCGCCCCGAAGCGCACCACGGCGATCCGCCACCGTTCCACGTCGGCCGCCCACCGCGCCACTTCCGGAGCGACAGCCCTGACTGGTGACGACAGCGGCCCGACAGCGCTGAGACACAGGGAGCCGAGCACCAGCAACAGGCCGAACGCGGCACTGACCGGTGCGGTCAGCAGGTACGACGAGTCCAGCAGCGTACGGCGTCCCAGGCGCGTCGCGAACCGGCTGCCCGACCGCCACCGACCCGCAGACACGCCCGTGACCACGGGAGGCAACGATTCAGCCATGCGCCCAGCGTATGGCGCTGGACGGGTGTCGCGTCGTGGTCAGCGACGACTCCGCCGCAAAGAAGAGGCCATCGGGGCCCATCCACTCGTCATGACGGCCGTGGGAGAACCGGTGGCAGGTGCCGGAGAAGTTCGAGACACCGCCTTCTCCCTTGACCAGACCTTCGTGAGAGGCCCGCCCCCTCTGGTACGTCATGACCATGTCAGACTCGACGCCCGCACCACCAGCGGTGACGACGTTGCCATCGTGCAGGCCCGGAACCGGGCAATGCCGCTCCGCGAAAATGCGCCCAGCGCCCACCGGGAAGCCCCTGCGACGGCACGGTGTAGGGCTTGGAGGTCTTCTTCTTGCCGGCCGTATTCAGCAGGGCCTGCTCGCAACAACGGAGCTGGACGAGGCGCGGGAGTTCCTGGCCCCGCTTGTGCAGCGGTTACGTGAGGACGACCGTGCGCTCAGCATCTACTTGCGTCGACCCGCATGGATCTCGACGCCGCTGAGGGCAGCGGTCGCAGACAACGTGCCGAGCAGGGCGCATCCGGGACACTGGAGATGAGCGCAGTCTGCCGATCCAGAACCTGGCACGTCGCGGATCAAGAGATCGGCCGGTTCACGCTCGCGGCCCTGACCATGCCCCTCGGGGACCCCCCCGGGCCACGTCTGAGGGTGTACGTCGCCGAACCCTGTACCCCGGTTCACGGTGCTGTCCTCCTGCTGGGCGGCACAGGACGTGTCCAGCTTCGATTGAGGCAGCCCTGCCAGAGTTGGACCCGGTCTTCCGGGGAACGTCACGGTGGTGATATCACGGTGTCGCGGTCGGTGATCACCGGGCTATGGAAACGGGGGCGGTGTGGACGAGGAGTGCGTGGCGAGCGGCAGCGTCGACCGGCAGCCTCTGACGCTGTTGCCTCCGCAGCTGCGCACGATGCCTCTGCCCTCCCCGAAGCAGCTCGTCATTCTCTACGACCCCGATCAGTTCGAGGAGTTCGTCAAGGAGTGGGTGCCGGCACTGGACGTGGACTATCACCTCGTCGAACGGCATGGCGGTTCGGGCGATCACGGCATCGACGTAGCGGGCTACCTCACCCCGCAGCGGCTGGAAGGCGAGTGGCACAACTACCAGTGCAAGCACTACAGCAACGGGCT
Organism: Streptomyces sp. NPDC054757; assembly: GCF_053612185.1. Taxonomy (NCBI): domain Bacteria; kingdom Bacillati; phylum Actinomycetota; class Actinomycetes; order Kitasatosporales; family Streptomycetaceae; genus Streptomyces; species Streptomyces sp. NPDC054757. Next base: position 99,599 of record NZ_JBSHBW010000004.1, read on the forward strand.
GGCGTGGGGGACTGCCGCGCACGAAATTCGGAAGATGTTCGCTGCGGCGGTTGATCGGCATTTCACGGTTCCGAGCCGCTACGTCTTCACCGCGCCCATCATTTCCCGGGGACTCGTCCGCCAGCTCGCCAAGCCCAGTGAGGCACGGGAGAAGTTTCTCCAGGAGCTCGCCTCCACCACGGACAAGATCTTCACCGACCTCAGCGTGGAGAAGCGCCATGAGGTGACGGAGCTCGCGGCGGCGACGGACTTTTCCATGTTCGAGTGCGTCGACATGGACGGGATGCTTGAGCAGCACCGCAAAACGCCTCACTGGTCTGCCCGTTTCTCCCATCAGGAGGTGGAAGGTGGACCCGAGCCGATGGCTCCCCCGCCGGAGCATCAGCCGATCGAGGCGCGCTACATCCAGCAGCTGATGGACGTCTACCGGGAGCGGTGGGGCCAGTCCATGAGCTCGCTGGAGCAAGTCGTCGCACATGCAGTGGCCCGTGAGCACCTGCGGCGTCAGCGGGAGGCATTCTACTCCGCCGAGGCACTGCGGCTCTTCGCACGCGACCGCACGCCCGAAGGGCACTTTGAGGCGGTTCTCGACGACATCAACGACATCGTGGTGGAGGTCGCCGCGGCCACCCACGCCTCGGGGTGGGACCGCTTGCAGGCCGCACTGCAGGCCGCTGGGAGCATCGTCCTTACACAGACGGTCCTCAGCCCGTTCGTCCGCTCCAAGGACAGAGTGGGGGCGTGCCACCACCTGGCGAACGCCGACCGCTTGATCTGGTGCCCGGAAGGAGAATCATGAACCCTCTCAACAGTCCGCTGGAGGTGGGGGTGCGTGCGCTTGCTCTCCTGTCAGAAAGCCATCCCGAGCCCCTCGACCTCGCTGAGCTCGTCCTCCTGGACTACGCACTGCTCCACAGCGGCGAGTTCAGCGGGCCGCCCAGCCTTCACCCCGACCTCCCCGGCCGGGAGGGCGAACTGGGAATGAAGCGCGCCGTGCTGGAGCAGGCGCTCCTGGTGCTCGTCCGGGCAGGCCTGGCCGAGATCAAAGCCGGCCCGGACGGCCTTGCCTACCTGGCAACCGGTCAGGGCCCCGCGTTCGTAGACGTGCTCCAGTCCTCCTACGCGGAGAACCTGCGGCAGCGCGCTGAGTGGGTCGTCCGGGAGTACGCGCCCGGGGTGGACGTACGGGCCGGTACACACGCTGTCACCGGCCGCCGTGCGGGTGGCCCCGAGTCTTCCGGATCCGAGGCGCGCCATGACTGACCTGCGGCTGCTCCACCTCACCTACGCCGGCTCTGGCAAGCCCACCGCCCGCGTCGAGTTCGACGACGCCCTCACCGTCGTCTACGGGGCGTCGGACAGCGGGAAGTCCTTCATCGTCGAGTCCATCGGGTACATGCTCGGCGGCGACAGCCCCTCGCGCATCCCCGAGGCCGAGGGGTACAGCCAGATCCTGCTGGGACTGCGGCTGCCCGACGACCAGGTGGTCACCCTGCTGCGTACGCCTGACTCGGGCGCCGTTCACCTGCACCGAGGCGACTTCAGGGACCTTGTCACCCAGCCCTCCGACGCTGTGCTGACCGCCACCCATACCGCGCGGAGCACGCACAGCCTCGCTCTCTTTCTGCTGGGTGAGCTCGGTCTCGACGGCGTGCGCATCCGCAAGAACGAGGCCGGTGACACGCGGTCGCTCGGGCTCACTGATCTCGTACATCTTTCGGTCATCACCGAGACACGCATGTGGCAGCCGTTGTCGCCCGTCTTCCGCTCGGCTGCCTCCAGTGGGCGCACCGCGGCGAAGTCCGTCCTGAAGTTCCTTCTCACCAACGATGACGACCCCGTCGTGGACACCGGGCCGAACCCTGGTCAGCGGCGCCTCAACAAGAGCAACATCGCCCTGATCGACCAGATCGTGCTCGATCTCCAGGCCAAGCTGACCACGCAGGAGAACCAGACTCAGCTCCGCGAACGCCAGCGCCGGATCCAGACCTCGATCGACACGGGGTCCCAGGCTCTCCGGGCGGCAGCCGACCGCCACCTTGCCGCGGTGACGAAACGTATGCACAGCACTAAGGAACTGGCTCGGACAGAGGAACGTCTCGCCGAGGTCACCGAGCTTCTGGAGCGGTTTGGACTGCTGGAACGGCAGTACCGTTCCGACCTCGACCGGCTCGCCATGGTCGCCGAGGCGGGCAGCCTGCTCGGCTACTTCCGCGTCGGCACCTGCGTGTTCTGCGGCGCCGAAACCCAGCACCAGAACCCCGGCCACGGCGCCCAGGAGACCACACAGCTGCACGCTGCCGTTCAGGCCGAGACGGCCAAGACCTTCGCCCTGCTCACCGACCTGCTGCCCACCATCGCCGATCTGCGTACCCAGGCTCAGGAGCTTCACTCGGACCGCCTGTCGCTGCACAACCAGATGGATCAACTGGCTATTGAGATCAGTAACTTGGAGGACCAGACCGGCCCCGATCGCGCACACCTGGACGAACTCCTTCAGGCGCGATCCACTGTGGAGCGGGAACTCGACCTCCAACAGCGCATCGCAGAGCTCGAAGAGCGCCGTTCACGACTCGACGGGGCAGGCGCCCTGGCTACGCACCGGCCTCCCGGCCATATTCCCAGCAGATTCCTGACCGCCTTCGACCGCACCCTCCAGCGCACCCTGCAAACCTGGCAGGTGCCGGCTGTGGAGTACGCCGAGTACGACCAGTACGGTGCGGAGATCCGTGCCGGAGGACGCGACCGGTCCAGTCGAGGCAAAGGTGTCCGCTCCGTTCTGCACGCCGCGTTCACCACCGCGCTCGCCCGGTATGCCCTCGATGTCTCCGGACCCCGGCTTGGATTCGTGGTGCTGGACTCACCGGTGGTGACCTACCGGGAACCAGTGGGAGAGGACGTCACCATCACCTCCCAGGTGGTGGAGCGCTTTTACCGCGACATGCTCGAGTTCCCCGGGCAGGCCGTCATCATCGAGAATGGCGATCCGCCGGCCGACATACTCGAGCACGCGCGTACCTACCAGTTCACCGCGACGTCGTCTGGACGTGCTGGCTTCTTCCCGCATCCGGTGAGGAGAGTTTCCCAAGACACGACGTGAGCAGCTCGCGGGAAAACAGTCGCCTTCACTGTCACCGTCCTCTCAGCCGTGCCCGGGTTCAGGGTATGACCATCTCGACGATCCGCGGGTCGTCGTACGCCAGCCACGTGGAGGCGTTCTCGTCGAGTTCCCTGATGGCGGCCATGCCGACGGTACTGAGTGCGAAGTCGAAGACCGCGAGGTTCTCCCCCACGCGACGGTGGGAGGCCATCTTGGGGGTGGCCACGATGTCGTGCTCACCAGTCGGCGCAGGATGCTCTGCGCCCCGGTCTTCCCGTGATGCTCACAACTCGACGCGATCACCGAAAGAGGACAAGAAGAAAGGGGCAGTGGCCATAGTTGGCGAGTGCCCCTTTAAGTCTTCCAGGAGATTAGCACGCCAGGGGAGAGCTCCGCTACGGTACCCGGCGTGAACGCATCATCACACTTCGCACCCGACTCCTATGCGAGACACGCGCTCGCACGCATGATCGACTATTTCACCGACGAAGGCACTCCATGGGCCCGGAGATTGTGGGACATCGGGTCGGTGCTGGCGCTGGAGGAACTGTGGGAAGCCGGTTCCTGGCAAGCCCAGGGCGTACTGTCGCCTGCGGCCTGCGACTGGCAGCGGGCCGAACTGCGCGCACTCATCGGCCCGGACCGGGGGCTGGGCGAGCGTGAGCTGCGCAAGGAGATCACCGCGCTGCTGAGCGCTCCTCTGCCCGACCCGAGCCCGGCCAGACGCCGTCTGCGGGAGATCGTCGATCACGCACGCTCGGGCTACCTGGAGCGCTGGACTGCCGCCGTCGCTGGTAGCAGTCGCCCCGGCCCTGAGCGGTTCTCACGCACTGTTGCCGCGCATCTGCTGGACCTCGGGTACAGCGCGAGTCATCTGCTGGCCTGGGCGCAGGGGCTGTACGCAGAGCGAGCGGACACAGTCCGCATCGCCGAGAGTGCCGCGGCCCTTGCACGATCTTCTCCCCGCTCGTTCGACGTCCTGATCGCACTGCACAGCGTTCCGCAGCGAGATCTCGCTGAACCATTGGCGAACTGGATGCCAAAGGGGAAAGTGATCGCTTGGCTTCGCGAGCACGGACACGACACCGCTGGCATTCGGTCTGGTGGGGGGTTCCTATACCAGTTCACCGCGCTGGATGCCTATGGGGCCGCCGAGCAGGCCCGCCAGATGATCGAGCGCATGGTCGCCCGGTCCTCGTTCCTGCGCCGGAATCGTGGGGGCATCGTCCCGCTGCCGTACATCTGGGTCGCGGGACACCCGCAGCCGATTCCCGTCACCCCGCCGGCCAGGGGCGCCGACGTACTGACGCTGGTCAACGAGGGGCACCTCTACCGCATCCATGAATCCCGCAGTCGCATCGACGACGCGCTGGAACTGGCCGCACCGGTCAACCAGGGCCCTCTCGGGCCTGCCGTCGCCGGCGCCTGGGCCGCCGTCGAGGCACTCCTCTCCCACCCGGACGACCCTCAGGAAGTTGAGCGTTCCGGCAAGGCGGTCGCCGCCGACCGTCTTGCGGTGATCATCGCCTGCTCTTGGCCCCGGGCCGAGTTGACCGCGCTCGCCCACCGGCACAAGCCGCAGAGTCCCGACGCTCTGTCCGAGCGCCTTGCGGCATGCAGGACTAACCTCGACCGTGCGTCTTGCCTCTCCGATGTGTTGCGCGTCTCGGGTGTGGACGCCTTCGACTTCTCGGGTGCCCGCACGAAGCACAGCGACCGCCCGGCGGCGGAGCGGATGGCTGCTTTGCTGGCAGATCCGCGCCGCGTCCTGAATGAGGTCATGGGCACCTATCGCATCGCGCTGCGTCGTCTGTATCGCACCCGCAACATCGTGCTGCACGGCGGAGCCACGCAAGGGGTGGCCCTGCATGCTTCTCTGCGCACCGCAGCCCCACTCGTCGGAGCGGGTTTGGACCGCATCGTCCACGCCGCTCAAGTTCAGCAGGTTGCCCCTCTCGACCTGGCCGCGCGCGCCGAAGTTGCCCTGCGCCTAGTCGGAGGCGAGACGGGGCTGCCCGTCGTGCGGCTCCTCGAACCGGCGTAATCGTGAACGTGCGACCTTTTGGGCACGATCAACCACGCTGATGCGACATATGTCGCGCTCAGACGACACCTACCGTGCTCAGTCACAACCCCCGGCCACCGTGGCGCGTAACACTTTTGCAAGCGCCTGCTTGCAAAAGTTAGCGACATGGGTGCAGCATCGTCCTATGGCATCACTCAACGTCGGCAATCTCGGTGGGTACCTGCGCGAGCAGCGGCGCTCGGCGCAGCTCTCCCTGCGGCAGCTTGCCGATGCCGCCGGGGTGTCGAATCCGTATCTGAGTCAGATCGAGCGCGGTCTGCGCAAGCCCAGTGCGGACATCCTCCAGCAGCTGGCGAAGGCGTTGCGGATCTCTGCGGAGACCCTGTACGTCCAGGCCGGGATCCTTGACGAGAAGGAGCGGGACGAGCTGGAGACGCGTGCCGTCATCCTGGCCGATCCCTCCATATCCGAGCGCCAGAAGCAGGTGCTGCTCCAGATCTACGAGTCCTTCCGCAAGGAGAACGGGCTCGAACTCGCACCGGATGCGCCGCGCGGCACGGCGGACACCGGCCCGGCGGACGGCAGTGGTGCCGCCCAGCGGCCCCGGCGGGCAGCGGACGACACGCGTGCGGCGCGGGAGGCGCATGAGGCGTCTGAAGTGACGGACGCTGACGAAGTGCGTGAAGTACACGAAGTACGTGAAGTACGTGAAGCGCACGGAGATGTACGAGACGTACGTGACGTGCCAGACGTACGCGACGACGACCACGAGCAGAACTGATCCGGGAGGACCACAGTCATGGCCATCACCGATGACCTGCGCAAGACCCTCACCGACCCGACCCCCCTCTACTTCGCGGCCGGTACCGCCGACCTCGCCGTGCAGCAGGCCCGCAAGGTGCCCGCGCTGCTGGAGAAGTTCCAGGCCGAGGCGCCCGCCCGTATCGACGCGGTGCGCAACACCGACCCCAAGGACGTCCAGGACCGCGTGACCACCCAGGCCAAGGAGGCGCAGGCCAGCGTCACCGCGAAGGTCAACGAGGTGATCGGGGCGTTCGACACCGACCTGAAGAAGCTCGGTGAGACCGCGCAGGATCTGGCACTGCGCAGTGTGGGCGTGGCCGCGGAGTACGCGGTCCGGGCCCGTGAGACGTACGAGAAGGTCGCCGAGCGCGGCGAGCAGTCCGTACGGCAGTGGCGGGGCGAGGCCGCCGACGACATCGTCGTGTTCGGCACGGTCGTCGAGCCCGAGGCCCCGGCCAGGCAGAAGCCCGGTACCAGGACGGCCGGCAAGGCCACGCCCCGGACCGCGCCGAAGTCGGGAGCCGGGAGCAAGGCCGCGCCGAAGCAGGGGGCCGGGAGCAAGGCCGCGCCGAAGCCCGGCGCCAGGACCGAGTCGCGGATCGCGCAGCCCAGGACCGCCGCCAAGCCCGCCTCCGCCTCCGCGCCCGCGCCCGGATCGAAGTCCGAGGTGAAGGCCGAGGCCAAGCCCGCGGCGGCCAGGAAGAGCACCGCGCCGCGCAGCACGGCGGCGAAGAAGAACACGCCGCCTGCCGGGAAGTAGGACTTCACCGTTTCACCGTCCCACCGGGTACGGATGGATCGGGCCGAGCCGGGCACCTCCTGGGTGCCCGGCTCGTTCTTTCGGTAGCGTGGCCGTGTAGGCGGCCGGTCGAACAGGCGGTGTTGTGCAGTGCTGATGCAGGGTTTCGCAGGGTTGATGTCGCTGTTGAGTCTGGCGCTCATCCTCTTCAGCGGGTTCGCGCTGGTGGACGCGGCGATCCGCCGGGAGGACGCGTACCGGGCCGCGAGCAAGCAGACGAAGCCGTTCTGGCTGATCATCCTGGCCATCGCGTTCGTAGTGAACTGGCTGTTCTCGATCCTGTCCTTCCTGCCGGTCATCGGACTGATCGCGACCATCGTCTACATGGTGGACGTGCGCCCCGCGGTCCGGCAGGTCTCGGGCGGCGGCCGCGGTCGCCGCGGCGGCTCCAGCAGCGACGGACCGTACGGGCCGTACAACGGCGGGCGGTAGACCCCCGGCTTCCCCCGCCCGATCACCGGCAGCACAAACGAAACGCCTCGGACGCCCCGGATGCCCCGGAACGGTGGCCGGGGCGTCCGTCGTCTCGGGGCGTCCGTCATCCCCAGGGCGCCGGATCCCCATGGCAACCGGGGCGTCCGCCGTTCCGGGGCGTCCGTCATCCCGAGGCGTCCGCCGTTTCCGGGTATCCCTCGTCCCAGGACCGGCTAGCCGCCCAGGCGGGTGCCCCCGCGGCGCTCCAGCAGGAGTACGGCCACGTCGTCGGTCAGCTCGTCGCCGTTGAGGTCGCGGACCTCTGCCACCGCCGCCTCCAGCAGGCTCTCGCCGCGCAGGCCGGCCGTCAGCTGGCGGTCGATCATCTCGACCATGCCCTCCTGGCCGAGCCGCTGCGTGCCCGGTCCCACCCGGCCCTCGATCAAGCCGTCCGTGTACATCAACAGGGCCCAGGACGAGCCGAGTTCGACCTCGTGCCGGGGCCAGCGGGCCTGGGGGAGCAGCCCGAGCGCCGGGCCGCCGTCCTCCTGCGGGAGGAGCCGCGCGGTACCGCCGTCGCGGGAGACCAGCGGGGCGGGGTGGCCGGCCAGGCAGAGTCCGGCCCGGCGGCCGTCCGGGGCGATGTCCACCGTGCAGAGCGTCGCGAACAGCTCCTCGCTCTCCCGCTCGTGCTCCAGTACCCGCTGGAGCGTGGAGAGCAGCTGGTCGCCGCAGAGCCCGGCGAAGGTCAACGCCCGCCAGGCGATACGCAGTTCCACCCCCAGCGCCGCCTCGTCGGGACCGTGCCCGCAGACGTCGCCGATCATCGCGTGCACGGTCCCGTCCGGGGTCCGCACCACGTCGTAGAAGTCACCCCCGAGCAGCGCGCGCGAGCGGCCCGGCCGGTACCGCGCGGCGAAGCGCAGGTCCGATCCTTCGAGGAGCGGTGTGGGGAGCAGGCCGCGCTCCAGGCGGGCGTTCTCCTGGGCGCGCAGCCGGGACTCGGCCAGTTTGTAGTGCGCGGTGTCGGCGCGCTTGCGCTCCACCGCGTACCGGACGGCGCGGTTCAGCAGCCTGCCGTCCAGCTCCTCGCGGAGCAGGTAGTCCTGTGCCCCGACCCGGACCGCGTCCGTCGCGCTCTCCAGGCGGGCGGCCGGGGCCAGTGCCAGGACGGCATGGCTGGGCGCGAGCTTCAGGACATGGCGGAGTACGGACAGCTCGTCGTCCGCGTCCGCTCCCGGCAGTGCCAGGTCGAGCAGGATGCAGTGCACGTCGTCCGTGAGCAGCCGCCCGGCCTCGGTGAGGTTGCGCGCGGTACGGACGCGTACCCGCGTCCCGGCGGCGTCGAGCAGCTCCGGGACCGTGAAAGTGCCCGCTGGATCGTTCTCGATCACCAGCAGCGTCAGGTCGGTGCTGCCGGTGGAGTCCGGTCCCCTGGTCTGGTGGGGCAGAACGGTCTGACCGTTCTCCATCGCTTCGGTTTCCTTCCCTCCCCCCGAGGGCGCGGTGGAGCGCCAGACGACGCACCACCGACGGGGACCTTAGCGGTTGGCGGGCCCACTGCGGAATGGCATCGGGGAAACCGCCTGGGTCATATGCCCACTCCAGACCCGCATCCGGCGGTTTGACGGTGTGCAGACCCATGACGAACGTCACTCGGGGACTCGCCCGCGTCATCAGTCGGGGACCCGCCCGCGTCACTCGGGGACCCGCCCGCCCCGGGGTGACGCACACCACGCGCACCCGGGAGCCAGGGGCCGCGCTGTCCCGCCGGACGGCCCACGGTCAGGTGCCGCCCGCCGGCCGGACGGCCCACGTGTCCAGTCCCGCCCGCCGGCCTACGCGTCCGGCCGGACCACCCCGAGGATCGGCATCGAGCCCGCGCCGCCGATCGTGACGTTCCGGCCGGGCCGCGGGGCGTTCACCATCGCTCCGTCGCCTATGTACATCCCGACATGGGTCGCGTCCGAGAAGTAGATGATGAGGTCCCCGGGGCGCATGTCCTTCACCGCGATGTGCGGCAACTGCTTCCACTGCTCCTGCGAGGTGCGCGGGATCGGGTCCCCGGCCGCGGCCCACGCCTGGGAGGTCAGGCCGGAGCAGTCGTACGAGTTCGGTCCCGCCGCGCCCCACACGTACGGCTTGCCGATCTGGTCCGTGGCGAATTTGACGGCCTTCTTGCCCTCGGTGCTCGCCTTGTTGTTGATCTCCTTGAGGATTCCCGAGCTGAGCCAGGCCGACTGCGCCTTGAACTCCTGCTCCTCCTCCAGCTTCTTGAGCCGCGCGCGTTCCTTCTTGGCCAGGCCCGATTCGAGCTTCTTGGCCGCCTTGATCTTCTGCTCGATGTCCTTCTTCTTCTTGGCCTGTTCCTTGCGGTTGGACTCCAGCTTCTGCCACTGGTCGCCGGCGTCCTGGGTGTACGCCGTCAGGTCCTTCTGGGTCTGGTCCATTTCGGCCAGCAGGTTCTTCTGGGCCTGCTGGCCCGAGCGCAGCCGGTCGGTGCCGTCGAGGAAGCTGTCCGGGTCGCCGCTGAGCATCAGCTGCGCCGCGGGCGGCAGACCGCTGTCCCGGTACGCGGCACGGGCCTCGGCGCCCGCCTGTTTCTTCAGCGCGGAGATCTTCGACTGGCCCTTCACGATGCGCTGGGCGAGCTTGACGATCTCGGACGACTGCTTCTCGGACTGCTCCTTGGCCAGGTTGTACGCGTCGGTGGCGGATCCGGCCTGGCGGTAGAGGTCGTCTATCCTCTGGCGGACGGCTTCGAGACGCTCGGTGCCCGAGTCCGACGACCCCGACCCCGACGACCCTGACCCCGAGTCCGAGTCCGACCCCGAGTGCGACGGCCCGGGATCGGCGTACGCGGCGGTGGCGGTCGGCGCGGTCAGTACGGTCAGTGCGCAGACCAGCGTGATCGCGGCGGCAGCACAGCGGCGTCGGTTCACGAGCTCCCCCTCCAGAGCTGAAACCCAGAGCTGAAACAGACCTGATTTACCGTCAGTAACTTGGGTGGCGTTGGCGCGATAGTGCCATGCCCTGCGCGAATGCGACAGAGGTGTACAACAACTCCCCGGCCCCACCCGTGCCCCCGCGTCACTCCCTGCCCGTTCCGACGAACGGCGTCAGGCCCGAGTTCCCGTCCGGGGCGCCAGCGCCGCCCACCGCACGGTGATTTCACCCTGCCGCCAGCGGCGGACGTCGTCGGCCAGCGGCCAGTCGGCGGCGAGTGAGCGTACGGCGGCAACCCAGCGCTGCCGGGCGCCGAGCGAGGCGTACGGGGCGGCCGAGGCCCACGCCCGGTCGAAGTCGCGCAGAAAGGCGTGCACCGGTTCGCCGGGGACGTTCCGGTGGATCAGCGCCTTCGGCAGCCGTTCCGCCAGGTCGGACGGCTGGTGCAGCGAGCCGAGCCGGGTCGCGAACGTCACCGTGCGCGGCCCGCCGGGCCCGAGTGCGACCCACACATGCCGCCGCCCGATCTCGTCGCAGGTCCCCTCCACGAGCAGCCCGTCCGGCGCGAGCCGGGCGCACAGCCGCTGCCAGACGGCGGCGACCTGCTCCTCGTCGTACTGCCGCAGCACGTTGGCCGCCCGGATCAGCGCGGGGTCGCGGCCGTCCAGCGGCACCTCGAACCCGCCGTGCCGGAAGGTGAGCCCCGGCCGTTCGTACGGCTTTGCCGCCGCGACCCGGGCCGGTTCGATCTCGATGCCGACGACCTCGGCGGCGGGCGCGGCCGAACGCAGCCGCTGGAGCAGTTCGACGGCGGTCCAGGGGGCCGCCCCGTACCCGAGGTCCACCGCGAGGGGGTCGGCCGAGCGCCGCAGGGCGGGGCCGTGCACGGCGGCGATCCAGCGGTCCATACGGCGCAGCCGGTTGGGGTTGGTCGTCCCGCGCGTCACGGCCCCCACCGGCCGCGCGCCCGCCGTACGGACTCCGGCGGAGCGGTCGCCGGTGAGGCGGCGGGGAGAGGGCGGGGCCATGGACCGAAGGGTATGCGGAAGGGTATGCGAGGCGTGTCAGGGTAATGATTCGGTAAAGCGGAAATGCGGCGGCGCATCCCGCTGTTCCAGACGTCAGACGGGGTACGCCAGCCCTGGAGTCGAGCGTGCCCGCGCGAGGAGAGGACCGTCCACGTGAGCCAGTACGTGTCCCGGCTCGGCGGCCGGATCACGGGACCCGCGCGGCCGCCCAGGCTGAAGTTCGCCGGGCACCGCAAACCGCGCAGGGTCGCCATGCTCAGCGTGCACACATCGCCCCTGCACCAGCCGGGCACCGGCGACGCGGGCGGGATGAACGTCTACATCGTGGAGCTGGCGAAGCGGCTGGCCGCGATCAACATCGAGGTGGAGATCTTCACCCGCGCCACCACCGGCGGTCTCCCGCCGCTGGTCGACCTCGCGCCCGGCGTGCTCGTACGCCATGTGGACGCCGGCCCGTACGAGGGCCTGGCCAAGGAGGAGCTGCCCGCCCAGCTCTGTGCCTTCACGCACGGGGTGATGCAGGCCTGGGCCGGACACCGGCCCGGCTACTACGACCTGGTGCACTCCCACTACTGGCTCTCCGGCCATGTCGGCTGGCTCGCCGCCGAACGCTGGGGCGCGCCCCTCGTCCACGCCATGCACACCATGGCGAAGGTCAAGAACGCGGCGCTCGCCGAGGGCGACACCCCCGAGCCCGCCGCACGGGTCATCGGTGAGACCCAGGTGGTGCGGGCGGCCGACCGCCTGATCGCCAACACCGACGAGGAGGCCGACGACCTGGTGCGCCACTACGAGGCGGACGCCGGCAAGGTCGCCGTGGTCCACCCCGGGGTGAACCTCGACCGCTTCCGCCCCGCGGACGGCCGGTCCGCCGCGCGGGCCCGGCTCGGACTGCCGCAGGACGCCTTCGTACCGCTCTTCGCCGGCCGCATCCAGCCGCTCAAGGCGCCCGACATCCTGCTGCGCGCGGCGGCGGTCCTGCTCGACCAGGACCCCTCGCTGCGCAAGCGGATGGTGGTGCCGGTGGTCGGCGGCCCCAGCGGCAGCGGCCTCGCCAAGCCGGAGGGCCTGCAGAAGCTGGCCGCCCGGCTCGGTATCGCCGACATCGTCCGGTTCCATCCGCCGGTCGGCCAGGACCAGCTCGCCGACTGGTTCCGGGCCGCGTCCGTGCTGGTCATGCCCTCGTACAACGAATCGTTCGGCCTTGTCGCCATCGAGGCCCAGGCGGCCGGGACGCCCGTGGTGGCCGCCGAGGTCGGCGGGCTGCCCGTCGCCGTACGCGAGGGGTCGACCGGGTTCCTGATCCCCGGCCACGACCCGGCGCGGTACGCGGTGGCGCTGCGCCGGTTCATCGAGAACCCGTCGCTGGTGGACACGATGGGCGGCGCCGCCGCCCGCCACGCCGGCCGGTTCGGCTGGGACACGGCCGCGTCGGCGACCGCCGACGTCTACACGGCCGCCGTGCACGAACACCGCCGTCGCGTACGCTCGCACCATGGCTGATCAGGCTGGCGACGGTGGCGTACGGGCGGTCCTTGAGCGGGCGTTCGAGAACGCCGGGCTGGAGTGGGAGAACCCGGAGCCCGGCTCGTACGTGGTGAACCTCCCCGGCACCCGGAAGCTCTCCACCACCTGCTCGCTGATCATCGGCGGGCACTCGCTGTCGGTCAACGCGTTCGTGATCCGCCATCCCGACGAGAACGACGCGGCCGTCCACCGGTGGCTCCTTGAGCGCAACCTCCGGCTGTACGGGGTGAGTTACGCGATCGATCCGCTCGGCGACATCTACCTCGCAGGGAAGCTGCCGCTGTCCGTGGTGACACCGGACGAGATCGACCGGCTCCTCGGCTCGGTCCTGGAGGCGGCCGACGGGCCGTTCAACACGCTGCTCGAACTGGGCTTCTCCAGCGCGATCAAGCGGGAGTACGCGTGGCGGGTGGCGCGCGGCGAGTCGACCCGGAACCTGGATGCGTTCACGCATCTGACCCGCGAGGTGGAGGGCTGACGCAGCTCGGCCCACCCGTACGGCCGCGCTCGCGCACAGTTTTCTCCGCCGCCTTCTCCGCCGCCCGGCGCGATCCCCGCATGCACGCCCCTTCCCCGCCCCGCCCTGCTCGTGGCATGCTCACGGCCGACGCACTCATGAACTATGTTCATGTACGTGAAAACCCGGGAAGGGTGGCTCTCGTGGGGATCATCAGCAGACGTGCACTGCTCGCCAGCACAACAGCCGTCGCGGCCGCTGTCGCGACAGGAGGGGTGGCCAAGGCGGCACCGCGCGGGCCGGCCCCGTCCACCACCCCCCTCTGGCGGGAGTTCACCCGGTCCCCGTACACCCACCCCCAGATCCCGTACATCGGCGGATCCGGCCGCCGTACGGGCGAGCGCCGCTTCCCCCGCCCTCCCGTCGTGGCCGACGTCCGGGAGTACGGCGCGGTCCCCGACGGCTCCGCCGACGCGGCGCCCGCGATCAACCGGGCCATCGCCGCCGCCGGGCGGCGCGGCGGCGGCACGGTCCTCATCCCGCCGGGCACCTTCCGTATCGACGGCCTCATCCGTATCGGGCACAGCGATGTCGTACTGCGCGGCGCCGGCAGCGGCCGCACCACCCTCCACGCCACGAAGAGCCTCACCGAGCTGATCGGCCCGTACGGCTCCCGGTACGGGGGCGACAAGTCCTCGTGGTCCTGGGCCGGCGGGCTCATCTGGCTCTGCCCCGAGGCGCGGTTCGCGAGCCTGACCGCCGCCATCACCTCGGGGGCCTGGCCCTTCGAGGGCTGGACGGGCAACAAGCGCGACGAGTGGCGCACCCTCACGACCGTCGCCCCGGCCCGGCAGGGCGACCGCACGGTCACCGTCGCCGACCCCGCGAAGCTCCGGCGCGGCGACCTCGTACTGCTCAGGCTCGCCGACGACGCGGAGCACACCCTGCTCGCACATATGGCGGGCGGCGGTCCCGGCCCCGAGGCGTACGAGTGGGACGACAAGACCAAGCTGATCTCGTACGTCCCGTACGAGTGGCCGGTCCGCGTCACGTCGGTGCACGGACACCGGCTCACCCTGGAACGCCCCCTTCCGCTCGACATCCGGCCGGAGTGGGACCCCCGGCTCACCACGCACGTCGCGCCGCTGACCGGGTCGGCGGTGGAGGGCCTCACGCTCGAAGCGGTCCTCACCCCGCAGTCCCCGCATCTGCTCGACAGGGGGTACAACGGCGTCGCGTTCCAGTGCGCGTACGACTGCTGGGCGGACGACGTCGTCGTACGGAACGTCGACAACGGCTTCGGACTGGTCGCCGCCTCCGCCACCACCTTGCGCCGCACCCGCGTCGAGGGCCGGGGCTCGCACCACCCGTACTTCTGCCGGGAGGGCTCGCACGACAACCTGGTCGAGGAGTTCACGATCGCCGAGCGCACCGTGCCCGCCCCGGCCGGCACCCAGCTGCACGGCATCAACGTCGAGGGGCTCTCCAGCCACAACGTCTGGTCGCGCGGGGTGATGGAGATGGGCACCTTCGACTCGCACCGGGGCCTGCCGTTCGCCAATGTGCGGACCGACATCACGGTCGACAACAACGGGCAGCACGGCGGGGACGCCTCGGCGGGGCCGCTCTTCGGGGCCCGGTTCACCCACTGGAACATCCGGGTCACCAACGGCCGCGAGGGCCTGATGAAGATCGACGGCCTCGCCCCGTACAGCGCGAGCGTCGGCATCAGCACGGTCAGGCCGTTCGGCCAGATCGACGTGCCCGACTTCACCGGCGATCTGCATACGCGCCTGGAGGCGTACGGTGCGCCGGAATCCGTACGCCCCGCCAATCTGTACGAGGCGCAGCGGGCGCTGCGCTGACCGGGGCGCCCGCCACCGCACAGCCAGGAGCGCCCGACCAGGACAATGGATCGGGCGCTCTTGGAGACTGCGGGAGGGGGCGCGTGTTACGGCCGTGTGAACTCGCCGTCGCCCACGCCACCCTCGAACGCGGCCCACTCCCCGGGGGTGAAGACGAGAGCGGGGCCGGTGCCCTTGTCCTTGCTGTCACGCATGGCCACGCGGCCATCGTCGAGGAAGGCGACCTCGACGCAGTTGGCGTCACCGTTGCTGCGGCTGCTCTTGCGCCAGACCGCACCTGCCAGGTCGGCACTGTTCACTTGCTCAGCTCCCTCGCTGCTTGCTTGAGGAGGCTCGTGCTGTCTGCTGCGCCCAGCGCCGAGCCCCAGATGGATTTGAAAGCACCGTCGTAGCGTTCGATCTCGTTGGGCTTGTCGAGGTACAGCGCTCCGGTGAAGCCCTCCACGTAGACCGTGGGCGGCTCCACGTACGGGCTGTCGCCGTGGGTTGGGAAGCGCAATGTGACGAACGGGCCGGACATGAGCCCCTCGTGGAGCCCGGCGGCAAACGGGACAACCCGGATTGAGATGTTGTCCAACTGATTCAAGTGAACCAGGTGTTCAAGCTGCTCGGCCATGACCTCATTGCCGCCCACGGGCCTACGCAGGATGGCTTCATTGAGCGCCACGTCTACGTTCGGCGGTGCCGTCACCCGCGTGAGCAGTGCCTGGCGCGTGACGCGAACGTGAACGCGCCGTTCTACTTCCGCGTCGTCCCGCTCGGGGTCTGACCGCTTGATGAGTGCTCGGGCGTACTCCGGCGTCTGGAACAGACCGGGGATCAGTTCAGCTTCGTACCAGGACAGACGTTCGGCGGCCTCCTCCAGTCCGATGTAGAGGTCGAAACCGTCGGGGATCACGTCGCCGTAGGCGTGCCACCAGCCCCGGTTCTTCGTCTCCTTGGCCAAGCCCATGAGGCCCTTGGTCAGCTCGGTGTCCGCCCCGTACGTCCGGCACATGGCTTCGACATCGAGACTCCGAAGCGATACCTGGCCCGTCTCGATGCGCCAGATCTTCGGCTCCGACCACTCCAACTGTTTGGCGGCGGCGCGCACCGTCAGACGCGAAGCATTGCGCAGGTCGCGCAGGTGCCGACCGAGTTGCCGTCGAGGAACCGTCGAACCAGTCGTTGCGCCACTCACAGGCGGCCCGCCTTCCTTCAATACGGATGCCTCTTGCACCCGGAATGTAGTCGCCTGCGGTTTCGATCCGCAATGTCGCATGAGCGTTCGGGTACTGCGAATCGATTATTAAAAAATGTAGTCTTGCATAATGGAGTCCTGTGGTGCTTCACTCGGTTACCCACGGAACTGCTGCGAACGCCGTGTGTGATCGCAGGCATGGCGAGGGAGGGCGAAGCGCGATGAATCCGCTGATCTTTGGCTACATGCGGGTGCCCGATGACATGAGCGACCAGGAGGCGAAACAGACCCAGGACGACCTGCACACCTACGCCGAGGCCAACGGCTTCCAGCTGGCGACGGTGTTCCACGAGTACGCCTCCGGTGCGCAGTCGGCCTTCACCGAGCTGATCGAGGCGGTCGAGCGCGCTGAGGCGAAGCACGTGGTCGTGCCGTCCTACCGGGAGCTGGCTCTCAACAGGTCACTTCAGGACGCCATGCTGACGCACCTGTCCCACGCGACCGGCGCGGATGTCGTCAGCCTGGACGAGTGCTCGTGATGCGCCAGGAACCGCCGTACCGGCCGCAGAGCATTCGCTTCTCCGACCAACTGTCGCTGGCCGCTGTCCGATCGGCCGCTTCCACGTCACGTCACTTCTTGAGGCTCACCCTGTCCAAGTGGCAGGCCGCGCTCATCGAGGATGACGTACTCCTGGTCGTCTCGGAGCTGGTGACCAACGCCGTCACGGCCACCGGGACGCTGACCGGACATCCGACGTGGGGCGAGCTGGAGAAACTCAACCTGATCACGGTGCGTCTGATCGGCTTGCAGGACAGTGTGGTCATTGAGGTGTGCGACACGTCGGACGAGCTGCCCGCGCTCGCGTACGCCGACGACGACGCCGAGAACGGGCGCGGTCTCTTTCTGGTGCAGCAGCTCGCGGAGCGATGGGGTTCCTACCGCGCCGCAGGCGGCAAGGTGGTGTGGGCCGAACTCGTGGTTCGTCCGCCGCTTCGCGTTCCGGCGGGGCTGCACACGGCGTTGTGACTGCGGCTGGCGGCGCGCACGCGAGCGGACAGCTACGCGGGTGAGCGCCGAACGGGCCGAATGTAAGTGGTGCTCCTGCGATCGAGACGTTACGCAGAGGGCGTTCCGGGCCGCCACTCACTTGACGAAGGGCGTCAATCGGCGGCCGTCGTGCCGTCGATTAGGCTCGGGGGCATGGCCGACGCACCGTACAAGCTGATCCTCCTCCGCCACGGCGAGAGCGAATGGAACGCGACGAACCAGTTCACCGGTTGGGTGGACGTCAACCTGACGCAGAAGGGCGAGAAGGAGGCGGTCCGCGGCGGTGAGCTGCTCACGGACGCCGGCCTGCTCCCCGATGTCGTGCACACCTCACTCCAGAAGCGCGCCATCCGCACGGCCCAGCTCTCGCTGGAGGCGGCGGACCGCCACTGGATCCCCGTACACCGTTCCTGGCGCCTGAACGAGCGGCACTACGGCGCGCTCCAGGGCAAGGACAAGGCGCAGACCCTCGCCGAGTTCGGCGAGGAGCAGTTCATGCTGTGGCGCCGCTCGTACGACACCCCGCCGCCGGCCCTGGAGGACGGCGCGCCGTACTCGCAGAGCGACGACGCCCGCTACGCGACGATCCCGCCGGAGCTGCGCCCCCGCACGGAGTGCCTCAAGGACGTCGTGGTCCGCATGCTGCCGTACTGGTACGACGGCATCGTCCCGGACCTCCTCGCCGGCCGCACGGTCCTGGTCGCCGCCCACGGCAACTCGCTGCGCGCACTGGTCAAGCACCTCGACGGCATCTCGGACGCGGACATCGCGGGCCTGAACATCCCGACGGGCATCCCGCTCGCCTACGAACTGGACACGGACTTCAAGCCGGTCAACCCGGGCGGCACCTACCTCGACCCGGACGCGGCTGCGGCGGCCATCGAGGCGGTCAAGAACCAGGGCAAGAAGAAGTAAGCAGCTTGCTGTAAGCCCCCTGCCCATGGGTTCTCCCGCCGGCAGGGGGCTATTTGCTGTACTGGGCCGTGTGCGGTCGGTCAGACTCGACTGCGGCAGCGGTGCACGCGGATGTCGAGCAGAATGAGTAGGGCTGCCGGGATCGCGATCTTGGCGGGTGCGTCTGCCCACAGCGCCAGCGCTCCACCGCTTGCGCCGATCATGACGATCGACCGATCGCGAGGATGGATGTCGACGCTGACGCCTGTGCGTGGGACCATGAAATTCTCCTGTCGTGCTTCGGTTGCACCGGATCTAGGTCATGACTGAAAACGGCACGGAGGCGAATGCCGCCCCTGGACGGGCGGCATTCTTATGCCGCTGCGACTTTCCCACGAATGTTGTTCCGGCGACAAACGCCCAGCTTGTGGGCGGTGCTTCAATGCGCTCCCCGTGGTTCCTTCGAGTTGAGCATGCGTAAATGCAGAAGTGCATAAGGAGCTGCTCCTGCTTGCCTCGTTTCATGGATGAAACGTCCCCGGCCTGGTACGGGAGGCGAGCCGACAGCTCGGGGCCCAGGTGAGGGGCCCCGCTGTGGCTGTGGGGACTTGGGCTGAAACCTCGGCGTGCTTACTTGTCAGCAAGATTTCTTGCTTTCTTTCTTTCAAGAAAGAAACCTTGCTATCCAGCAAGAAAGATCCTGGCGTAGGAGGGAACCCACCCGGGCTTGGGGGAGGTTCGTGATGCTGCTTCTGCTTCAGTAGATGCAGATACCGGCTTCGCCAGTTGCAGTATTGGGCGGCTGCAGGTGACTCTCGGGTGCGCAGGGGAGCCAAGGACAAGGTAGGAAGCACCGTTGTGTAACGGAAAATCAATGCTGGGCCGTCTCCGGGCCGTCAGAGGTCCTCAACGGCGCCCGACGAGGACCGCTCAACTGCGTCGAGCAGGGGGCTTTCAGCTGGGCCGGGGTGGGTCGGTGTGTGCGTGTGGAGAGCCTCGGGCTCGAAAGCGCCGAGGCTCCCTGTCACTCTCACCCCACCGTCAACCCGGTGGGGTAGGCGCTCAGTTGATGCCCCCGTCGAACTGGGTGCTGACCGCACCGCCCGTACCGGGGAACGGCTTCTTTCCCGTCAGGTAGGGCTCGTACTGTGTCCGGCCGAGCAGGTGGTCGGAGAAGTAGGCGTTCACGTAGTCCTTGGTGATCCGGCGCTGTTGCTGCTCCGAGAGTTCCTTCTGGTCGGTCTGGGGGGTGGTGGTTCCGGGGAACTGGGATGTGCAGGTGCCTGGCTTGCTGCCGGGGATGGCGTCGTCGTGTGCGCTGACCTGGCCGCTGCTGGGTGACCACTGCTTGTTGTAGAAGTCGTGGACACCGCCGCGCACCGTGTACTGGGCTATCGGTGCGCTGTTGTCCTTCTTGTTCCAGGCGAAGTACTCCCCGGTGTTCACCTGGTCGCACGTGCCCCACATCACCGCGAACGATGTCTTGGTGATGGGATCGACGTCCCAGGTGGCGGTGGGTGCGAGGGCGAATGCGGCCTTGATGGAGACGCCCTTGGGCCACGTGCCACGGCTGCTGTCGGCGATCTCCTGCATCACTCCGCCGCCGCCCATGGAATGCCCCATCAGGCCCACGTTCTGCACGTCCACATGGTTCTTGAAGTTCACCGGCGACGGACGTCCGGACTTGGCGTCGACGAGGCTGCCGCGCAGTGGGCCCTTGCCTGTGGACGACAGTTGCTGCCACATGCGCAACTGGGCGTTGATCAGTGCCGCGCGCTCCTGATAAACCGTGTCGGCCTGACCGGAGGACGTGGAGTTGATGCCGTTCGCCCCGATGGAGACCACGACGAACCCCTGGCTCGCCAGATCACGGCCCAGGTAGTCGTATCCGAGATAGCTGGGGATCTGCCGCACTCCGGATGCGCACGGCCAGGCCGACAGCCGGTCCGATGCGGCCTTGATGATCGCCTCCTGCTTCGCCGCGTCGGCCTTGTCACCGTTCTTCTCGTCCTTCGCCAGCGCGGCTTGCGCCGCGGCGAGTGACGCGGAGGCGCCAGCGTCGGCGCAGGTGTCCCAGAGTCCGTGTTCGATCATGATCAGGGGGTGGGTGCCGGAGGAGAGGTCGTCGGGGTAGTAAACGGCCCCGTTCAGCTCGTTGTTGCCCACGTATCCGAGGGACTTGGGCGGGTGGAAAGCCTCGTCGCCCAGGTTGTAGTGCACCTCGCGCACTCCGTGCCGCGCAGGCTGAGTACCGGACCCACCGGCGGCGGCGAGCGCCTCTGTCGAGGTGAAGCCGACAGCGCAGGCTGTCAGTGGCGCGGCAAGCAGCAGCAGCTTCGCACGCGCTGTGCGTCCAGGTTTCATATTCGCCTCACCCATATGGAAGGTAGATGTCGGACTGGGGCGCCACTCAGGGCCGCTGGGCCCGGTCGTGCAGCGGCTCGGTGATCGCCGGACCGAACTGCGGACCGACGAGGTGACGTCGGCAGCCGTCGTGGGAGGAGACGGCGCAGGACGCGCCCGTGGCGTCGAGGAACCCGCCCTGCGCGTGGTTGTCCGCCGCCCCGGCCGCCGCGGTGATGTGCCGCGACGGACGGAGGGCCGGCCGACGGAACGGGCGGGGGGATCGCATGGGATGGAGGGTACGGAGAGAGTGTCAGGAGGCTGTCAGGTTTCTGTTTTCAGCCGGTGCCGGGCCGCACGGCACCTCTCGACGTGTTCACCCAGTTCCGCGTTCACGGTGACCGCCTCAGGCCGTCGCCCAGGCGGGGCCCACGACAGGTGCCGGAGGGCTGCCTTGTTCCTGCGCCGTATATCGATCTTGAAACGTGTACGGCGCGCTGCCGGATGGACCGAACTTCAGCCCCCGGCAGGCGCGTTGCGTTGTTTGTCACCGGGAACGATGTGCATCTCCGGGTGCCCGTGACGGGCAGCGAAAGAGTCGGCTCAACCGGAGCCGCCGCGCGGCCGGAATCGAGCCGGGCCCCCGGCAGAAGAAGTAATTCCGTGCGGACGAGGCCCCTGCCTGCGGCGTCCTCGCGGGTGGTCGGCTTTTTTTGCGATATGCGTCTCTTATGACGAGAGAAGGAACAAAGCGGATCTCTGCCCGGTCCGTCCCCACCGTCGTGGCCGCGTCCACTACGGCGGCGGCGCTGGCCGGGGTGCTGCTCATGTACTCCGCTGCCGACCGGGCCGGTGCCGCTCCGCCGGGAACGCCGGGAACGACCAGTGCCGAGCTCGTCCACCTGAACATCTCCCGCGTCCCGGCACTCCATACCGAGGCCTTCGACGGTACCTACGGAACGGCCGGCTCACCGCCGCTGAACGGCGGTGAGGACACCGGCGACTTCTCCGACCCGGACGGTGTGCTCGCCCACTACAAGGACGGCACCCATGCCGTGGTGACCTCGAACGCCGACGCGAAGCACTACGCGAAGGTCGACGCGGCCGGGATCGAGGTGAGGCTGCGGGACGCGGACCTCATCACGACGCCGCCCGCCGGCTCGGTCGGCTCCCTGAACACGTACGCGGAGTGCACCCCGCCGCCGTACGGCCCGTACGCCCTCGGATACGCGCACACGGACGGCCAGCAGATCGGGATCCTGGGCCACCGCGTCGGCGTCGGCACCACGGAACTCCAGGTCAGTGGGGCGGAGTTGGGCGAGCCGGACACGCTGGGCGTCAATACGTTGCGGGTGACCTTCACTCAGCACGTCGTACCGGCCGACGAGGTCCAGACGCCGGGGGCGTACGAGGCCGAGGCGTGGTTCGACGTGAAGGTGTCGGGGGCGCTGCGCGACCCGGAGGGCGAGGTGGTCTACGACGGGCCGATCGCCGGCGCCCGGCTGGGGGAGGTGCACGCCCGGTGCGGCCCGGAGTCGCCTTCTCCCTCTCCTTCTCCTACGGATACGGGAACTGAGTCCCCGTCACCCTCGCCCTCACCTACGGAATCGGATTCACCGTCCCCGTCACCTACGGACACCGGCTCGCCCACTCCTTCGCCCACGGAGACGGAGTCGCCGATGCCTTCGCCTTCGCCGACGGACACGGAGCCGCCCTCTCCGTCGCCTTCGCCGACGGGCACGGAGTCGCCGACCCCCTCGCCCTCACCGACGGACACCGGCTCGCCCACCCCGCACCCTTCACCGTCCCCATCGGACAGCGATTCCGGTACCCCGGCCCCGCCCCCTACACCGAGTCCCACCTCATCGGAGAGTGAGAGCCCGACCCCGACGCCCACCACCACCGGCGGTGGCACGGGAGGCGACACAGGGGGCGGCACAGGCGGTACCGACGGTGGCAGCAACGGCGGCGCCGGTGGCGGGTCCGGTGGCGGCACCGATGGCGGCGATGACAGTGGCGCCTACGGCAGCGGCGGCAGCCACGGCGGCGCCTACGGCAGCGGCGGCAGCCACGGCGGTGGTGGTGAGCTGGCCGACACCGGGGACCAGGTCGCGCTGATGGGAGGTGCGGCCGCTGTGCTCACCGCTGTCGGCGGAGTGCTGTTCGTCCGCCGCAGGCGCGCCTACCTGGAACGCGGCTGACCGGAACGCGACCGACTGCGGGGTCCCCGCAGCACGACGAGAGCCCCGCAGTACGACGAGGGCCCCGCCTCCGCCACCGCAACCGGTGGGGGACGGGGCCCTCGCTGTCGTAAGGAGCGTTCCGCGTCAGCCCTGGCAGCCGCCGCACTGGCACGGAGCGCCGGACTGGCAGCCGCAGCCGCAGCCCGAGCCGCAGCCGCAGGCGCCGAGAACGCGCAGATGGTGCACTTCGATCGGGGCTTCCTGCTGAGGGTCGGTGACGGGGGAATCGGCCATGATTTCCTCCTGCTCGGCATGCGAGGACGTACTGCCTCCGCCATCCCATACCCACCCGGGCGGGGCGCATCAACGGCGCATGCGCGCAAGCGCGCCGTTCACGCCCCCTCGACCTGCGGGGGAGCGGACTGGATCTCGTCGGCGTGCTCCCCTGTCACCAGATAGACCACCCGCTTGGCCACCGAGACCGCGTGGTCGGCGAAGCGCTCGTAGTAGCGGCCCAGCAGCGTCACGTCGACCGCCGTCTCGATGCCGTGCTTCCACCGGTCGTCCATCAGGTGCTGGAAGAGGGTCCGGTGCAGCAGGTCCATCTCGTCGTCGTCCGTCTCCAGCTGGAGCGCCAGATCGACGTCCATCGTGATGATGACCTCGGCCGCCTTCGCCATCAGCCGCTGCGCGAGCTGTCCCATCTCCAGGATCGTGGCGTGCAGATCATGCGGAACGGCACGGTCCGGGTAACGGAGCCGGGTGAGCTTCGCGACATGCTGGGCAAGATCGCCCGAGCGCTCCAGGTCGGCGCTCATCCGCAGCGAGGTGACCACGATGCGCAGATCGGTGGCGACGGGCTGCTGCCTGGCGAGCAGGGCGATGGCCCGTGCTTCGAGGTCGTGCTGAAGGTCGTCGACCTTCTGATCGGCTGCGATCACGCTCTCGGCGAGCTTCAGATCGGCGTCCAGCATCGCGGTCGTGGCCCGGCCGATCGCCGAACCGACGAGCCGGGCCATTTCGACCAGGCCCTCGCCGATCGAGTCCAGTTCCTCGTGGTACGCGTCCCGCATGGGAGTCCCTCTCTAGTGCAGCTCTCGTCCAGATGGTCCGGCTGGTCCGGTCCGGTGAGCCGGTTCGGTGGTCCGGTCGGGTGGTCCGGACCGTTCCGGCCGTCACGGCCCGGAGGCGCCCGACGGGTGTCCGCCTCCGTTGTCTCCACGGTCGGTGGGCCACGCGTCCGTTTCCGCCCTGTCAAGTGAACCGGCCCTATCCCCTCGGTGAACTCTGGGCGACGAACGTTCGAGCAGGCCCTCGTATGGCTGGGGGTGTGTCGGTGGGGCCGCATAACCTGGACACATGGACGTGAACGCGGCGGTCGCCGCAGCAAGCGCGATCGCCGGGCTGTGCACCGGTGTCATCGGCGTGCTGGCGTTCCGCTGGAGCGAGCGCGAGCTGGCACGCCCCACCCGGACCTCCCTGCACACCGGCGATGTGCTGCCGCCCGGCGTGGACACCGTCCTCTCCGTGCTCAGCTCGTCCGCCGTGGTGCTCGACGAGAGCGACTCGGTGGTCAAGGCCAGCTCGGCGGCGTACGCCCTGGGGCTTGTCAGGGGCGGAAAGCTGGCCGTGGAGCCCATGCTGCACATGGCCAGGGACACCCGTCGTGACGGGGAGATACGACAGGTCGAGCTGGACCTTCCCCGCCGGGGCACCGGCCGTGGCGAGGCGCTGGCGGTCTCCGCCCGGGTCGCGCCGCTCGGCTCCCGGCTGGTGCTGCTGCTGGTCGAGGACCTCACCGAGGCGCGGCGCATCGAGGCCGTACGGCGCGACTTCGTCGCGAACGTCAGCCATGAGCTGAAGACCCCGGTCGGGGCGCTCTCGCTGCTCTCCGAGGCGGTCATGGGCGCATCCGACGACCCCGAGGCGGTCACCCGGTTCGCGGGCCGGATGCAGACGGAGGCCACCCGCCTCACCAATCTGGTCCAGGAGCTGATCGACCTCTCCCGGGTCCAGAACGACGACCCGCTGGAGGACGCCGAGCCGGTCCGGGTCGACGTCCTGGTGGCCGAGGCCATCGACCGCTGCCGTCACCAGGCGGGCACCAAGCAGATCACCATGGCGGCGGGTGGCACGGCCGACCTCCATGTGTGGGGCAACCGTTCCCAGCTCGCCGCCGCGCTGGGAAACCTCGTGGAGAACGCGGTCAACTACTCACCGGCCCGCACCCGGGTCGGCATCGCGGCCCGCCGTGCCTCCGCGCCCGGCGGAGGGGGCACCTCCCAGGCTTTCGGCTCCGGGGGACTCATCGAGATCGCCGTCACCGACCAGGGCCTCGGTATCACCGAGAAGGACCGCGAGCGGATCTTCGAGCGCTTCTACCGTGTGGACCCGGCCCGCTCGCGCGCCACCGGCGGCACCGGTCTGGGCCTCGCCATCGTCAAACATGTGGCCGCCTCGCACGGCGGGGAGGTCACGGTGTGGAGCTCGGAGGGCCAGGGCTCCACCTTCACGCTGCGGCTGCCGGAAGCCGGTTCCGCACGCGACCGGCGCGGCGGCCTTAGGGATCCGGCGCACGCCGCCGACCCGCAGCAGCAGCCCCCCGGGCCTGCCGACTCCACCGGGCCTGCCGACTCCGCCGGACGTACCGGGTCCGCCGACCCCACGGATCTCGCCGATCCCGCCAGTCCCACCGGCCCCACTGGCCCCGCGAGCTCTGCCGGCCCCACGGGCCCTGCGAGTTCCACCGGCCCTGCCGGCCCCACCGCTCCTGCACTTCCCCCCGCCGCCGGTCCCACCGATGCTGCCGGCGATGACGGCGTCCAGCCGTTCGCGACCCTCCTGTCCTCTGAACCCATTCCTGCCCCGGAGGTCCTTCCGTGACCCGAGTGCTTGTCGTCGAGGATGAGGAATCCTTCAGCGACGCCCTGTCCTACATGCTCCGTAAAGAAGGGTTCGAGGTCGCCATCGCGGCCACCGGCCCGGACGGACTCGACGAATTCGAGCGCAACGGTGCCGACCTCGTCCTGCTCGACCTGATGCTGCCGGGCCTGCCCGGCACCGAGGTGTGCCGCCAACTGCGCGGCCGCTCCAATGTCCCGGTGATCATGGTGACCGCCAAGGACAGCGAGATCGACAAGGTGGTCGGCCTCGAAATAGGAGCCGACGACTACGTCACCAAGCCCTTCTCGTCACGGGAACTGGTCGCCCGTATCCGCGCGGTGCTGCGCCGCCGTGGTGAGCCCGAGGAGGTCTCCCCGGCGGCGCTGGAGGCCGGCCCGGTCCGGATGGATGTGGACCGCCACGTCGTGACGGTGTCGGGCGCCAAGGTCGATCTGCCGCTCAAGGAGTTCGACCTGCTGGAGATGCTGCTCAGGAACGCGGGCCGGGTGCTGACCCGGATGCAGCTGATCGACCGGGTCTGGGGCGCGGACTACGTGGGGGACACCAAGACCCTCGACGTCCATGTGAAGCGCCTGCGCGCCAAGATCGAGCCGGACCCGGGCGCGCCCCGGTATCTGGTGACGGTGCGGGGCCTGGGCTACAAGTTCGAGCCGTAAACGGCAGGGCCCTACGCACATCACGCCGTACATCGGCTCCGTACATGCGCGGCTCCGTACATGTGCGGCTCGTGGCTCTGTACATACGGAACGGGTGTGCCCCACCGGAGTCGGGCTTTCCGGTGGGGCACACCCGTTGTGCGCTCGCCCGTGTAGGAGCGTGTATGAGCTTGTACGAACTGGTGCTGACGCGGTTCAGCTGCTCGGCGTGTTGCCCGTGGTGGAACCGCCCGGCGTCTCGTTGCCGCCGGGAGTTGTCTTGCCGCCCGGGGTGTTCTTCCCGCCGGGGGTGTTCTTGCCGCCGGGCGTCTCGTTGCCGCCCGGGGTGTTCTTGCCGCCGGGCGTGGCCTGGCCCGAGGGGGAGGCCGGCGTCGAGGGCAGGCTGCTCGGGCCGAAGCCGTGGAAGTAGCTGGTGGCCGGGACGACGAGCGCGTTGAGCGCGACACGGCCGGTCTCGCTGAACTGGAAGACCAGGTTCTGCGTGGAGCCGTTGGCGGCGGCGCGGCCGTCGGTGAGCACGGCGACGGCGTTGTTCTTGCCCCCGATGATGACCGAGCCGTGCGCCGGCACCGAGAGCGGTCCCTTGCCCGTGGCCGGGGTGAGCTTCACCGTGGAGCTGGAGCCCGCGAGCTTGACGTTCTGGAGCGTCTGGCTCGTGTCACCGTTGTTGAAGAGGGTCGCCGAGATGACGGCGGGGCCCTTGACCGTGGCCTTCGGCTGGGTGATCACCGTCGCGTTCTGGACGCGGATGACACCGACCGACGTAGCGGCGTTGTCCGGCTTGACCTCGATCGACGCCGCGTTGGTGCCCGCGCCACAGGCGGACAGGGCGGCGATCGAGACCACGATGGCAGAAGCGGCGAGGACGCCGCGTCGAAGGCTGCTGCTCACGGCGGCGGCTTCTCCTAGGACGTACGGACAGGACGGACAAGGGGTCGGGAGGGGGTAAAGCCTCCCTAAGGGTGTGTCAGCGGCCTCAGGTTACCGAGCCCTCGTCACGGCCCCGCACCCGACCCGCCCCGCGGCCGCTCCCGGTGCCCGGCGTAAGCGCGCGGGCCGCTTGATCCGAAGACTTCGTACGCCGTTCACATATCGCGAGTGATCAATTTCTTCTGCCGCTCTCGGCCAACTCCCGATCGACGCTTATTCCATACGGAAAACCCTCTTCCGGCGCACAGTGATCAATTCCTGATTGCGGCCGTATGGGTGATCGACATCCGAACTGACGCCGCGAAGTTCACCGTTTCGAATGCGGCAAATCGGGATGTTTGCCACCTGCGGGAAGGCTTCGGATGCCCGTGGCGCCCACGTTTCTCTCCGTGTGCAGAGCCGCTCCGACCTGCGAATACCGTCTCGCGGGAGCTGTCCGCAGCACGTTCGTGTTGCTGTTGTCAAGCCCCGAGATATGCCCTGACCTGCGAAAACGTCATTCAGTAGAAGCAGTTCTCGTGTTAGACTGGATAGCCACGGAAGGGGTACCTGTCACATGACGTTCAAGGTTGGCGACACCGTGGTCTATCCCCATCACGGGGCCGCGCTGATCGAGGCTATCGAAACTCGTCAGATCAAAGGCGTGGACAAGACCTAC
This sequence comes from Streptomyces sp. NPDC054757, assembly GCF_053612185.1. Lineage (NCBI taxonomy): Bacteria > Bacillati > Actinomycetota > Actinomycetes > Kitasatosporales > Streptomycetaceae > Streptomyces > Streptomyces sp. NPDC054757. The sequence goes on from NZ_JBSHBW010000004.1 coordinate 127,361, forward strand.
TTGGTGCTCAAGGTCGCCCAGGGCGACTTGACTGTGCGCGTGCCGGCGGACAATGCGGAGTTCGTAGGCGTGCGTGACGTGGTTGGTCAGGAAGGGCTGGACCGGGTCTTCGAGGTGCTGCGTGCACCGTATGCCGAAGAGCCCACGAACTGGTCCCGTCGCTACAAGGCGAATCTTGAGAAACTCGCCTCCGGCGACGTCATCAAGGTGGCCGAAGTGGTCCGTGACCTGTGGCGTCGTGAGCGTGAGCGCGGACTTTCCGCTGGTGAGAAGCGCATGCTCGCCAAGGCCCGCCAGATCCTGGTGAGTGAACTCGCTCTCGCGGAGAACACCAACGAAGACAAGGCCGAGGCTCTGCTCGACGAGGTCCTCGCGTCCTGAGGCGCTGGATCCGTCAGATCCGCCGGGCCCGGTGGATCTGATCGACCCCGCCTGATCGCTGCTCGGCGCTTGACCGCTGCTCGACTGGTTCGATCACTGCTCGACCGCTCGAACCGTTTCACCTGCTCGATGCTTTGAATGCCGTGGTGCCCGCTGAGCACATGGAGATGCCTCCGTGTGTCGCCGGGCGCTACGGCATGTTTTTTCCCGCACATTTTCCGTACGGCCTCTGGTGTGCCGGGCCCGGGATGCCGACTCGACCAGTCGTCACGGAAGGGGCCGGTCAGGGCGTCGCGCCCGGCACTCCCCCAACCTACGGTCGGGGGCACCCCCAGGCCATACCCACGTCGGCTGAGGACACAAACCCTGAACGCGCAACCGATGTCAGACGAGCCCGGGGCCCCGTCCCCAGGCAGCTCCCCTGCCCGATCCCGAGCCGCCGTTCCGTCCGGTTCCGGCCACACCACCGCCGCGGTGATTCCCGCCGCCGGCCGCGGTGTCCGGCTCGGCCCCGGAGCCCCCAAGGCGCTCCGCACTCTCAACGGAACCCCGATGCTGGTCCACGCCGTCAGGGCGATGGCCGGATCGCGTGCCGTCTCGCTCGTGGTCGTCGTGGCCCCGCCGGACGGCGCCGCCGGGGTCGAGGCCCTGCTGGCCGAATATCCCTGCCCGCCGGGCACCGAACTCCTGGTCGTACCCGGCGGCGACACCCGTCAGGAGTCCGTCCGCCTCGGGATCGGCGTACTCCCCGAGAGCGTCACCGCGGTACTCGTGCACGACGCGGCCCGCCCGCTCGTACCCGTCGACACCGTGGACGCGGTGGTCGCGGCGGTACGGGACGGCGCCCCGGCGGTCGTGCCCGCTCTGCCGCTCTCCGACACCGTCAAAGAGGTCGAGCCACGGACGGACGGCGGCCCCGAACCGGTCGTCGCCACCCTGGCGCGGGCCCTGCTGCGTGCCGTGCAGACTCCGCAGGGCTTCGACCGCGCGCTGCTCGCCCGCGCACACGCCACGGTCACCCACGACGTCACGGACGACGCGAGCATGGTCGAGCAGCTCGGGGTACGGGTCGTGGTCGTACCCGGACACGAAGAGGCGTTCAAGGTGACCAGGCCGCTGGACCTGGTCCTGGCCGAGGCGGTTCTCGCCCGTAGGAGGATCAACAGTGGCTTCTGACCACGAGCAGTCGGGACACGAGCAGTCCGGCCGCGACCAGCCCGGCCGCGACCAGCCGGTACCCGAGCAGCCCTCGGCGCAGCCCGTGGCGCCGGTGTCGGCGCCGGTGCCGGTGGTGATGCCGCAGGTCGGTATCGGCACCGACATCCACGCCTTCGCGGAGGGCCGCGAACTCTGGTGCGCCGGCCTCCGGTGGGAGGGCGAGGGCCCCGGCCTGGCCGGGCACTCGGACGCGGACGTGGTCGCGCACGCCGCCTGCAACGCGCTCTTCTCCGCCGCCGGGATCGGTGACCTCGGCGCCCACTTCGGCACCGGCCGGCCCGAGTGGTCCGGGGCCTCCGGCCTCACGCTGCTCACCGAGGCCGCCAGAATCGTCCGTGCCGAGGGGTTTACCATCGGCAATGTGGCCGTCCAGGTGGTCGGCGGCCGGCCGAAGATCGGCAAGCGCAGGGACGAGGCGCAGCAGGTCCTCTCGGGCGCTGTCGGCGCGCCCGTCTCGGTCTCCGCGGCCACCAGCGACGGGCTCGGCTTCACCGGCCGCGGCGAAGGACTGGCGGCCATCGCGACAGCGCTGGTGGTCCGTACGTGACGAGCAGGTGGTCCCTACGTAAGGACGTGGGGGCGTAAGGACGCGCGGGCCGGTGCGTGCGCAAGGGCGCGCGGGCCGGCCCGTATGCATGCGGGCGGCGTGGGCGGGAAGCCGGGACAGGGCCGCGCGGTTGGGGTAGGGATGAGGGCGCGTCCCCGTGACCGCGTTCGCATCCGTTCCGCAGTCCCCTTCCGCATCCGTTCAGCAACCCGGAGGCCAAGCCCGTGTCTGCCGTACTCAGCGACAAGCTCAAGGAACTCCTCGACAGCCCCGTCTTCGTCAACATCGCCACCATCCAGCCCGACGGCAGCCCCCAGGTGAGCCCGGTCTGGGTGAGCCGCGACGGCGACGACGTCCTGTTCTCGACCACGGTCGACCGCCGCAAGGAGAAGAACCTGCGCCGCGACCCCCGTGTCACCGTCCTGGTGCAGCCCGCCGACAACCCCTACTCGTACGCCGAGATCCGGGGCACCGCGACCGTCACCACCGAGGGCGGCCAGGAGCTGATCGACCAGCTGGCGCTGAAGTACCAGGGCAAGCGGTACGCGGAGTTCAACCCGGACTCCGTCAACGACGCCACCCGGGTCGTCGTGAGGATCACCCCGCGCAAGGTCGTCGGCAGCATCTGAGGCCGCCGATTCCACCGACAGCGCCCCGCCCGCCCGGCCCCGGCCCGGCCCCCGCCCAGGCGGTCGTCCACCGGCCGCCGGGCGGGGCCCCGGGGTGCTGTGACGGCGGCTCCGGGGCGTTGTGACGGCGGCCCCGGGGCACTGTTGCGTCACACTTCCCTGCCCCGTTGCCCAAAGGGTCGCGGGGCACTGGTATGGGGCCACTACCCTGGTGCAGTGACTATTCGCCTGTACGACACCAGCGCCCGGCAGATCCGCGACTTCGTCCCGCTCACCGCGGGCTGTGTCTCGATCTACCTCTGCGGCGCCACGGTGCAGGCGGCCCCGCACATCGGGCACATCAGGTCCGGGCTGAACTTCGACATCATGCGCCGCTGGTTCGCGTACCGCGGCTACGAGGTCACCTTCATCCGGAACGTCACGGACATCGACGACAAGATCATCAAGAAGGCGGCGGAGCAGAACCGCCCCTGGTGGGCGATCGGCTACGAGAACGAACGCGCGTTCAACACCGGATACGACGTGCTCGGCTGCCTGCCGGTCACCTACGAGCCGCGTGCCACCGGTCATATGACCGAGATGATCGAGATGATGCGCGTCCTCATCGAGCGCGGCCACGCCTACGAGGCCGATGGCAACGTCTACTTCGACGTGCGTTCGTACGGCGACTACCTCCAGCTCTCCAACCAGGACCTGGACGGCCTGCGCCAGCCCGCCGAGGACGGTGTGACCGGCAAGCGCGATCCGCGTGACTTCGCGATGTGGAAGTCGGTCAAGCCCGGTGAGCCCTCCTGGGAGACCCCGTGGGGCCCCGGCAGGCCCGGCTGGCACCTGGAGTGCTCGGCGATGGCCCACAAGTACCTGGGCCGCGCCTTCGACATCCACGGCGGCGGGATCGACCTGATCTTCCCGCACCACGAGAACGAGATCGCGCAGTCCAAGGCGTACGGCGACGACTTCGCGGCCTACTGGCTGCACAACGCCTGGGTCACCATGAGCGGCGAGAAGATGTCCAAGTCGCTGGGGAACTCCGTGCTGGTCAGCGAGATGGTCAAGCAGTGGCGCCCCATCGTCCTGCGCTACTACCTGGGCACCCCGCACTACCGGTCGATGATCGAGTACAGCGAGGAGGCCCTGCGGGAGGCCGAGTCCGCTTTCGCCCGTATCGAGGGATTCGTCCAGCGGGTGATCGAGAAGGCCGGCGGGCCGGTGGCCCCGGCCGCCGAGGTGCCGCCCGCCTTCGCCGAGGCGATGGACGACGACATGGGTGTGCCGCAGGCGCTCGCGATCGTGCACACCACGGTCCGCCAGGGGAACTCGGCACTGGCCGCCGACGACAAGGAAGCCGCCGTCGCCAGACTGGCCGAGGTGCGGGCGATGCTCGGCGTCCTCGGCCTCGACCCGCTCGACGAGCAGTGGGCGGGCGAGGGGGACCGCGGCGAGGACCTGCACGGGGCGGTCGACACGCTCGTCCGGCTCGTACTCGAACAGCGGGAGGCCGCCAGGTCCCGCAAGGACTGGGCCACCGCGGACTCGATCCGTGACCAGCTCCAGCAGTCCGGCCTGGTCATCGAGGACGGGCCGAACGGTCCCCGGTGGACCCTCGGCCCGCGGTGAGCGCCCCGCAGCCGTTCGCGGCACACTTTCCTATACGTAGTACGTACGCGTAGTCCGTACTGAGCAGCAGAGAAACAGGTACGTCATGGCCGGGAACAGCCAGCGCAGGAACCGCCGCACGTCCAACAAGAAGGGCGCGCAGGTCGGCAGCGGGGGCCAGCGACGCCGCGGCCTGGAGGGGAAGGGCCCGACGCCGCCCGCGTCCGCCCGCAAGGGGCACAAGAAGAACCGCATCGCGGGCGCCCAGGCGCGGCAGGCCGCGGCCCGCCGCCCCGCGCCCCGCCGGGGCGGCGTCAAGGGCACGTCCGAGATGGTCGTCGGGCGGAACCCGGTCTACGAGGCGCTGCGCGACGGCGTCCCGGCGGTGACCCTGTACGTCCAGCAGTACATCGACAACGACGAGCGGGTCCGCGAGGCGCTCCAGCTCGCCGGGCAGCGCGGCAACATCAACCTGATGGAGGCCCCGCGCCCGGAGCTGGACCGGATGACGAACGGCCTGAACCACCAGGGCCTCGTCCTCCAGGTCCCGCCGTACGAGTACGCGCACCCCGAGGACCTCACCGCCGCCGCGTACGACGCGCACGAGGACCCGCTGATCGTCGCGCTCGACGGCGTGACGGACCCGCGGAACCTGGGTGCGATCGTCCGGTCGGTCTCAGCGTTCGGCGGCCACGGCGTGGTCGTCCCCGAGCGCCGTGCGGCCGGGATGACGGCGGGCGCCTGGAAGTCCTCGGCGGGCACGGCCGCGCGTACGCCGGTCTCCCGGGTCACCAACCTGACGCGGGCGCTTGAGGGCTACCAGAAGGCCGGCATCACGGTCGTCGGCCTCGCGGCGGACGGCGAGCACGAGGTGCAGGACCTGGAGGCGCTGGGCGGCCCGGTCGTCGTGGTCATCGGCAGCGAGGGCAAGGGCCTCGGCCGGCTCGTCGGCGAGACCTGTGACTACCGGGTACGGATCCCGATGCCGGGCGGCGCCGAGTCGCTGAACGCGGGGGTGGCGGCGGGCATCGTCCTGTACGAGGCGGCGCGCCGGCGCGCCTGACGGGGGCGCCTGACCGGGGCGCGCCGGTGGTCCTGTCCGGGTGTGGGTCCGCCGCGCCTGACCGGGAGCGGGTCCTGCGGGGCTGACCCGGAGCGGGAAGTACGCGGCCCGGTGGCGCACGGCCCGTCCGGCGGGCGGGGCGCACCGGGCCGTTTCCGTGGGTGAACCGGTCCGTTTCCGTGGGTGTGATCCACCCGGTCGGCGCGGTTGCCGCTGGTGAGGGGCGGGTGCCGGAACCCGTGGGCGGCGTGCCGGGTGGCGGTTCGCCTTACGGGCAGGGCCTGTTGACGGGTCGCGGACAGATCCGGGGTGTCAAGGCAGTGTCCTAAACCTGTGTCACTCGGTTAGATGAGCGTGGACACCAGAACACCCGGGTTCGACGACCTGCCCGCGCTGAGCATGGTCAAGGTGCCGTGCGATCCCGCACAGGTCGTCGTCAACCACGCCAGCTTCCGGGTGCAGCTCGCACCGAACTCGATTGTGCGGCCCGCCGGTTCGGGCCTGAGAGACACGGCACGTATCCCCGCGGTCGCCGGCGCGCGCGGGCGGCGCCGGGCCCCCGTCGTGTGGAGCGGGAAGTCCGCCCCCGACGACACCGGGGCCATCAGACTCCTCCAGGCCGTGCGGAACTCCGGCGTACAGGAGGTCGGTTACGCGTCCGGCCATGACGCCGGAGCGACCCAGGTCATCCCGCGCGTCGGAGTCGACGGAGCGGACGGCCCCCCGCGCGGCGGCCCCGGGGGGGAGGGCCCCGGCACACAACTCCTGCCCAGGATGCGCGAGGCCGTCGGCGCGTACGACGACCAGGAGCGGTTCTCCGGTACCCCGTACGACGGCACCGCAACCGAGGACGACGCGTTCGACGACGGCCTGGGGTACGGCCCGGACGGCGAGGGGTCCCGTACGGAGACCAAGCGGTCCGGCGCGGACGGCATCCGGCACGCCTACTACCCCGACCGCCGGATGAACCTCGGCGTGGTGCTGCTCCCGCTCCGGGTCTTCCTCGGGTTCATCTCGATGTACGCCGGCATGGGCAAGCTCTGCGACCCCGTCTACTTCGACGGCGGCGAGCGCGGCTCCATGGTCAAGTGGCTGCACTCGCTCCACCCTTGGGCCCTGGCGGGCCCGCTCCGGGACTTCGCGCTGTCGCATCCGGTGGGCGCCGGGCTGACCATCGCGTTCCTTCAGGTGGTCGTCGGTGTGCTGACCGTGCTCGGGCTCTGGCAGCGGGTCGCGGCCGTCGTCGGCGCACTGCTCTCCGCGGCGCTCGTCGTCACGGTCAGCTGGCGGACCGTCCCGGTGTACGACGCACCGGACATCATCTATCTCGCCGCCTGGTCGCCGCTGATCATCGCGGGCGCCCCGGTCTACTCGGTCGACAGCCGCCTCGCGGGCGAGGCCTGGCGCACGCTCGGCCCGCGCTCCGAACTGGCCGAGCTGCGGCGGCGGGTGCTGCGGCGCGGCGCGGTCGTCGCCTCGCTGGTCGTGGGGCTGACCCTCGTCATCGGTGCGGTGCTCGGCGGTGCGGTGCGGTCCGCCCAGGTCGTGACCGTACCGGGTCCGAACACCGATCCCACCAACCGGCTCCCGGGACAGCCGCTGCCGCAGGAGCCCGGCGCGTCGGGCAGCCCGTCGCAGCAGCGCACCTCGCACGCGCCCGCCCCGTCCGCGAGCGGCGCGGCCCGCCCGTCGGCGCATCAGTCGACGCCCGGCGCGGTCCGGCAGAGCGCGACGGCCGGCTCCACGGGCCGGCAGCAGCCCAGCGAGACCCAGGGCACCGGTCAGCAGCAGCCGTCGCAGCGACAGCAGCAGCAGGCCCCGCCGCCCCCCGCGGCGACCAGCGCGGGCCCCACGGCATCGGGCGGTACGAGCACGGGCGGCGGGAGCACCGGCGGCGGCTCCGGTACGTCGGGCGGCGGCGAGGGCGGCTCGTCCGGCGGAGGCAGCAACAAGAACCCCATCGGGGGGCTTCTCGGCTGACGGAGGCGCTGGGCGCCGGGATCGGGCGCGGCAGAGTGGAGGGGCGATCGCCGGGAGCGGTCGCCCCTCTCGCGTGCCCGCGCCCGCTCCCGGCGCCCATATCCGTACCGGTGCCCGCGCCCTCAACTGTGCGGCAGCCCAGCTCAGTTGGAGTCAGTTGGAGTCGGTCGGGGTCAATTGGGGCTGCCGAGTTCCTTCGCCGCCTCCGTGAGGTCCTTGGCGGTGTCGATGGCCCGCCAGTACGCGCCGTGCGGCAGCGGGTAACCGGCCAGCCGGCGCTCACGGGCGAGCCGCGGGAAGGTGGACCGCTCATGGTCGCCGCGGTCCGGGAGAAGCTCGGTGAAGCCCGCCGAGAACACGTAGATGCCCGCGTTGATGAGATACGGCGACGGGGGTGCCTCGATGAAGTCGAGTACGTGCCCGAACCGGTCCGTCTCGACCGCGCCCCACGGGATCCGCGGGCGGGCGAGCGCGAGGGTGGCGACGGCGCCGCGCTCGGTGTGGAACGCGGCCATCTCGCGCAGTGAGAAGCGCGTCCAGATGTCGCCGTTCGTCGCGTACCAGGGCCGGTCGGCCTGGGGCAGATGGGCGGCGGCGTACTTGAGACCGCCGCCGCGGCCGAGCGGTTCCGGCTCGACGACGGTGGTGACCCGCAGGGGCAACTCGGCGGACTCCAGCCACTCCTGGAGCACCTCGGCGAGATGACCGCAGGAGATGACGGCGTCGGTGACACCCTCGGACGCGAGCCAGGCCAGCTGGTGGCCGATGATCGGCGTACCGGTGCCCGGGATCTCGACCATCGGCTTGGGCCGGTCGTCGGTGTACGGGCGCAGCCGGGAGCCCTGGCCGCCCGCGAGCACCACGGCCTGCGTGGGCAGGGCGTGGACGTGAGGATCAGCGGTCGTCGTCATGAGGCGCACCCTACGACCTGGTGCGCCGCATGGACGCCGGTGCCTGCCGCGGCACTGGTCACGTGACCAGGCCGGGTCTGTTGTCAGTGCTGGTGTGCGACCCCGTACGCGAAGGAGGTGTCGCAGACCGGGCGGGAGAACGACTGGGCGCGCGTCGGCCCGTACCGCTCCACGGCGGCGCGGCCCAGCGAGCGGGCGATCGACATGCAGTGGCTCGCCAGGGACGGCCGGCTCTCGACCTCGCGCTGGAGATGCGTCAGCGCCGTACCCGGATCCTTCTCCTGGAGTTCGGTGAGGAGCTTGTCGCGCAGCACGTCCTGCGGCGTACGGGTCTTGGCGCGCACGGAGACCTCCTTGGTGGAGGCGGTCAGCATCTGCGAGCCGTTGGAAGTGCCTGCCCACGGGACGCGGGTGACCGCGAGCGTCCCGGAGAGAACCAGGACGACGGGCAGGACGAGTGCGAGAGTTCGGCCGATTCGGCGGGCTGTGTGGGTCACGCTGTGGAGCGTAGCGGCCGGTGATGATTTGGCGACATTTAGTCACTCGTGCGGGGGATGGTTCGAGTTTGCTTTTCGAATCAGGCGTTGACGGTCCGCTCCGAAATGCCCGCTCTGCCGGGGTGTTGGCCGGGAACGTACCGCGGCCCCGCACTCCCGGTGGGAGGTGCAGGGCCGCGGTACGACGGTGCGGGGAGCGTCAGTCGCTGAGGCGCTCGCCGGTCGACGTCGAGAAGACGTGGATCTCGCCGGTGCGCGGGACGACGTGGAGCTTGGTGCCCTTGTCCGGGACCTTGCGGCCGTTGACCCGGACCACGAGCTCCTTGTCGGTGCCGTTCACCTCGGCGGAGCCGTACACGTAACCGTCGGCGCCGAGCTCCTCGACGACGTTCACGGCGACGGCCAGACCGGCCGGGGCGTCGGCGCTGTCCTTGGCGAGGGACTTCGGGACCTCGTCGTGCTCGACGACCTCGAAGTGCTCGGGGCGGACGCCGACCGTGACGGTGGTGTCGCCCTTCTCGGACGCGGCGGCCAGCGCCTCGCGGGAGACCGGGACGACGCTGTTGCCGAACTTCACGCCGCCGTCGGTGATCGGGACCTCGACCAGGTTCATGGCCGGGGAGCCGATGAAGCCGGCGACGAAGAGGTTGCTGGGGCGGTCGTACATGTTGCGCGGGGAGTCAATCTGCTGGAGCAGACCGTCCTTGAGCACCACGACGCGGTCACCCATGGTCATGGCCTCGACCTGGTCGTGCGTGACGTAGACGGTGGTGATGCCGAGGCGGCGCTGGAGCGACGCGATCTGCGTACGGGTCGAGACACGGAGCTTGGCGTCGAGGTTCGACAGCGGCTCGTCCATGAGGAAGACCTGCGGCTCACGGACGATGGCGCGGCCCATCGCGACACGCTGGCGCTGACCACCGGAGAGCGCCTTCGGCTTGCGGTCCAGGTAGTCGGTGAGGTCGAGGATCTTCGCGGCCTCTTCGACCTTGGCGCGGATCTCGGTCTTGTTGATACCGGCGATCTTGAGGGCGAAGCCCATGTTGTCCGCGACGGTCATGTGCGGGTACAGCGCGTAGTTCTGGAACACCATCGCGATGTCCCGGTCCTTCGGCGGAAGGTGCGTGACGTCACGCTCACCGATACGGATCGCGCCGCCGTTGACGTCCTCAAGACCCGCGAGCATGCGCAGGGAGGTCGACTTTCCGCAGCCGGAGGGGCCGACGAGGACGAGGAACTCGCCGTCCTCGACATCGATCTCCAGCGCGTCCACGGCGGGCTTGGTGGATCCGGGGTATATCCGGGTGGCCTTGTCGAACGTGACTGTTGCCATGAGCGTGCGCTCCTTCACCGGCAGGAACGTGCCGGACGATCCGAGTAAAGGTGAGTGGTGTAGTCCACACGGGTGAACTGCGATGAGACGCTACCTGGCGGTCTGCGGTCTGTCAGTAGTTCCGGACCAGGCAAATTCGGGACGTGGCCACCTCCGCACTGCGGTTAGAATGCTCCGACGCGCCTCCTTAGCTCAGCTGGCCAGAGCAACGCACTTGTAATGCGTAGGTCATCGGTTCGAATCCGATAGGGGGCTCTGTGGGACCCCAGGTCGGAACGCATCTGACCTGGGGTTTTTCCTGTTCTTCTGGCCTCCGCATCCAGGCGGCTCGACCGGTGTGGGCTACGGGAAGCCGGGGAGTGCGAGGGGGGCGCATCAGGACAGGAGGAGCGCACCGTACCGTTCCCAGGGGTGCGCGGTACGGATGCAGCGATGCCCGCCGCCCCTTCGCGGAACCGAGTCGAACCACCTGGTGGCCCGTGCCGGGGGAACAGCGATCCGAGGAGGCGCCGCTCCTTGCAAGACCGGGTTCTGATCCACCGGCGGTACCACTTGGCTCACCGCCGACCGGCACTCCTTCAGCGACAACTCCCGTCATGGGCGAGGCAGGCACGGCCTTCGCTGGGGGCGTCTCAGTGGGCCGCTGGTTCGGAGGGGGCAAGTGCTGACAGACCGGGTACGGGCAGGGGCGGCGCGGCATCGGTAGCGGTGGGCGGAGCTGTGGAGCGGCCACCACTTTCTCAGAGCTTGCGGGCTACCGCTCCGTACATGGCGATGGCCGCGTCGTCGATGCCGTCCTGCTCGGGCCCGGGCCGCCACTTGTGGACCTGGGTGACGCCGGGGCCGACCAGTTCCATTCCGTCGAAGAACGAGGTGGCGGTGGGCAGGTCGCGCAGCACCATGGGCATGCCCTGCTGGGCGTACTCCTCGGCCACCCGCCCGACCTCCTCGGGTGCGAAGTCGGCGGTCCCGATCGTCATCGCCAGGTAGCTGCCCGACGGCAGGGGGTCGATCAGCTGCTGCACCAGGCGCCGGTCCTCCGGCGACGGGATGAAGTGGAGGATCCCGATGATCATCAGGCCCACCGGCTCGTTCAGATCGAGCAGTTCGTGGAACTCCCGGCTGCCCAGAATGGCGTCGGGGTCGAGCATGTCGGCGTCGACATAGGCGGTCGCGCCTTCCGGGGTGCTCTCCAGAAGGGCCCGGGCGTGGGCGAGGACGATGGGGTCGTTGTCGACGTAGACCACATGCGACTCCGGCGCCACCTGCTGCACCACCTCATGCAGGTTCGGCGCGGTGGGAAGGCCGGTGCCGATGTCGAGGAACTGCCGGATGCCCCGCTCCTGGGCGAGGTAACGCCCGGCGCGGTGCATGAACCGACGGTTCTCGCCCATGTGTACCGGCAGCGCCGGCCAGTGTCGGCACATGGCGTCGCCCGCCTCGGCATCGACGAGGTAGTGGTCCTTGCCGCCCAGGATGTAGTCGTACACCCGGGCGGAGTGAGCCGTTGACGTGTCGATCCGATCGCGCGCACTGCGCACAGGCCGCTCCATTCCTCGTCGCTCGCCGCCGGAAGTGATCTCAGACGGTACATGGCCGAGCCAGTACTCGAACAGCGATGCGGCATCGGCCGGGGCTCTGTGCGGGGCACGTGACCGCTGGCCACGTGATCGTGGGCCACGTCGGCCTGATGCCTCATCAGGAACACGCGTATGAAGGGATTGAGTTCGGCTGCTCAGTTACCGGGGTGATTGCTTTCCGACGGAACCACTCACCGCCGCTTGCACGTTGACGGAGATAAGCGGCGCGCCATGCCGCTGCGTTGGCGGCGCGTGGACACTGCGTCGTGGCGGTCGAGCCGACAGCGGCGCTGCGGGAGCATGGACAGTGAATCCACGCAGATGGCGAGATCGGTTGGCTCGACGGCGTTCTTCCGGACCTGACACTGATGAGCCAGCACGCTCGGGTCGGCCGCTTTCACCGTCCATCTCGCCGTGGAGGGCGGTATTCCCTGGACCGCGCAGGACTGCCGGCGCGCCGGGACCGTGCACTGGGGAGGCACGCTGGGGGACGTCCGGCACACCGAGGCGCGGATCGCACGAGGGGCGATGCCCGAGCGGCCCTTCGTGCTGCTCACCCAGCAGTATCTGGCCGACGCCAGTCGGCCACCGGGACACGAGCCCCGGTATTCCTCTGTTGCCTCAGCCATCGCTTCAGTGGACACAGGGCGCCTGTCAACCTCCGTTACCGCGGTTCGGGCCACTTCGATGAACCGGAGGGTGACTTTGACGTCTTCCTGCATCGTCTCCGTCAGAGACTCAGCTGCATGGGTGACGTCTGGGGGACCCAAGATCGCGATGCGTCGTGCGCGCTCCGCCATGCGGTCTGCGGCCAAGCGAAGAGCCTCTAGGCCCGTCGGGTCCGGGGCGTCAGCTTCTGCGGATGCTTGGGTGATACGCAGGCACTCGTCCCAGGCTTCGAGGAAGGTTTCATAGGTGCTGAAGCGTTGCTGCCTCAGCCAATGAGCATGTTCAACGGAGCCCTGGTCTTGCACCTGTCTTCGGACAGCCTCGGCGCTCTTCTCGGCGCCGAACCTGGCTGCTCGTGCTCCAACAACGGCACCCAGTCCAGTTGCGGCTAACCCGATTACAGCGAGTACGAGAGGAATCACTACGTCCTTCACTGGCTCATCATGTCGGGACAGCTTGTGGTGGGGAACCCCGCATGTTCGAAGTCGCCCAAGGGCCGGAGACCCTCCAACCTGGCGACTGCTGTTCTGCGAATGTGGCAGGCATGTCGTGCGCGGCCTCCCGGGTCACGCGGCTCGTCGGCCGCCAGCGGTCGTACGTGCTGTCAGCCGGGGTAGTTGCAGGCGCCGAATTCCCGGTAGTTCTGCTGGGCTTCGATGAGTGACACACGGTCGGCCCCGTCGGCCATCCCGGGCCACCGGAACCGAACGCCCTTGTAAGGCGTAGGTCATCGGTTCGAATCCGATAGGGGGCTCTGTGGGGCGCCAGGTAGGAACGTATCTGACCTGGGGCTTTCTCTTGTCTGCTGGCCTCCGGCTCCGGACGGCCCGCGGTGCGACTCGATGTGCGTACCAGCCCAGTCCCCGTACCCGTGGTAGGCCGCCCGGTGACGGCAGCTGCCCAGGCTGGCAAGTACGCGGCACTGAACGGTCACGGCCGCACCGCGTCGCAAGCGAAGTGGGCGCCCCGACATGCCCGCACCCCTGCGAGCCAATGCCGCACTTGCCGGTGGGCGGGCCGAATGGCCGTCAGTGTGGCGGGGGCCTTCACCACAGTTCCCGGCAGTTTCCAGCCACTTGGGGATCTGCAGCGCGTTGTTGAGAGCTGCGGCGGCTCGTGTCTCGTAGCCGTCGGCCAGGATGTTTGTGCCGACCCCTCGCTGTCGGGGTGACGGTGGTAGCCCGTCCGCGCACTCAGCTGGCCGTCCGGCCACCGCAGACCCTTTTAGCGGTGAGCGGGCCTGCGCCCGAACAGGTGCCGATGATGCCGGTGAGCCTGGGCGTCTTCCCTGGCGGGAGAACGGTCATCGCGTGCTGTGCCGACGTCCCTCCGGCTGCCGGCCGCATGTGCACCGACCGTGTTCTGTTGGTCGATGCGGTCGATCAGTTCGTCGCGGTCCTGGCGTGCCGCGGAAGTCTCACGTCGCGATTCCTTGAGTCCCCGACGGGCGGCGTTCTTACGGCGAGAGGTCCGGCGCAAACCACCCAGGAGCATGCTCAGTCCGAGCAGGGCCACTGCGCCGACGATGACGCCGTAGAGGAAGAGCAGGCCGGTTGAGCCTGTCATGTGGTAGCCGAATACTTTGAACGCCTGTGTGAGTTCGTGTGCGCTGCCCACGTTGCCGACAATCGCGGCCACCGCGACGATTACGGCCAGGATCAGCAGGATGAGTCCGAGGATCACGATCATGACGCGCTCCGAAGGTATGCGTTTTGTCCACTTCCCAGGCTGAACCCATTTGCTCGCTGGAGCCACCCGTGGGCCGCGAAGGCCCCGCTCGACAGACGTCGCCGCCCAGTCTCTACGGGGGGCAGGGCCGTCAGACCTCTTCGGTGGCTGGGGGCGGTGTGCCGGTGCCGACCGCGTGGAGGTGTTCCAGTGCTTGTCGGTAGGAGTCGAAGATTCCGGTCTCGGTGTAGGGCAGTCCCAGTGTGCGGCAGTGCTCGCGCACCAGGACCTGTGCGCGTGGCAGGGTCTGCGTGGGCATGCTGGGAAACAGGTGGTGCTCGATCTGGTAGTTCAGGCTGCCCAGCAGGAACGCGGTGACGCGGCCGCCGCGTACGTTGCGTGAGGTGAGGACCTGGCTGCGCAGGAAGTCGAGTGTGTCCCGGGCTGCGGGCATCGGCATGCCCTTGTGGTTGGGAGCGAACGAGGCTCCCATGTACAGCCCGAACAGGCCCTGTTGGAGGAGGACGAACACCACCAGCTTGCCCGGAGAGAGGACCAGGGCCAGCGCGGTGACGTATGCAGCAGCATGGGTGAAGAGCAGGGTGGCCTCGACGACCGCCGGCGCCGGCGCGCCGGGGTGCCGGTGCCGGAGGGCGCGGGCGGAGGCCATGTGCAGGTTCCACCCTTCCATCAGCAGCAGCGGGAAGAAGAAGCCGGCCTGATGGCGGGTCCACCAGCCCCTGAGCCGGTATCGGCCGTTGGCGTCGCCCGGGATGAAGACCAGGGCGCCGGTGGCGACGTCCGGGTCGCGGTCGACCTGGTTGGGGTGCGCGTGGTGCCGGTTGTGTTTGTCCAGCCACCAGCCGAAGCCCAGCCCGATCAACAGGTTCCCGAAGACCAGCCCGGTCCAGTCGCAGGCCCGCCGGCTGGCGAAGAGCTGACGGTGGCCGGCCTCGTGGCCACGGAAGGCGCACTGGGTGAAGGCGAAGGCCAGCAGGACAGCCACCGCGAGCTGCCACCAGGAGTCTCCGACCGCGACGAGAAGCATCCAGCTGAAGGCCGTCAGCAGTCCTGTCCCTGTCAGCCTGAGGGCGCTGCGCAGCGGATGACGGCGGAGCAGTCCAGCGCTCCTGACCTGGCGGGACAGTGCGGTGTAGTCGCTCACGGGTCGCCCTGGGTGCGCCGCCACAGCTCCGGTGGCGCCGTACGGTGTGTGGTTCGTCGACGTCATGGTGCTCTCCGTTTTCCTACCCGTTTCGGTGTGCTCCGTGTCGTGACCGCGCTCAGCGCGAGGCGTGGCTGCGGCGGGAACGTGACAGACCGGATCCCGGGGCGGACAGGACGAAGAAACGTATGAGGAGCGTCAGGGACAGTGCTGCTGTGACCGGTGTGATCCAGTCCGGGGCAGAGGTCACGAACCCGCAGATCACGGCGGTGCTCCCGAAGACCGCTGAGCTGACCAGCAACGCCGTACGGGGGAGGAGGGCGTGCTGCTTCCACCGGGCCGGGCAGGCCCGGAGCCGGTCCTGGCGGGTTCCCATCGTGGCCAGGCGCCGATGGAGGCGGGGCTCGCACCTCGTCAGGCGTTGCTCGATGGAGTCACACAGGGACTGCTCATGGACGGGCAGAGACATTTGTCCTCCTCGGGCTCGGTCGACTCCGTGACGCCAGATATCAGCGGCCACGGGCGAAACAACGACCCGGGGTCAGGGGGCTCATGCTCATCACCATGCTTCGACGGTGGCTACTGGACCCGCACCCTGTGAAGCGGCCTGGGACCCTCAACGGCACCGTGGTTGAACGCCTGCCCCGTACATTTCGGCGCATGCCTGCTGGCCCCCGCAGATGCGGGAGAGAGCCTTGCCGAGCCGGTCTGCTTGCTTGTACGCCCTGGCCATGACGCTCCTGTTCCCGCGAACCGCCTCACCTGTTCCCGCGAACCGCCTCCACGAGGCGCCCGGCAGGCCGCATCGCACTGGTTCTTGAGGCCGTTCAGGCCGTTCGCCCGAGGAGAACACGGGTACAAGGGTGTCCTGTCGCACCGGAAGCGTCACCCAGGGCACGGCCCTGGAAGGGGCTGCCCGGCGGGCGATGTGGCTGCTGCGGGCGCCCCCTTCGCATGACACGGCGGAGCGGGCCATCGGCCCCCGTTCCCATGGGGTCATCGAACGCTGGGATGGAAGAATCTTGGGAGAGCGATGAGGAAAGTTGCCCGTTCAGCAGCGTTCTGGAAAACCGGATCGTGCGCTCCACGCGCTGCTCCCTGCGTGAGTAGCGTCAAGCCGTGGTGAGCGGGCGTCCGACCTTCATCTCGGCGTGGAGGTGGTGGGCGGATTCTTGTCGGTACTGTGTTCGTGGCATTGTCTCCTCCGGTTCCGAACGAGATGGCCTGCTGCTCCTGGCAAAGGGCGTGGTGGCTGCGGTTGTTGCCTGGTCACTGGCGGGACGGCTGCTCCCGGCCACGGTGACGACCTTCGCGCCCTTCACCGCACTGTTGATACTCCAGGTCACGCTCTACAAGTCCTTCCGAGACTGCATCCAGTACCTGGCTGCCATGCTCCTGGGCACGGCTCTCGCCGCAGGACTGGGTGCTACCGCCGGTGTGCACGCCTGGAGCCTTGCCCTGCTGATCCTCTGTGCCTTGGCGATCGGCAAGACCCAGCGACTGGGCTACCAGGGAAGCCAGGTGCCCGTGATCGGCATCTTCGCTTTCTCATCAGGCCACGGGAACCTGAGCTACATCGGACATCTCGTCGCCTCTGTCGCCCTCGGCGCGGGCTGCGCACTCGTAGCACACATGGCTGTCGCGCCTGCCCGGCGGACGCCCCGGTCCGAGCAAGCTGTCGAAGCGCTCTCCGTTCAGACTCAGCGCATCCTGACCATGCTTTCCGAAGCGACTGCCGGGCAGGACACCCTCGGCCAGGGCTGTCTCGATGACTGGGCCCGCCAGTGCACCCGGATCGCGGCCGAGATAGACCGTGCCCGGTCCCGTATCGACGAAGAGGACGAGAACTCCCGGCTGAACCCTCGTCAAGCATCGCCGGGGGCACGGCATCTGCTGACCCACACCCACCCCACGATCACCCTTGTGGACAGGGCACTGGGGCACATCCGTTCCGTCGTCCGCAGCCTCTCCCACGCCGTTCGCAGTGGAGACTACGACTCTCTGTCCCGCGCGTTCCTCGATCCCTACAGCGTCCTGCTCCGCGAAGCCGGCGACCTGCTGAACCTGGTCATGCGGCAGGACGCGGATCCCGGCGAAGTCGGAACGGCGCTGCGCGAAGCCGAAAGGCAGTGCCGAGACCTGCAGACCAATCGCCACATCATGGACGCCGGATCGCCGGTGCAATCAGCGTTGTGCGGCTCACTCATCACTGATGTCGGCCGACTGGTGGACGAGCTGCAGCAAGCTGTTCCCGAGGAGATTCGTATCCCTCCTGCCAGGGGCGGCCAATGAGGGGCGGCCAATGACGGAGTCCCGGGGGCCCTGATCACACTGCTGCCCGACATCACGCAGCGGTCCCCAGGGCTGTCGACTCCGGCTGTTCCGCCCCGAGGACGGTCACCGCTCCTACGGGTGGGGGATCTGGTCGGTGTCGAGGGTCTGGTCGATGATCTGGCGGGAGCAGTCGGAGATGCGCAGCTGGTGAGTCCGGGCGTAGACGCGCAGGGCGTTGTACGCGGTGCTGGGGTCGACGGTCCAGCGTTCGGCGAGGATCCCCTTGGCCTGCTCCACCACGATGCGGCTGGAGAGAGCGTGCTGGAGCTGGGACTTCTCCATCTGCTCGTGGCCGAGATCGCGTTGCTGAAGGATGGCGATGGTGGCGACGTCGGCGAGAGCCTGGGCGAGGGAGGCGTCCTGAGTGCTGAGCGACTGGCGGCTGGTGTGGAAGAGGTTCATCGCCCCCACCGCGCGGTTGCGCAGACGCAGGGGAAAGACGTGGCTGATCTGAAAGCCACTCCTGCGTGCCTTGTCGGCGAAGGCGGGCCAGGCGCCCGTGTCCGAAGGGTCGTGCAGGTCGATGTTGGACCGCGCGTCGCGTGTGCGGTAGCAGTCCAGGCAGGGGCCCTGGTCGTGCTGGACGGCGAAGAGTTCCAGCAGATGAGTGTTCTCGTCGGAGGCCGCGACGGTGTGCAGCAGCCCCTTCTCATTGGCCAGGAGAATGCCCGCCGCAGAGACGTCGAGCAGAGCGACGCAGTGGGCGCACAGCCCTTCAAGGAACTCGATGAGGTCGAAGTCATCGATCAGCGAGTCCGCGACCTGCACGAAGACATCGGATACTTGCTGCTCGCGGGACATGGATGTCATCCCCTCGGCTCCTTGGGTGGCTCGGGATCGGGACCGTCACCGTCATCGGGACTGTCATCGTCCAGGCGCAGCCGCCGCGCTACAACATCTTCAGCGGCGTCGACGATGGACCGGTCGTGGGAGTAGGCATACGCGCGCAGCCGCAGCAGCGCCTTGCTGAGAGGAATTGCGAGCTGGACGCTGAGCATGCCGGTGGCCTGATGGACGACTGCCCGGTGCAGTTCACCGCCCGGCTGTGCGTCCACCCAGGCATCGAAGTGTGCGCTGCGCCCGCCCAGGAACTGGAGCGTCAGGGCCGCTGCGAGGCCCAGCGCGTCATCCATTTCCTGACCCGTCATGGGTCCCGGACGGGAGCGCAGGGCGGTGAGGACGCCGACCGTGATACCGCCGAGGGCCAGCGGGAGACAGAACATGGCCCGGATCGGGAGATGGGCCATCGCCGGCGTCAGAGCGGGCCACCGGCCGGCGTCCACTGCTGCCACGTCGTGTGCCAGCGTCGCCTGTCCGGTGCGCAGGGCGTCCGGACCGGGCCCCTCGCCCAGGGTGAACTGCAAATCCTCGAAGGAGGAACTCGTCGTGCCGGAGAACCACAGCGGCTCGGTGATCTGTCCTTCCACCGTCAGGGACAACGCGAGGTGATCCATACCGAGGACCGATGCCCAACTGTCGTAGAGCTTCGGCCCGGCTTCGGTGTGCAGGGTCCGCAGGATTTCCGTCATCTCGGGGCTGAGCACCGGCGGCCACCTTTCCGCTTCCGAGCATACCGCCGAAGCTTCAGAATGATTTTCACGCGCTGTCAGCCGCCCCCTCCACTGTCCCACGACGGGGCGGGCGGCCGGCTGAGAAGGACGGAAGCGGTGCCGGTCACGGTGAGTGCCGGCGCGGCGCTGCCGCTCTGCTCGGCACGCCGACGCGGCCTCCAAGGCCGCGACAGTGCAGTCCGCCGGACAGCCCCTAACTGTCGGTGAGCAGGCCGGCGCGGAGCTGGGCCAGGACGCGTGTGAGCAGGCGGGAAATGTGCATCTGGGAGAGGCCGAGTTCGGCACCGATCTGCGACTGGGTCATCTCCTGGCCGAAGCGGAGCTGGATGATGCGGCGCTCCCGCGCGTTCAGTTCAGCCAGCAGAGGGGCGAGGGACTCGACGTCCTCGACAAGGTCCATTGCCGGATCGCAGCCACCGATGATGTCGGCATAGGAGCGGCTGCGGTCGTTGATGTTCCCCGTGTCCGTGGCGTCGCCGGAAACATCGAGGGGCCCCGCGGTGTAGCCGTTGGTGGCGATCAGCCCCTCGGTGATCTCTTCCTCACTCAGGTCGAGCTGGACGGCGAGTTCCTTGACCGTGGGCCGGCGATCGAGAACAGCAGCGAGCTGTTCGCTGGCCTTGGCCAGGTCTACGCGCAGTTCCTGGAGCCGCCGGGGCACGTGCACGGCCCAGGTGGCGTCGCGGAAGTACCGCTTGATCTCTCCGAGTATGTACGGGATGGCGAAGCTGGTGAACTCGGTTTTGCGGGAGAGATCGAACCGGTTGATCGCCTTGATCAGACCGATCGTACCGACCTGGATGATGTCCTCCAGGCCCTCGCAGCCCCGGCTGCGGAACCGGCTCGCGACGAAACGCACCAGGGTGGTGTTCATCTCGATCAGCGTGTTCCGGGCGTACTGGTACTCGGGCGAGCCTTCTTCCAAGGACCGCAGTTGCGTGAAGAACAGTTTCGACAGCGCGCGTGCGTCCTTCGGTGCGACCTTCTGAGCGTCCTCGATCCAGGGCAGGTTTTCGTTGCAATAAGGGGCGCGTACTGACGGTTGCGCGGCTGCCGAGGGTGTGGACGCCTTCGTGGCCCGCTTCGATTTCGTCATGCTTTTCCCTTCGTCGTGAGTTGTCTTGCTGTCGCCCGTGGGGCCTCCGGTCAGCGGGAGTGCTGGCGGCTCGACGCGGAACCCAGGCGCAGAACGGAGCGCAGACGCAGGGCTGCCGACGGTGGGGCCACACCTATGAGCGCGGCCGCCTGTCCGTAGGTGTGGGAACCGAACAGGACCAGTCCGAGCAACGCGTGCTCCTGCTCGCTGGACGAACCGTCCGACTCGGCCGGTGTGTTCGCCTGTGACGGCAGGACCGGTCCCTCACCCGATCCGGCAGAGGCGCCCGCGCATCGATGCCACAGATCGGCCGCGAGACGATGCCGCTCCGCCTCCGGCGTGACGTCGGACGCCGACGCGGGAACCTGCGTCACCGTGGCGACGACTGCCTCGACTGCTCGGTCCAAGTCCCGGCAGAGGAGCAGAGCGAGGGAGAACAGGGCATCACCATGGCGGTCGTAGACGGCCAACGCCTTCCCCGCGTGCATCCGCCCGACGTCTGGTCCGCCGGGCGCTGCACCAGTGGGTGTGACGCTAAGGGTGTCCCTGTCAGAAATGTGCTGCGTCAACGCATTCACCTGCTACGGCCGTGTGGTCAGGACCGCCAGGGGCAGGGGCGCGCTCAGCAGCGTAGTCCCCAACAGATGCCTGTGGCTACCCGCTCACGCCGGCGCTCCCGGCTGCTTCCCTGCGCGCCCAAGATCGTGGCGCGATGTCTGTCGGCTCATGTGAGGGTGGTGAGGTGGTCGGCTCTGCCACCGCGCCATTCGATGAGGAGGACGGTCGCGTCGTCGCTGGTCACGCCGCCCCGTTCGCGTTTCAGGGTATGGGAGAGTTTCCTGGCCACGGCCCGCACCCTGGTGCGGTCGCGCAGGATGTGGTTGGTCCACTCGATGAGCAGTGCCTCGCCGAACTCCTCTCCACCGGCCTGGTGTTCCTCGACAAGGCCGTCGGTGAAGCACAGAACCCGGTCCCCGCGTCGCAGCATCCGCTCGGTGACGTGCGGCTGCTCGCCGCCGAAGCCGACCGGGAGCGTGGTGGGGCTGTCCAGCCGGTCGAGCACGGTGCGGTCGCGGATCAGCAGCGGCGCCGGGTGGCCGGCGTTGACCCACTGCAGCCGCCCCGTGGTGATGTCCAGGCACATCATCTGCGCGGTCACGAAGTGGTCGGGGCCGAACTGGCCACTGATGGCCTGGTCCATGAACGCGTAGATCTCGGCGAGTTCGACATTGGTGCGGCGGGCGTGGCGGTAGGCGCCGATGGCCACGGTCGCCATGGTCGCGGCGTCCAGGCCGTGGCCCATGGCGTCGATCATGGCCACATGCAGGATGTCGTCGTTGAGGGCGTAGTCGAAGCTGTCGCCGGCCACCTTGTAGGCGGGCTCCAGGATCCCGGCGACCTCGACCTGCGGGACGACCATCGACAGCGGAGGCAGTAGCGACCACTGGATCTCGGCAGCCACATCCATGGGCGCGCGGCGGCGGGCCATGAAGAACTGGTCGGTGTAGGCGTCCTTGGTGACGATCATGTCGGCCACCAGTCCGGCGAGTCTGCGCAGCAGCCGACGATCGTCGTCATCCACACGATCGAGGGTGACGACCATGACACCGACCTGGTCGCTGCCGTCCAGCAGCGGCAGATACATGCGCACGGAGCCGTCCTGGGGGACTTCCACGGTCTTGACCTGCAAGAAGGCCTCGCCGGCCGGGGAGTCGTCCATCGATTCGGGTTCGCCGACGACCAGCCGCTTGCCGGGCAGCGGTACCAGAAGCAGTTGTTCGTAGTCCTGCAGGAGGATGGAGACATCGCGCCCGCCGATACTGGCTACCTCTTCCGCGATCAGCGGGGCGATCAGCTGCGCGGGCATCTCGTGGGCCCGGTCCAGGAGCACACCCAGCAGACGCTCCCCGAAGCCCTCCGACCGGTCCTCCTCGACGCGGTGCGGCTTCCGCTCGTCTTCCGCCATCGGCCGGGCCTCCCCCTGGTTCCTGTTCCCGCAGGCAGTGCGGCGGCAGCTTCTTCATGCGCCGGGGACCCGGCGTCGTCGACGCCTCGGCCACCGTATTCCGGCTCGCCGTGTACCGCGGAGCCCGCACCGCACGCTCCGGCGCCCCGGAGCCGCTCGGCGGGCACGAGGGATCCATCCAAAATCCCATACGGTCCGTACGTGCGGTTTCCTGACACGACCGTGCTCAACCCGCACAGCCTGACGGGGCCGACCGGCCCTCCCCGCCCATTACGCCAAAAGCGGCATGCCGCACTCACTCGGTTCCGCAGCTTCGATGAGACACGGGGATGAAACACGGGGAGGGGCCGGCAGGAAGGGTCGGCCGCGTGCGGTCCGCAGCATCGGGTACCCGGCTTGGTGGGCGAGCAGCGATTCCGTGCCCGCCCTGGCGGGAAGTTCAGCTCACGGGCCCGGTGCCCGGCCCTGCGTGCGGTCCGGCTGGGCCCCGAGTGGCCGGCAGCGGGAGCCGCAGGGCGGAGCGATCGTCAGTCCAGGCCCCCAACACGTGTGCGCCCAGTTTGTCTTCGAGCAGATCGGTGGCCTGGACACCGAAAGCCACGTCGGCGTCCAGATGGGGTTCGGCTGCCAGGAGAGGGCCGATCACCTCGTGCCGTACGACCTGCTCATGCACCGCGTCGGCTTCGATGTGCTCGTCGTAGAAGCGCTCGGCGGCCGGACCGGCGCCCGTCTGCCGCATGGCTTTCGCGAGCCGCCGTGAGCCGGGCGACGAGGTGATCTCCACGGCGGCGAAATGCCCGATGAGGGCGCCACGCAGTGCCCGGTGCAGTCCGAACAGGGACATCAGGTTGACCGCGCAGAGCGCCTGCGCCGGAGCAGCGTCGAGATACGCGCCGTAGGCGTGGTCCAGGTCGAGGTCGTCCATCAGGTCCGCGAAGAGCCGGGCGTGAACGTCCTCGGCCCGCCCGGCGCCGAACTCGTCGTACTCCACGGCCACCATCGCCGCCTTGGCCCGCCCGTACAGGCGGGGGATGACCCAGGCGTGGGGGTCGGCCTCCTTGAGGTGGTACAGGGACCGCAGCGCCGCGTATTCGCGCATCTGCCAGAGCCGGCCATGGCTCTGCAGGTAATGGCTCACGCCTGTGCCCTCCGCGGCGCCCGGTTCGACAAGGATCCCGGCCAGGGCGTCCTGGGCGTCGGCTCCGCCCGGCACGTCCGCACGTAGTGCGCTCAGAAAGCGGCTTTCGAGGTCTCTGCGCAGCCTCAGCAGGTCAGGATCCCACTCCCGGTCGTCACCGACCCCCGCGAAGCTCTGGTAGTGCAGTTCGTACAGCACGTACAGGGCCAGCTGGAGGTCGTCCCCGTAGGGCTCGGCCGCCGTCAGGACCTGAGGGTGCGCCAGGGGCGCGCTTCCCCTGTGCAAGGAGGAGAGGACAGCAGCGGAAAGCACGCCTCGTGGGGCCGGCAGTGCGGGGCTGGCGGTACGTGATTCGACATAGGGCTCCGCAGCCATCACGCCTCACCCCCTGCATCGCTGCTGCCTGTGTCCGGCGAGGCCGGAGGAGTGCGGGGGACGCGGCGGCGGTGGCTGGTGTCGCACCACGGACGGATGCGGCTGCGGCCGCACGTGCACACCGCCACCATGAAGCGGTCGGAGGTGACGGCCACGCCGTCGTCTCCGGTGACGGTGACGGGGCCTTCCACGAGAAGCGGTCCGTGGCGTTCGAGCCGTAGACGGCGGGCGCGTTCAGTGTCGTCGGGCATGAATGACCACCAGTTCCTCTTTGTCCTGCCCTTCGTCCATCAGCCCCTGACTGCGCAGCCACGGCAGGCGTGAGCGCAGGACGGGGCCGAGGGGGACCAGCTCGCGGTCACTGACCTCGGCGTCAAGGCCGGCCTTTCCCAGCGCCTGGAGCGTGGCCTCGATTCCGCACAGGCCGGAATGGACCATGAGGAGTGCCCCGCCGGGCCGCAGGAGGGATCCGGCAGTCGCGCAGACACGGTCGACGACGGCCCGTCCGTCCCGTCCTGCGTCCCACGCCCGTGCTCGCCCCCGACGCGGCGGCAGGTCGGCTGGGGCAGGGACGTAGGGCGGGTTGCTGACCACCATGTCGAATCCCCCCACTCCGAGGCAGGCCAGGTCGCCGCGGCGGACAGTGACGCGGCTGCGGTGGAGCGCGGCGTTCACCCGGGCACACCACACGGCCCTGCGGGAGATGTCCACAGCGGTGACCCAGGCGCCCAGCCCGGCGGCGTGGACCGCGAGAGCCCCGCTTCCGGTGCCGAGTTCGAGCACGCTGGCCCCTGGCCTGATGCCCGCGCGGCTGATGGCCCGCATCAGCAGATGCGTGTCGTGTTGGGGCGCGTAGACGCCCGGCACTGTCAGCATGCGCCGCGGCCTGGTCAGAGGTGTCACGGTCATGTCGGCCTCTTGTCCTCGTATCGCCGCAGGCCCTGCGCTACTCGAACAGGCTGGGCTGCTCGCAGGCGGAGCGCCACTCGAACCGGGCCGAGACCCGGTGCCGGACCGAAGCCTGGAAGGTCCCTCACACCACGCGGTGCCCGGGGTGATCAGCCCCCTCACGAGGACTGCTGGGCGGACGGGAAGACGAGGCGGGCCGTGTCGAGACGCATCCGCTCCAGTGCGGCGCTCTGCTCTTCGGCCCGTTTCAGCAGGGTGTCCAGCTGCTCGCGGTCGAGCCTGGTGTCCGTCCGGGCCAGTGCGTGCAGGGTGTGCCAGCAGGCGGCCTTGCCCTTGACGCCGAGGAGCATGGATTCCAGCTCCAGGACGTCGCTGAGGGGGGAGCGTGAGAGGAGGTGGCCGTTGGGCTTGAGGCGGCCCGCCTTCTCCGCCAGCCAGCCCAGTGCGACCTTCGAGCGGTCGGTGGGCACCCCCAGGTCACTCATGATGTGGGTCAGGGAGTCCCGGTCCTGCTCGATCTGCTCGGCCAGTTCGGACAGCTCGGCCGGGCCGGCTTCTCCGTTCTGACCTGGCCGGCCCTGTGCGGCTCGCCGGAAGAGCTCCAGACCGGCAGTGGCTCCGGAGAGATGGTCATTGAGGTAGATCGCCAGCAGGCCGGGGCCCTCCGGCGAGCTGTCGGCCTCCCCCGGGCGGCGGGCGGCCGGGGTGTGCATCTCGCGGTCGACGGAAGCACTCAGCTCGCTCCAGCTGTCGGCGAACTTGCTCAGCCCCTCGCGCTCCAGTCCGGCGGTGACGTCGGCGAAGTCGACGCCGGCTCGCTCCAGCGCCACGAAGTAGTCGGCCGCGGCGACGTACTCCTCGGCGACCGGTGCGCGCGGGGGAAGGGCGCCGTGGTCGGCGAACGCGGCGAGCGTGGTGCCCGGCATGGTGTTCACGGTGCCGGCGATGGCGAGTTCACTGACGTACATGGTGTCGGCGTAGGCCGGGTTCTTCACCCCTGTGGACGCCCACAGAGGCCGCTGTTCGCGGGCCCCGGCCGCGGCGAGGGCCTGCCAGCGTGACCCGGCGGTCATCTGCTCGTACGCCCGGTGGGCGAGCCGCGCGTTGGCGATCGCGGCCCTGCCCTTGAGCGCCTCCGCCTCAGGAGTGCCGAGAGCATCGAGGCGGGCGTCCACCTCGGCGTCGACGCGGGAGACGAAGAACGAGGCGACGGAGTGGATGGAGGCCAGGTCATGACCGGCGGCCTGGGCCTGCTCCAGCCCGTCCAGATAGGCATCCATCACGGCGCGGTAGCGGTCCAGGGAGAAGATCAGCGTGACGTTGACGCTGATTCCCTGTGCGACGACGGCGGTGATCGCGGCCAGGCCCTCCTGGGTGGCAGGAATTTTGACCAGCAGGTTCGGCTCGTCGACGGCCTCCCACAGCTTGCGTGCCTGGTCGATCGTGGCAGCGGTGTCCTGGGCGAGCCGGGGGTCGACCTCGATGGACACCCGCCCGTCGACCCCGCCGGTCTTCCGGTGGACGGAAGCGAACGCCTGGCAGCCGACCCGCACGTCGTCGGTGGTGAGGGCGAAGACGGCGTCGTCGACGCTCACGCCCTCACCACCGAGCCGGCGCAGTTGCTTGGTGTAGCGGTCTCCCTTGGACAGGGCCGAGGCGAAGATCGTCGGGTTGGTCGTCACACCTACGACGTGCTGCTCCGTAATGAGCCTCTTCAGCTCTCCTCCCGCCAGCAGCTCCCGGGAGAGGTCGTCGAGCCAGATCGAGACGCCGGCGGCGGACAGGACAGCGAGCGGATCGGGCGCAGTGGAATCAGACATGCGAGACCTCCAGAAAAGAATGCGGCTCAGGCCGGTGCGTTCGCCGTGCCGTGAGCGCCGACCGGTCGGTTCACCGGGGTGGGAAGCGTTCTCCGCGCTCTACCGCCGGTGCCCACGGTGTGGAGGTGCTCCGGCGCCGGACGGCAGGGCACTCTCCGTACCGCGCGACTGCTCGGTCATGGGCAGAGACATCGACCCTCCCGGGTATCGGTCCGAGGACAGCAGGTAGCGGAGTCCACGGTGAAAAGGACATCCCGGGGTCAGGGGGATCACGTCGCCGGCCCGAGCAGCACTCGCACTCGCCAGCGATCAGGCCCTGCCCAGTCGTAAGGCCCGGAGCAGGCACCGTTGCGTCGCCTACCCCCTTCATTGTCGCGCATGTCCGCTTCCTCGCACGGGGACAGCGGTCGATGCTCATGGCTCCTCCCCTCAGGCGTGGGCGATGACATCGGACCGGGCACCGCACGCCCAGGGCCACCAGCAGGCGGCCGACCTCGGGCGCAGCTGTGCGTATGTCCCCAGGGTGAGGGCGCCACGAGCGGATCCGGGCTTGTGGAGATCGTCGCCCTGGGGTCCATCCGCACCCTTTCGAGATGCAGGAGTGCCGGGCCGGCGCAACGGTGGAGGCAGAGCCGGTGAGCACATCCAAGGTCATCGGCGAGGATCCTGAGGAGTCTCCAGATGTCGGAACGCAACACCGCTCTGCGCAGCATGCACGATCTGGGGTTGGCGGCTTGGTTCGGTGGTTCATTGATGGGCGCGGTCGGTCTGAACACTGCGGCTCGGGCCGAGGGCGGTACGTGGAGGAACACAGCTCGGATCGCGAGCGCCGGCTGGGCGAGGTGGACGCCGGTGAACGCCGCGGCGATCGGCATTCACCTCGTGGGCGGCAGCGGACTCCTGGCCGTGAACGCCTCCCGGGTCGCCGCGCAGAAGGGCGTGGCCGCCTCGGCCATCGCCAAGACCGTGCTCACCGGTGCTGCCCTGGCCGCCACCGCCTACAGCGGCGTTCTGGGCAGGAAGATCGCGCTTGCCTCGTCGGACAGTCCCGACGACATGGAGGAGGCGGCGGAGCACCCCATCGACACGGCCAGGGCCCAGCGCGACCTTGCCTGGGTGCAGTGGGCACTTCCGGCGTTCACAGGTGGTCTGATCGTCCTCAACGCCCTGCATGGCGAACAGCAGCGTCCCGCTGAACAGTTGCAGGGGATCCTCCGGCGCGCCGGGGCCGTGACGCCGTGGTGCGGGATGCGCTAGAAGACCGATGAAGAACTGTTCATCCGTACTCCGCTCGCGGGAGCGGACCGCGTTGTCACGATCTCGCAGGCCCTTGTCATGCGTAGGACTCGGTTCGAATCCGACAGGGGACTCCGCGAAACCCCAGGTCAAGGCGCCCGTGACCTGGGGTTTTCCCGTTCGGCACACGGAGTCGTCGCCTGGGGCCGGTGCCTGCGTCGGCGTCGGTCATGTCGAGGGGGCCCGAAGCCGGACGCGGAGAGGGCGATCCGCATCGGGGCGCCGTGTCATCCGCCGGTGTTCAGGGGAGCGGAGACCCGGGCGGCAGTGGTGGTCGGGCGGTAGCCGAGTCGGCCCCGGGTCAGGACGAGGACGAGGAGGGCTGCTCCCACCGAGGCCAGGAGGAAGGCGTAGGTGGTGTCGTCGTCGGCGAGCCGGGGGAACATGGCCGTCCAGGCGACGGAGAAGAAGTTGTTGACACTCGTGTGCATGAGCATCACGAGCGGCATGCTCTCGCCGGACCGGTTGAACACCCAGGTCATCACGGAGCTGAAGCAGAGCGTGGTGGCGAGGAACGCCCCCACTCTGGCGAGGTGGACGTGCGGGCCGCCGCCCCATTCGGTGAGGAACAGCGGCAGGTGCCAGGCGCCCCACAGGACGCCGACCAGGAGGGTGGCGGGCAGGGGGCCGTACCGTTCCTGGGCGCGCGGCATGGCGAACTCACGCCAGCCGGGCTCCTCGGCGAGCCCTGTGGTGATCAACTGCAGGACCAGGCCCGGCAGATACGCCGCCAGCACCGTGGCGGTCGGCATGGCGGGTCCGCGGTCGCCCAGGGCGGTCGCGGCGACGGTGAGCGCCGCGGGCACGGTGAGCAGTACAGCGACGTACCAGCGCCAGCTGAGCCGGAACCTGGTCATGCGCCGGATCCAGGTCCGAAGGCCCCGGCGTCCCTCCGTGAGCCCGGTCAGCAGGAGCGCGGAGGCGATGGGGCCGAGGTAGGCGCCGGGCAGTACGCCGGTCAGCTGGCCTCCGGTGCTGCCTCCTGGAAACGTGAAGTGCCATACACCGAGGCCGTTCTCGGACAGTACGTATGGGGTCCAGGCCGCCCAGCTCAGGGCGAAGGCAAGGATGAAGAACCAGAGCAGCGGGCGGTGCCGGAGGCTGTCGCGCAGTCCGGAGCCGGAGCCGGAGTTGGGGCCGGAGTTGGGGCTGGGGCCGGAGCCGTGGGGCGCCCGCCGCTCGGAGCGGGGCGAGCCGGGGTGGTCGGGGTCGGGGTCGGTGTGGATCCTGCCCGGCTCCATTCGGTCGTCGCCCGGGCCGATCCGGTCGACGCCCGGTCGCATCCCGTCGACGCCCAGTCGCATTCCGTCGGCACCCGGCTGGATCCGGTCGCCAGGGGGCCGGCCGGGCTGCCGGTCCTGGTCGGCCTGGAGGGTGGGGCCCGGCTGGGGAGTCCGGACGGTTGGGCTGCCTGCTGGGCTGCCTGCTGGGCTGCCGGTGGGGGTGGGGGGTTCGTGGTGGGGCACTGGATTGCTCCCTCGGGGCGGGCCGGTTGATGTGTTCAGCACACCACCGCCGCGCCGGCGGATCATTCCCGCGTGCGCCTCGAAGCGCGGTACAGCAGGCTCTACCTCGCCCTCGGTAGCGCGCCCTCCAGATACCTGAGTACGGCGGTCACCCTCCGGTCCACGTGGTCGGTGGGGGACAGGTCCAGCTTGGCGAAGATGCTCCGGATGTGCTTGTGGACCGCGCCCTCCGTGACGACGAGCTGTTTCGCGATCGCGCCGTTCCCCAACCCCTCGGCCATGAGGGCGAGTACGTGGCGCTCGCGCGGGGTCAGCCGTTCCAGGCGGGCGTCGCGGTGGGAGCGGGTGAAGAGCTGGGCGACGATCTCGGGGTCGATCGCGGTGCCACCGGCGGCCACTCGGTGCAGTGCGTCGAGGAACTCCTCGACCCGGCCCACCCGTTCCTTGAGCAGATAGCCCACCCGGCCGACACCGTCGCTGAGGAGTTCGGTGGCGAAACTCTGCTCCACGTAGGCGGACAACACGAGGATCGCCAGGCCGGGTTGACGGCGCCTGGCCTCGACGGCCGCGCGGATGCCCTCGTCCGTGTGGGTGGGTGGCATCCGTACGTCGAAGATGGCGACATCGGGCCGGTGTTCGTCGATGGCGGCGAGTGCCGCATCGGGGGTGGCGGCCGTCGCCACCACCTCGATCGACTCGGCACGCAGCAGCAGGGCCAGGCCCTCGCGCAGCAGCGGGTCGTCCTCGGCGATCACGATCCGCGGGTCACTGTCCACAGGGGAGTACCACCTCAAGGGTTGTCGGGCCGCCGGCGGGGCTGGCCAGGCGGAGTGTGCCGTCGTGTGCCTCCACCCGGCGGCGGATGCCGGTGAGGCCGGAGCCGCCGCTCTCGTCGGCGCCGCCCCGGCCGTCGTCGGTGATGGTCAGACGGAGGTGTACGCCGTCGGCCCGTACGCCCACGGCGGCCTGCTGGGCACCGCTGTGCTTGGCGATGTTCGTCAGCGCCTCGGCCACCACGAAGTAGGCGGTCGCCTCGGCGGAGACGGCGCACCGTACGGGGACATCGACGTCCGTACGGCAGGGCACCGCGCAGTCGGCGGCGAGTCCTGTCAGGGCCCCGGCAAGGCCCTGGGCCTCCAGTACCGGGGGAAGAATGCTGCGGGAGACACCGCGCAGATCGGCCAGGGCCTGTTCGGCGGCGGAGTGTGCGCGCTCCAGGATGTCGAGGACCTCGACCGCGTGGTCCGGCTCGCGGGCCAGTCGGCGGCGGGCCGCGCCGAGGAGCACGGTGACGGAGATCAGCCGGTTCTGACTGCCGTCGTGCAGGGCACGTTCGATACGGCGCAGTTCGGCGGCGTGGGCGTCCAGGGCCGCGGCCCTGGAGGCGGTCAGCTCAAGGATTCTGGCGGAGAGGTCGGTGCCGGGATCGGCGGCGAGGAAGCGCCGGGCGGGCTTGGCCTGCAGCCGTGCCAGCGCCGGAGTGCCCCCCACGATGAGAGCGATCCAGCCCACGCCGAGCAGGGCCACCGCCGTCGCGTCCAGCCAGGTGTGCGCGGTGCCGATGCCGATGGAAGCGGCGGTGGTGTCCTCCGGGGCGAACCGCCAGTACAGCGGGAAGGCCGTGTCACGCACCGCGAGTACGGGCAGGACGACGCCCGTCAGCGCCAACAGCAGCCCGGCCGAAGCGTGCTGGAGCAGCCAGCGCATCTCGCGCCGGGTGGTGGGGTGGACGAGTCCTGCGCGTGGGCGCGTGGGCGGCGGGTCAGGAGCGATGATCTCGTGGCCCCGGCGGGCGAGCCGCCGGCGTTCGCGCCGGGCCAGGGCGTGCAGCGCACTCAGCGCGGGGCCCACCAGCAGCAGGCCGGCACCGGTGAGCGACACAACAGCCGTGAGCAGCAGCAGAATCAGGAGCGCGAGCGCGGGAAGCGCGGTGCCGATGCCGCCGGCCAGCTCACCGGTCGCGGCCCCGGCGGCTCTGAGCACCGCGGTGGCGGTCTGCTTCGCTCCGCGGAGGCGCGGTGTCCGCGACAACGTTGCCGTCATCCTTCCCTCCTCTGTCTCTTGTCTCTCCTCGCTCGCCTCCGGTTCCTGCGTGGAAGGCTCCGGGCGGCCCGACGAGAGCGCCCGCGCAGCGTTACAGCCTGCTGTACCAACGGCCGGACAGCTGGCCGTACCCACGGTCGGGCAGTCTGCGGGATCGTCCGGCGCCGAGACCGGTCCGTAGCGTCGGGCGTGCCTTCGACCACCGGAATCGCAGAGGACTTCCCCATGACGAACTTCGTTTCCCCGCCCCCGCCCCCGCAGCCGAGCCGTCGCAGCGCCTTCCGGTCCGTTCTGTGGGCCATCGTAGGCGTCAGCACCGCCGTCAACCTCGCGGCCTCCTTCGGTGGTTCGCACACCGGCACTCATCTGGGCTGCGGCATCGTGACGGCGCTCAGCGCGGGCCTCCTCGCCGTGCACGCGCTGCGCGCGAGCGGTGTCAACGCGTGAAAGTCCGCCGGTAGGCGGTGGGGGTGGTGTTGAGGGTCCGGCGGAAGTGCAGGCGCAGGTTGGCCGCCGTGCCGAGGCCGCAGTCCCGGGCCACCTGGTCCACCGAGTGGTCTGTCGTCTCCAGCAGTTCGCGTGCCTTGCCGAGGCGGGCGCTCAGCAGCCACTGGAGGGGCGTGGTGCCCGTCTCCGTGGCGAACCGGCGCATGAAGGTGCGGGGTGAGACGCCCCCGTGGCGGGCGAGCATGCGGAGCGTGAGCGGTTCGTCGAGGTGGCGCAGGGCCCAGCCCCGGGTCTCGGAGAGCGACGTCTCCCCGGCCTCGGTGACCGGAGCCGGAATGTACTGGGCCTGCCCGCCGTCGCGGTGTGGGGCGGCCACCAGGCCGCGGGCGATCCGGTTGGCCACGAGCGCCCCCATGTCGCGGCGTACGAGGTGCAGGCAGAGGTCGATGCCGCAGCACACTCCGGCCGACGTGAGCACGTCCCCCTCGTCGACGTAGAGCACGTCGCGGTCGACCGTGACGGCGGGGAAGTCCCGTTCCAGCTCGTCGATGTGCTGCCAGTGGGTCGTGGCGTGCAGCCCGTCCAGAACGCCCGCAGCGGCCAGCGCGAAGGCGCCCGTACAGATCGACACCACCCGCCGGCCCCGGTCGCGCGTCCCGGCCAGTGCGTCGAGGACCTCGTCCGGCGGCCGTACCAGCGGCTCGCTCCCCGGCTCGTATCCCGGCACGATCACGGTGTCCGCCGCGCGTACCCGGTCCAGGCCGCCCTCCGTCATGAGGGAGAAGCCGGCGTTGGTCGCCACCTCGGAGCCGAGCCCGCACACGCTCACCTCGTACGGGGTCTCCGGGCGGGTGCTGAAGATCTGCGCCGGGATCGCCAGGTCGAGCGGAGTGACACCGTCCAACGCCAGGACCGCGACTCGGTGGGTCGTCATGGCACTATTCTATCGACAGTAGGCAATATTGCCACTCACCTGGTCAGGGGCGTGCGTGCCAGCCTGATGGACATGACCGGATCGCCCCACAGCCACGTGGCCCCCGAGGCGGCCGCCGACCTGATCGCGCTGCCGGACACACCGCTCGCCGGTGCTGTCGTACAGCTCATCAGGCCGGTGGAATCGCCCTCGGTGTTCAACCACAGCATGCGCACCTATCTGTTCGCCCGACTCGTGGCCGCCCGCCTCGAACTGGCCGCCGGCCAGGACTACGAGGACGACCTGCTGTTCGCGGCGTGCACGATGCACGACCTCGGCGTCGCGCCGGACGGCCCGCACACCCAGAGATTCGAGGTCGAGGGCGCCGACCGGGCCGCCGCCTTCCTCCTCGCACACGGACGGTCCGATACGGAGGCCGACGAGGTGTGGCAGGCCATCGCCCTGCACACCTCGTCGGGCATCGCGGAGCGCCGCGGCACGCTGTGCGTGCTCGTACGCGAAGGCGTCGCGCTCGACTTCGGCGGCCCGATGGGCAACACCTACGCCGACGCCCTCAGCGACGCGCAGGCCGACGTCGTCCACGCCGCCTATCCGCGGCTGGAGATGATCCGCTCCCTCACCGACGCGATCGTCGCGCAAGCCGCCAAGAACCCAAGGAACGGCCCGCGTTACGCGATTCCCGGTGAATTCCTGCGCGAACGCGAGACCTTCGGCCGGACCCGGATGGAGCACGCCTGCGGCTCCTCCCGGTGGGGCGACTGACCGGGGGCCGCCCCGGCCGCGACCTGGCCCGCCACCCGGCCACCCGGCCACCCCGCCACCCGGCCGACGGAGCCGACACAGATGTCGGCACAGATGTCGGCCCCACCCACCAGAGAAAAGGACACCCCGCCATGCCCATCCACCCCGTAGAGGTCCCCGACAACTCGCCGGTCTTCGGAGGGACCACCAGCGCCTTCGCGCGCTTCGGCCACGCCCCCGCGATCCGTTCGCACGGGCACCTGTTCATCTCCGGCCAGATCGGCCGCCGCGCCGACGGCGTCCCCGGGGAGACCGTCGAGGAACAGACCGAGCTCGCCATCCGGCGCCTTGAGGAGATCCTCCGGCTGGAGAACCTCGGCCTCGGCGACCTGGTCGACGTGACCAGCTATCACGTCGACATCCGCGAGAACATGTCCGGCTTCCTCGCCGCCAAGCAGCGCCTCGTCAAGGCCCCCTACCCCGCCTGGTCGATCATCGGCGTCAGCGGTCTCGCCAGCCCGGAACTCCTCGTCGAGATCCAGGCGACCGCCGCCTACCCAGACGACGCGGCTCGATAGAGCGCAGCTCCGGGCCCCGGGGGCCTCGTCCCCGGGGCCCGGAGCAGTGCTGTGAGGTGTTCATGAAGACCACGACGCCACCGCATGACGTCCCCTTGACCGTCCGGCGTACGGGCGGCCCCGCCGGCCTGGCGCTGTTCGCGTCGATCATCGTCTCGTTCCTCGCCGCGTCGAGCGCCCCGACGCCGGTCTACGCCCTCTACGCGGCCCGGTGGCACTTCTCCCCGATCACCACCACGGTGGTCTTCGGTGTGTACGCCGTCGTGGTCCTGGTCGCCCTGCTCGTGCTGGGCAGGGCGTCCGGCCACCTCGGTCGCAGGCCGGTGCTGCTGGCCGCGCTGGCCCTGCAGATCATCGCCATGGTGGTGTTCAGCACGGCCGGCGGCGTCGGCGCGCTCGTCACCGGGCGGGTGTTGCAGGGCATCGCCACCGGCGGCGCCCTGGGCGCGCTGGGCGCGGCCATGCTGGACATCGACCGTGAGCGCGGCACCCGCGCCAACGCCGTCGCCCCGGGCCTGGGGTCCGGCGTCGGCGCACTGCTGTCCGGCCTGGTCGTGCAGTATCTGCCGGCCCCCACGCACCTCGTCTACCTCGTGTTCATCGGTGTCTTCGCCCTGCAGGCCGCCGGGGTCGCCGTACTGCCGGACACCGGGGGCCGGGCGCCCGGGTTGCGCTCCTCCCTCGTGCCCGAACTCGCGGTGCCACGGCGCCTGCGCGGCCCGCTGCTCGCGGTGGCGCCCGTGCTGTTCGCGGTGTGGTCGCTCGGTGGTTTCTACGGCTCGCTCGCCCCGGCGCTCGCCCGCGAACTCTCGGGCTCGGGCTCCGCGGTGGTCGGCGGCCTCGGCCTGTCCGTCCTGACCGTGGTCTCGTCCGTCACCGCCGTCTCGCTCGGACGCGTGCCGCCCAGGGCCCTGATGTTCCTCGGCGTCACCCTGCTCGTCCTGGGGTCGCTCGGGACCCTCACGGCCGTCGAACTCTCTTCGTACGCCGGGTTCTTCGCCGGTACTTTCGTGTCGGGGGTCGGCTTCGGAGCCGGGTTCCAGGGAGGGATGCGTACCGTCGTGCCCCTGGTCGCCGAGCACGAGCGTGCCGGTGTTCTGTCGGCGGTCTACGTGGTCTGTTACCTGGGCATGGGCCTGCCCGCCGTCGTCGCCGGGGTCCTCGTCGTACACGGGGGCGGCCTGGCGGCGGCGACCCGGGACTACGCGTGGTTCGTGGTGGCGCTCGCCGTCATGACGCTGATCGCCCTCCTGCGCCTCAGGGCGCCGGGCGCGGCCGGATGTCGGGACACACCGGGCTGAGGGGCCGGTGGTTCGGAGCTCCCACGTACGTACTGCCGTGGTGCAGTTCCGCCACGCCGACGATGTCCGTCTCCGCGTTGGTGGTCAGCGACGTGCCGCTGAGGGTGAAGTCGGTGATCGGGCACAGCGCGACCGCGCACACCGGCATGGGGTCGCCGGAATCGCGCAGGCGCTGCAGGGCGGACAGAGCGAGAGTGGCGCCCGCCGAGTGGCCGACCAGCACGATCCGGTCCGCCGGAAGGCCCTGTGCCAGCAGCGCGCGGTAGGCGCGCAGGACGTCGTCCAGCGCGGCCGGGTACGGGTGTCGCGGACAATCAGTAACCCACGGTGAACCGGCCGTCCGGATGGCGTGCGTGCTCGATCTCGTCGACGACCGCGACTGCGAAGTCCTCGGTGGAGATCCGGCTCTTGCCGTCCTCACCGACGATGAGGTCGTCGAGGGCGCTGCGGTACGTGCCGGTACGGGAACCGGGCCCGACGAATGCGGACGGGCTGATGACCGTCCAGCGCACATCGCTGACGGTGCGGAGGTAATCGAGGGCGTCACCGTGCGCGTGCATGATCTGCACCAGTGATTCCGGCAGCCCCTCGGTGTCCCACAGCGGCCTGCCGTCGGAGGTCCGCAACGGCCCGGCCCCACCGACTGAGATCAGACGTGGGCGGGCGTCGCCGTGCCCGAGTGCGCGCAGCCCCGCCACGAGCGCCCTCGCGCCGGGTTCGGCGGTCGCCAGGTGCCCCGCGGCGTCGCCGTGCCCACCGCCGACCGCACTGACCACCACATCCTGGCTGTCAGCCGCGGAAAGGACCGACGACGGATCGAGGACGTCTCCGGTGACCAGCCTCAGCGCCGGGTGGGCCGTGGTCAGCCGGGAGGGATCGCGGACGACGGCCAGGACCTCATGGCCACGGTCGAGGGCCTCGCCGAGGATACGGCTGCCGATCATCCCGGTGGCGCCGAAGAGAGCGATGCTTGCCATCTGTTCCCACCTTTCCGAAGGTGACGTCGTGCTCGTACGGGCCCTGTGGCGGCCGGGCCGTGGGAGGTTCACGTAGTGACGGAACCCACGGCCGGAGTCCCGGCCGGGCCCCGACGGCGCTACAGGGCCGCCGGGTCCCTGCGCAGCGTCACCTCGCGCCCCGAGGCGGTACGTACCGTGACCGCGTGCACGCCGGGCGGGCCGGGCACCATCACCAGCGGTAGCCGCTCGAAGGTCTCGGCACCGCTGTGCTCCCGCAGTTCTTCGGTGTCGGCGCTGATCTCCAGCCGGACCACCGCCGCCCCGCGATCCCCGTGCTCCACCGCGCCGCGGTCCGGATGGGTGGCCGGGTCGTGGCGGTAGTACCAGTTCGGCAGTCCCCGCCGCCACGCGTCGAGCGCGCGGTCGGCGCCCGGCGCGGTGGTGATGAGGCGCTGGGTGCCGTCGGGCTGGACGCGGCCCGGCGCCCGCAGCACCTCGCCACCGAGCCGCTGCGCGACCGCCTCCAGCTCCTCCAGGGTGTCGGCGCGCAGGCTCCAGAACATCCACCGGTCGCCGTCCGCGACCGCCCGGTCGAACCAGGCGGCCCCCGCGTCAGGCCCGGCTGCGTGGCCCGTCACCGACTCGACCTCCAGGTAGACGTCCCCGCCGAGCGGGAAGACCGTATTGGCGAGTCCGTTGGGGAAGACGCCCCCGTCGTAGTGGGCGAGTCCCGTCTCCTCCCGCACCCGGCGGACGCCGTCGTCCAACTCGGGGACGCCCAGGCAGAGATGATCAAGATGAAACATGTCGATCCTTTCCGGGTTCACCACGTCACGGGGGGCACGGCGGACAGCGTTCGCCCCTTCCGGACCGATTCGTTTTCGTTCAGTCGAAGGACGGAGGGTGCTCCCCCGACCAGGGGGCGGCCTGTTCGAGTTGTGAGGCCAGCCGGATCAGTACGTCCTCCCGTCCGTAGGCGGCGACGAGCTGCACGCCGATCGGCAGTCCGTCGTCGCTGCGGTACAGCGGGAGGGAGATGGCGGGCTGGCCGGTGATGTTGAACGGCACCGTGAAGGCGATGCCCCCGCTCACGGCGGCCACCAGTTCCTCGGGGCTCTTCCCCGTGGGCGCGAGTTCGCCCAGTACCGCGGGCGGCGCGGGCAGCGTCGGTGTGAGCAGCACATCCACCTCCTCGTCCCAGAGCCCTGCCACGCCGCGCGCCCACCGCTGCCACGCCTGGGTACCGGAGAGCCACTGTGCGGCCGTGACCGAGCGGCCCGTCTCGGCCAGCATGGCGTTCATCGGTTCGAGGTCCGCCGGTTCCAGGCGCTCACCGACGAGCTCGGACCACTGGTCGAGCTCCCAGGCCACGGCCGCCGCGAACAGTGGCACCAGCGCCTCGAAAAGGGCCGGGTTGTCCAGGCAGGAGGCGCTCGTCGGCTCGACGCGGTGGCCGAGCGAGTCGAGCAGGCGGGCCGTGTGCTCGACCGCCGCCACACAGTCCTTGTGGGCCGGTTCCGCCGCACCCGGCGGGGTCGTACGGAACCCGATCCGCAGGACGCCGGGATCGACGCCGACCTCTTCGCGGTAGGGCCGCAGGGCGGGCGGGGCGGTGTACGGGTCGCCGGTCGCGGGCCCCGCCGTCGCGTCCAGCACGGCCGCGGTGTCGCGGACCGACCTGGTCAGCACGTGTTCGTGCGTCACCGGGCCCCAGTACTCGCCGTATGCGGGGCCCAGGGTGGTGCGGGCCCGCGAGGGCTTGAGCCCGACGATTCCGCAGGCGCTGGCCGGCATCCGGATCGAGCCCGCCATGTCGTTGCCGTGTGCCACCGGGACCATGCCCGCGGCCACCGCGGCCGCCGACCCACCGCTGGAGCCCCCGGGGGAGCGGGTGAGGTCCCAGGGGTTCCTCGTCGCCCCGTGCGCGAGCGGTTCCGTGGTGGTGCTGGTGGCCAGCTCGGGGAGGTTCGTCTTTCCGCAGAACACGAACCCGGCCGCGCGGAAACGGGCCGCGAGGGCGGAGTCCTCAGGGGCGCGCCAGTCCCGGTCCCGCAGCGCGCGCATCCCCCCGTAGGCGGGATCGCCCTCGGTGAGGCAGAGGAAGTCCTTGAGCAGCATGGGCACCCCGCGGAAGGGGCCGTCCGGCAGTCCGGGCGCAGCCGCCGCGGCGAGAGCCTTCTCGAACAGCGGTGTGACCACGGCGTTGATCCTGGGGTCGAGCCGCTCGATCCGCCGGATCGCCGCCTCCACGAGCTCGGTCGGCGACAGCACCTTCCGGCGGACCAGGTCGGCCTGCGCCGTCGCGTCCAGCCATGCGAGTTCTTCCTCGGGTATCGAACTTGCCGACATTTCCCACCCTTTCGGGAAGTGGTTGTTGTGCTGGGTGCACCGGCGCCATGCCGGGCAGGACGTGGTGGTCGGTGGGGGAGTACGGCCGGTGCCCGGGGCGAACTCCACCTGTCCCTCGGGGCGATGCCGGTCAACCGCGAAGCGGTGCGGGTGGCGTTCCCGTGAGCGTCCCCATGAACTCACCTGAACTCCCTTGCCGGCGCTGCTCGTCCACGGCCGGAGCACCGACTGAGGCAACGCTAGGGAAGCCGCTGCGGGCGGTACATCCAGCCTGCTGCCGATCATAGGGTGCAGCTACCTGTACGGGGCGGCAGGGCGAGTCCCGCTTCCTCAAGGTCTTGGTGAGGTGGCTGAGCGCGAAGGTGCTGGGGACATAGGCATGGGCGTGGTGGCCCGTGATGGTGAAGAAGGCCGGCGTCACCTCCCGGGGCCGCATCGGGGATCGAGGTGTAGAAACCACGGCGCCAGGTGGGCACGTATTCGGCGACCATCGTGGTGGCCCCCGCCAGTTCGGCGCCGGTTGTACTACCCGGGCCTGTCCTCTGTCGCCGATACCCACGCTCCACTGGTGCGGTACGGGCGGACACGGCCGTCTGCATGCTCGTGGTGGTGTGGCTGGTCATCGCCTCCATGCGTGAGGTCGGGGGCAGCGCCGGGATGGATCAGCAGGTGCTGGGGGCGGTCCTAACGGCGAAACGGTCCGCGAGCCAGGGGATGCCTTGTCCGACCTCGTCGACACCCTGCGTGCCGACTCCTCCTGGATCGAGGGCCTGTCCCTGGTCTCCACCGACGAGCACGGCAAGATCGTCGGCCACGCGCTGCTGACCCGCTGCCACATCGGCGACACCCCGGCCCTGTGCCTGGCCCCGTGCGCCGTACTCCCCGAGTACCAGAACAGCGGCGCCGGCTCGGCCGCCATCCGCGCCGCCCTCAAGGCCGCCAAGGACCAGGGCGAGCACTACGTCACCGTCATGGGGCACACCCGGCGTACTACCCCCGCTTCGGCTTCACCCGCGCCTCCACCCACGGCATCGACCTGACGATCGACGTCCCGGACGAGGCCATGATGGTCATGACCCTCGACCCGGCACACCCGCTGCCCAGCGGCACCATCCGCTACGCCAGCCCTTCGGGATCTGACACACCCTCGCTCCGCGAGGGAGGGGCACGCCTGCTCCTCCCTCGCGGTCCAGGGCATCCACGATCTGCCGGGTCCGGGGCCCGGCCTTCCACGTCGGCTTCGCCCGCTTCTGCAAATGGCCGAACAGCTCGCCCGCCGTCGTCGGCGTCATCGGCGCCCCGAACGGATCGCGGAACAGGTTCACCGGCAGGAAGTCGCTGCCCTCAGCCCATGAAGTCGCGCTTGGCGTCCTCCATGTCCTGGGCTTCTCCCACTTGACGCCGACTCTCTCAGGAAACTACTTTCCTTACAGGAAACGAGTTCTGGTCAGGAAACCCAAGGAGGACGTCATGACCCGACACCCCACACCGGAAGAGGCATCCCGTGCCCTTCAGGACGTCCAGCGGCGACGGGAGGAGGCGGTGGGCTCGGTGCAGGAGTCGCGCTGGGTGGCCGTTCTCTTCGGGCTCGCCGTCTTCGCGCTGCTCGCGGCGCCCGACTTCTTCGGTTCGGGCGTGGAGTCCGTGGTGAACATCGCCTTCGCCGCCCTCGCCGTCGCCTATGCGGCGCTGCTGCGGAGCAGGTGGGGCTCCGCCCTGCTGGGGCGGCGGACCAGGGTGCGGCGGGACGCGATCTCGCCCCGGTTCGCGCTGTGGAGCCGGGTGATCATCCTGGCGGTGGTGGTCATCGGGGCCGTCGCCGCCTTCGTACCGCACTCCGGGCTCTCCTTCCCGTATGCGCGGACGGTCGTCGGCGCCGTGCTCGGCGCGGTCCTGATCCTCTTCGGGGGCCGTCTCCAGCAGGGGCTGTCCTCCCTCGCCGCGGGCGGGGAGCGCGGACGAGCCGGGGCGCCCGATGGATCGTCCTGACTTCGACCCGGTGCTGCTCGAACCCACCCGTCTGTCGATCGTCTCGCTGCTCGCCGGTACGGAGTGGGCGGAGTTCGGCTGGGTGCGGGAGACGGCGGGGCTGTCGGCGTCGGCGCTGTCCAAGCAGGTGGGCACGTTGTCCTCGCACGGTTACGTGGAGGTGCGCAAGGGCTACGTGGGCAAGCGCCCCCGTACCTGGGTGAACCTCAGCGCCGCGGGCCGCGAAGCCCTGGAGCGTCAGGTCGCGGCGCTGCAGCGGATCGTCGACGACTCCCGGGCGGACGGTTCCGGAGCGGGTGGCCGGGAGACCGGGCCGGATGAGCGTGGCGGGCAGCCGGCCCGGTGAAGCTCACCGGGGCCGGCCCGTCGGCCGATGGCTTTTCCCGTCACCGTGCTTGATTCACCGCGCCGCGCGCCCCCGGGACTCCGCGGAGATGCGGTAGTAGTCCTCGTCCCGGTCGTTGTCGCTGCGGTCGTGGTAGATGTCCTCGGCCAGGCCGCGCTTCCAGTAGCCGATGGCCAGGTGCTGACGGTGACTCAGGCCGTGCTCGCGGCGGAGCCAGGAGCGGACCTCGCGGACCTGGGCGGACTCGCCCGCGACCCAGGCGAACACCCGGTCGTGGTCCGGCCAGTCCGCGCCCCGTACCGCGTCCGCCATTCCGTTCCGTCCGTCCGCCTCCTCCGGGGGCAGCCAGTGCACCCGTACCCCGGCGGGAGCGAGCAGCTCCTGCCGTTCGGTGTCGCCGGGGACCGAGACGAAGACCTCTCCCCGGGCGTCGGCGGGGAGTTCGGGCAGCAGCTTGGCCACGGCCGGGAGCGCGCAGTGGTCCCCCACGATCAGGTACCAGTCGGCCGGCTGCGGGCTGACTCCGCCCACGCCCAGCACCCCGAGCACGTCCCCGGCGACCGCGCGCTCCGCCCAGCGGGCGGCCGGGCCCTCGCCGTGCAGCAGGAAGTCGATGTCCAGTTCGCCGGCCGCCGCGTCGAAGCGCCGGACGCTGAAGGTGCGCTTCACCGGTCCCGGCTGCCCGGGTCCTGAGGCGGGGGCGGAGTCGGGCCACTCCCAGTGCGGGGAGTTGCCCGGTGGCACCAGGAGCTTGATGTTCGGTCCCTCG
The DNA here is from genome assembly GCF_053612185.1 of Streptomyces sp. NPDC054757. Classification (NCBI taxonomy): domain Bacteria; kingdom Bacillati; phylum Actinomycetota; class Actinomycetes; order Kitasatosporales; family Streptomycetaceae; genus Streptomyces; species Streptomyces sp. NPDC054757. The sequence continues at coordinate 169,025 of NZ_JBSHBW010000004.1, forward strand.
TGGTAGCGGGCCAGGTCGGGCCCGCCCAGGGTCACGCGCCGCATCATCGGGGTCACATCGGATGAGCGCACCACCGAGAGCACACCCGGGCCGTGGCCGTGTCGTCCACCGGCCACCGGGTGCGGGCTCCCGGCCTGGCTCGTCCCTGTCGGAGAGTTCTTCTCTGATATCGGCATGCAGTTATGCTAAGGGTAGCCTTACCTTGGCGTCCCCCTCCGGGCCGTCCCCCTCCCGTCCTCCCCTCTGCCTCACTCCGGTGGCACGTTCAGATGGAGTGACGCCGACGCGAGGCGCGGGGTGGCGCGGGACTGGAGGATTCTGACGCGGATGCCGTCCGAGGTCACCGGCTCGGGCAGGGACAGGATCCGGGCGTAACCGATCGTCGTGCCGGCCGTGGTCTGCTGCCAGGCGGTGCCGGTCCAGATGTCGACCGCGAACCGTTCCACCTGCTGGCCCCTGGTGATGTCCTCGCCGAGCCGGACGCGGTCGAAGGTCCTGGCCGTGGAGAGCCGTACGGTGACGGCGCCCGTGGTGGCCCCGTGCGAGGGCGACCAGGCGGTGGTGAGCCGGCCGTCGGTGAGAGTGCGCAGGACCGGATCGCGGCGGCCCCGGCCCGCCGTGAGCAGAGGGGTGCGGCCGGGTCCCGACGTGAGCAGGTTGCGGCCGTACGTCGCGGTGACAGAGTCGCCGAACGCGGTGAGCGAGGCCACGTCGGGTGCGGCGATGCGGCCGTCCCGGCCCGGCGGGACGTTCAGCAGCAGTACGGCGTTGCGGCCCACCGACTCCTCGTAGATCGTGAGGAGTTGCTGCGGGGTCTTGGGCTTCTCGTCGGCGTGGAAGAACCAGCCGGGCCGCAGCGAGACATCCGCCTCGGCGGGGAACCACTGGAGGTACTCGACCCCGGGCGCGGTGATCTTGTCGCGGGAGCCGATGTCGGCGGCACTCGCGCCGTCCGGGAGCAGCCCTTCGCCGTGTGCGGTCGCGGGGTCGGCGGTGGCGGGCGTGACGCTCCACTCGGTGGTGCGGCCCACCCCGTTCTCGTTGCCGATCCAGCGGGTGCCCTGCGGTCCCGCGAAGGTGACGGTGTCGGGGGAGAGTGCGTGGATGAGCCTGAACCAGGCGGTGAAGTCGTACTTCTCGGTGATCCCCGCGTCGGTCCAGGGGTTGGCGCCGTCGAGCCACAACTCGTCGATGGGGCCGTACTGCGTGAAGAGTTCGTAGAGCTGGTTCAGGTAGTACGCGTTGTAGTCGTCGGCCCGCACCGTGAAGGACGGGATGCGGTGCGCGGCGAGCGCGTCCGCCCGGTCGTCGCCGGGGACCAGGGTCGGGATCGTACGGCGGACGACCGGGCTTCCGCTGCCGTAACGGCCCTGGCCGCCGGGGGCGCGGTCGCCGTCGTCGACGGTGGCCTGCTCCTCGATGCTGAGCGACTGGCCCGACGCCTGCTTCGCGCGGATCTCCTCGACGTACCGGGCGTGCCAGGCGTGCGGCTGCTCGGAGCCGTCGGCGGGGGAGAGATAGACGCCCACCCTGAGACCGGCCCGGCGGGCGGCCTTGAGATAGGTGCCGAGGACGTCGCCCAGGGGGTTGCGGCAGCCGGCGTTCCGGGCCCGCCAGTAGGCGGCCGGATCGTCGGAGCGGCGCTTCTCGGCCTGGGCCCGGGCCTTGGCGGTGGCGTCGCGTTCGGCGGCGGAGCAGCCCCGGGTGCGGATCCACCAAGGGCTCGCGATCACCGAGTGGTTGGTGTAGCGGGTCGGGTAGAGGACGAAGCCGTCGTGGTGTTTGGCCGTGAACATCACCTGGCGGGCGCCGGCCGCCCGGTAGGCGCGCATCCACTGGTCGGCGTCCATCCCCGACGGGTCGAAGGTCGCCTCGTCCTCGGCGCCCGAGCCCCACTCGCGGTCGGTGAAGGTGTTCATGCCAAAGTGCGTGAAGGCGGTCACCTCCCGCTGCTGCCAGGCGACTTGGGAGGGCCGGGGGACGACATGGGCCGCCTTGCGCACGATGGTGTCCGGGGTGTCGGACGCGCTGACCGCGATCTGCGAGGCGGGAGGGATACGCGCGGGATTAATCCGACCTTTCCCGAGTGCGTCAGTGCTGGTGCCGCCCTGCGCGGGGGAGGCGGCCGCGGGTGCGGCGGGCAGGAGCGGCAGGGATGCCACGCCTGCCCCTATGGCCAGTACGGATCGTCGCCCGAAAGGCGTTCCCGTTCCCATGAGTGCTCCTTCGGTCCTTGGGCGCAGCGGATGCAGGGGACAGGGAGGGGAATGAATGACCCAGAATGGTCTAGACATCCAATGTCTGTCCCTCGGGCAGCAGTCTGCTGTGCGTCCGGGGCGCTGACAAGAGGCCGTACGCGAACAGCGCCGTGCGGTGGCCGGTACGCGCATCGGCCGCCCCGCCGTGCGATCCGGGCCGGGCCGGTCCTGGCCCGGCCCGGCCGCCGCTATCCGTCCTGCCGCTGGAGCACGCCCTGCTGGAACCTGCGCGGTACGAGGCTGAGGAAGCGCTCGGCGTGCTGCTCCTCATGCAGGTCTATCCGGCGGGCTTCGAGCAACTGCCGCAGGCTGAGCAGCCCTTCGAGCCGGTCCGGATCGTCCCGGCCGACGATCACCACCCGGGTGACGTGGTGCGCCGCCATACGGTTGGCGAGGGTGCGCAGGGTCTCGTCGGGGTACGCGGTCACCGCGGGCCTGGCGAGTTCGCCGAGCGGGGTGGGGTCGTCAGGGGCGCTGAACAGGAAGTCGGAGCGGGTGACGACACCGGCCAGATGTCCCGCCGGGTCCATCACGGGGTAGAGCCGCTGGGCGAGGAAGCCGTCGACGTCATGGCTGCCGTGCGGAGCGGCCAGCTCCCGCTTGATGTCGGCCACCGTCTCGTCGGTGCGGAACGTCGCGGTGATGGGGGATTCGAGCTGCCGTACGAGATGGACCTCCAGCGGGTCCACCGAGTACTCCCGGGTGAGGTGCAGACCCCGGCGGGCGAGCTTCTCGGTGAGGACCGAGCGCTTGAGGATGATCACCGAGAGGAGGTAGGCGGAGGACGCGGTGATCACCATGGGGAGCAGGGCGTTCATCTCATGGGTCAGTTCGAGGCAGAAGACGATGCCGGTCAGCGGGGAGCGCATGACTCCGCCGAGTACCCCGGCCAGCGAGACCAGGGCCCAGAAGCCGGGGCTCACGGCCGGGAAGACCAGCCCCTCGGCCGCGCCGAGCGCCCCGCCGATCATGAACATCGGGGCGAGTACGCCGCCCGAGGTCCCCGAGCCCAGCGAGAGGCCCCAGATCAGGGTCTTGACCACCAGGATGCCGATGATCAGCCCCACGGTGGCCCGGCCGGTGAGGAGCTGGTCGATGACGTCGTACCCGACGCCCAGCGCGCGGGGCTCGAAGAGCCCGCCGACGCCGATGATCAGGCCGCCGATGGCCGGCCACCACATCCAGTGCAGCGGCAGCTTGGCGAACATGTCCTCCGAGAAGTACACCAGCGCTGTCGCGCCGAGTGCGAGCAGCCCGGCGCCGATCCCGGAGACCAGACACAGCCCGTATGCGGAGAGCGGCAGCCGGTCCGGGACATGGGCGCCGGCGAAGAGCGGGGCGGTGCCCAGGATCGGACCGCGGACCAGCGTCGCGGTGACCGCGGCGACCGCCACGGGGATGTACGAGCGGGGGCGCCACTCGAAGAGCAGCAGCTCGACGGCGAGCAGGATCGCGGCCAGCGGGGAGTTGAAGGTGGCCGCCATACCGGCGGCGGAGCCCGCGACCAGCAGGGTCTTGCGTTCGTCGGTGGTGACATGGAGGAACTGGGCGAGTATCGAACCGACCGCCCCGCCGGTCATGATGATCGGTCCCTCGGCGCCGAACGGCCCGCCGGTGCCGATACCGATGGCCGACGAGACGGGCTTGAGCACCGCCAGCCTGGGCTGCACCTTGCTGGCGCCGAACAGGATCGACTCGATGGCCTCCGGCATTCCGTGGCCGCGGATCTTCTCCGATCCGTACCGGGCCATCAGGCCGATGACCAGCCCGCCCACGACGGGCATGAAGAGGATCAGCCACCAGTGCGAGGTGGAGCCAGGGGTGGTGGCGCCGAAGGCGAACCGGCCGTGGAAGCAGAGGTTGGTGAAGAGCTCGATCAGCTTCAGCAGCCCCACGGCCACGAGCGCCGCGGCGGCGCCGACCGGCAGGGCGAGTACGGCGATCAGCGCGACCCGGGGCGGGACACGGAAGTCCGCCAGGCTCTTCACCTTCTGTGGGGGAGGGGCGAGCCGGCCGGGGGTGTGTGCGGGGTCCGGGGCAGGGGGGTGCGGAATCACGGGTTCTCCTCCGTCGGTGGTGCAGGCAGGGGCAGAGCCGTCGCGGGCACACGGAAGAAGGCCACCGGTCCACCGCGACGGGGCGGGTGCCGGTGTCCTGCGTACCGAGTGGGTTCACGCGCGGGCGTGGGGCCTTCCGGGCGGAAGACCCTGAGGGCGTCATTGCCCAGGGAGCTGCCGGTGCCCTGTGCGGAGGGCGGCAGTACGGGTGGGGCGGTCCGTGGCGCGCGAGGTGTCGGGTACGGATGCCCGGATACTGGTGAGGTACGGATCAGCGGTGTGTCGAGCGGGGTGCCTGAGCGGCACGTCCGAGCGGTGCGTGGTGCGCGGGACCGAGACTATCATTGCAGACTGCAATGATGGGCGCGGTCCGATGAACGCGCCCGCTGGTCAGTCTGACGAACGGCCTGACGAAGGGTCTGCCGAAGGGCCTGACGAACGGCCTGCCGAACAGCCTGATGTACGGCCTGATGAGCAGCCGGGGTGGACCCCGGCCGACAGGACCGCCCGGGTGGACAGCCCGGCGGCCGGAAACGGTGGACGGACCGCATGACGGGCGAGCAGACGGCTGCGGGCAGCCGCGCCGGGGACGCGACCGGGGGCATGGCCGAGGACGCGGCCGGAGGCATGTCGGGGGGCGTGGCCGGTGACGTGTCCGGGGGTGCGGCCGGAGACGTGTCCGCGGGTGTGGCGGGGAACGGAGCCAGGGGCGCGGCCGGGGACGAGACCGACGAGGTCACCGCAGCCGTGATGGCCGCCGCGCGGCTGCTCGTCGGGCTCTCGGCGCGTGCCCTCGCCGAGGTCGGCAGCGCGCTGACCCTTCCGCAGCTGCGGACCCTGGTGGTGCTCGACTCCAGCGGGCCGGTGAAGCTGGCGGCGCTCGCGGCCGTCCTGGAGGTCAACGCGTCGACGGCGATGCGGATGGTGGACCGGCTGGAGGCGGGCGGGCTGGTCGACCGCAAGGCCAACCCGGCCAACCGGCGGGAGGTCGTGCTGCGGACCACCGACGAGGGCGCGGCGCTGGTCGCCACGGTCCTTGAGCACCGCCACCGCGAAGTCGCCGCGCTGGTGGGCCGGCTGCCGGTGGACGTACGCTCCGGGCTGGTCGTGGGGCTCAGGGCGCTCACCCTCGCCGCCGAGAACCCGGACCCGGACCAGGACCCGGGCCAGAACCCGGACCCTGAGTCCGGCGGGCGGCCTGCCATGCCGGACGCCCGGGACGTTCTCACGGGCGGCACCGGGTTCTGAGCCGGCGCCGCCCCTGGCCGGTGGATCACATACGTACGGGACCGGGCCGGTTCAGGACGTATAGCCCGAACCGGTGCCCTGGACCACGTACGCGCACTCCGTGTACGTGTAACCCGGCTGGATCCTGGCCGTGTTGCTGCCCGATGTGGTGGTCGAGCTGTTCAGGGACTTGTGCAGGAAGTACGAGGTGCCGGGCGGCAGGGAGATGGTCCGCTCCGGGTAGCTCCTGCCGCCCTTGCAGGCGTTCGTCTGCGCCGATGCGCTGCTGGAGTACGCCGAACAGCCCTTGCACGCCTTGAGGGTGAAGCTGCCGGTGACCGGGCCGGTGTAGAGGATCTCGACCTCGTCCGGGCTGTCGTTGCTGATCGTCACCGGGATGCTGCCGCCGGACGCCATCGACGGCAGCCGCTTGCCCGCCCCCGGCTCGCTCTGCGCGATCTCCGCGGCGATGGCGGTCTTCTGGGCGCGGGCGCGGTTCCGGTCGCCGCGGTAGGCGCTCGCGAAGTCGGTCAGCGTCTTCAGCGCTCCGCCGAAGTCGCCCTTCCGGTACTGGTCGAGACCGCAGATGTACGTACCCGCCTGGACCTTCCGGCCCGCGGTCGCCGCGTCCTCGCGCAGCGCGTCCGTCAGCGCCGCGTCCACGCCCGCCTCCTTGCCCGGCAGGCCGACGGCCTGTCCCTGGAGGTTCTTCAGACGGTCGTTGGCCGCGCACGGCGCGGACCCCTTCAGCTCGCCCGCGGCCTTGTCGATCGCGGAGCTGACGGCCGGTTCGACCTTCGCGGCCTGCCGGGACGCGGGGAAGGCCGTGAGCAGCTGCCCGAGGCTCCCGGTCGGTGACACGACGTCCTTCCCGGTGCCGAGGCCGGTCACCCCGCACTCGTACAGCGAGGTGGCGAGCTTGTCGTCGGGCCATCCGGCCAGTGCGCCCAGCTGCTTCCTGCCGTAGGTCCCGGGCACCGTCCGCAGATAGGCGAGCGGTTCGACGGCGGCGCAGTACTTCTTCTCGCGGAACGGGGTGGCTACCGTCTCGTAGTACGTGTGCAGCGACGCCGGGACGCGGCGGGCGGCGCGGGAGCCCGGGTGGTGGACGCCGAGGTCGTGGTACGCGGCCAGGGCCTTGCCGTAGGACACCCGGGCCACCGGGAAGTCCTCGCTCTTCGCTTGGGTGACCAGCCGGTCCGCGTCGGCGAGCCGGTCGAGGAGCAGCTGCTGGGCGGCCTCGTCGCGCGCCCCTTCGTACAGCACGGCACCGCCGACCGGTGCGGCCAGCAGCACCAGGCCGAGCGCGAGTGCGACGGGCGACCGCGGCGGCCGGATGATGTGGTGCCGCAGAGCGCGGTACGCGCCGTGGGCCGCGGCCAGGACCAGCACGCCGAGGTACGCGACGAGTACGCCGGCGGGCACACCGTCCGGGTCCGCGGGCAGGGCGAGCACCAGCAGCGCACCGGTCGCCGCCCAGCACACAGCGAGGGCGGGCCACCGCCTGAGCAGCAGATAACCGAGGCCCAGCCCGCTGAGGTTGAGCAGCGCCACGGCCGCGGCCCGCATCGGGTCCGCCGGGGCGGGCGGGGTGGGAGGCGTGGGCGGGACGGCCGGCATCGGGGGAGCGGCGGGCGGCGGCGGGCCGAATCCACCGGGTTCGGTGGGGTTGCTGGGGCCGCTGTCACTGCCGTAACCGCTGTGAACGCTGTGACCTTCCAGGCCGCCGTAACCGCTCGGCCCGCCGGACGCCCCCAGCACCTCGGGCGGCCCGAACCCGGCCGATGAGTCCGGACCGGCAGCGCCCCCCTCCACGTCCCCGACACCACCGACTCTCATGCCGTCAGGGCCCATTGGCGCGCTCCCTCTCGCCGCCTCACCCTGCCGGTCCCCGCCCCGCCGGTCCCCGGACATACCGCATCCCCCCGGTAAGCGGTCCCGGGCACCGAGACGCCCGGGACCGTCACTGCACTGCTGTGCCTGCTCTGTGCCTGCTCTGTGTCTACCACGCGTGAGCCGACCGTGAACTCCCGATTACCTTCCGTACCGGGGGACTTGCGGGGGGACGGGGCTGGGCTGGGCGGGGCGGGGCGGGGCTTGCGGAAGACGCGGCAAGCAGGCCCTCAGCGCCCCGCGATCCGGTCCGCCAGCATGGCGATCCGGTCGGTCGCCGTGCTGCGGGCGGTCAGTTCGCGGGCGTCCGCCGCCCGGTACGCCCGGTACATCCCGTGCACGCCCAGCCAGCGCAGCGGCTCTGGCTCCCAGTTGCGGACCTTGTGGTTCACCCAGGGCAGCGTGGTCAGGTCGGTAGGCCCGGACTGGCCGGAGTCCTGCTGGATCAGGTCACGCAGCGTACGGGCGGCCAGATTGGCGGTGGCCACACCTGAACCGACGTACCCGCCCGCCCAGCCGAGGCCCGTCGACCGGTCCAGGGTGACGGTCGCGCACCAGTCGCGCGGGACGCCGAGCACCCCCGACCAGGCGTGGTCGATCCGTACGCCCGCCGTGGCCGGAAAGAAGCGGACCAGGATCTCGCGCAGCGCTTCGATGGTGGCGGGCTCGGTGCGCCCGGCGCGGTCGGAGCGGGCGGCGCGCGAGCCGTAGCGGTACGGGACACCGCGTCCGCCGAGCGCGATCCGGCCGTCGGCGGTGCGCTGCGCGTACATGTACGCGTGCGCCATGTCGCCCAGCGTCTCGCCGCCCTCCCAGCCGATGGTGTCCCAGACGGACTGCGGCAGCGGCTCGGTGGCGATCATCGAGGAGTTCATCGGGAGCCAGCTGCGCCGGGCGCCCTTGATACCGGCCGTGTATCCCTCGGTGCAGCGCAGGATGTAGGGCGCGCGGACCGTTCCGTACGGGGTGACCGCGTGCTTGGGCCTGATCTCGGTGACCGGGGTCGACTCGTGGAGGGTGACGCCGAGTGCCTCGACGGTCTCGGCCAGGCCCTGGACCAGTTTCGCCGGGTGCAGCCGCGCGCCGTGCGGGGTCCAGGTCGAGCCGATGGCCCCGGTGACCCGGATCCGCTCGGCGGTCTCGCGGGCGCCGTGCAGGGTGCGGTCGGTCTCGCCGAAGGCGGTCTCCGCCGCGTGGAAGTCCTTGAGCCGCCGCAACTGGGCCGGTGTGTGGGCGACTTCGAGTACGCCGCCCTGCTGGATGTCGGCGTCGATCGACTCGTCGGCCGCTGTCCTGACGACCTCCGCCACCGTGTCGTTCATGGCCTGCTGGAGACGGACGGCCGCTTCGTGGCCGTGCAGCTTCGCGTACCGGTCGCGGCCCGCGATGCCGTTGTAGAGCCAGCCGCCGTTGCGGCCGGACGCGCCGTACCCGCAGAACCGGGCTTCGAGCACGGTGATGTTGAGGAACGGGACGGCCTTCTTGAGGTAGTACGCCGTCCACAGCCCGGTGTACCCGCCGCCGACGATCACCACGTCGGTGCTCGCGTCGCCCGGCAGCGGCTCGCGGGCGAGAGGGGTGCCCCGGTCCGCGTACCAGAACGATATGCCGCCGTTGACGGTGCCGTTGACTGTGCCACTGACTGTGGAGCGCATGGGGACCTCTGCCTTCTGGACCGGTCCGCCGGGTCGGACCGCTTGATCAGGGCCGTTCGGTGTTCCGCCGGCGGTTGCCGGGAGCGTAGCGCCGCAGGAGGGGCAGCAGGTTCAGCGGGTTCCACGGGGCGGCGCCGATGTGCCGGGTCAGCGGGTAGCAGGCCAGCCCGATGAGGACCGAGGCGAAGTGGCCCAGGTCGGTGAAGGTGCGGTCGGTGAACAGCGGCAGGCCGGACCCCACGAGTACCCCGGCCAGATACACCCAGCGCCAGGGACGTGCGATCCGGTAGGTCAGTACGGCGATCACCCCGGCGAGCGCGTAACTCACGCCCACGTCCAGGGTGTTGACGGCCGATTCGGGGGCCCGGTGGTGGTGGATCGCCCAGAGCAGGGCGCCCTCGCTGATGAAGGAGGCGAGGACATGCGCGAGGGCGGCGACACAGAGCCAGCGGAGCGTGCCGAGCCAGCGTTCGGCCGGCGCGTGGAAGACGGTGTAGAGCACGGCGTACGAGATCCAGCCACCGCCGTCGATGTACATCGCGCTCTGGATCAGCACCCGGACGGGGTGGGTGGACAGTTCATGGATATTGGTGGAGCGCCTGCCGAGGTAGTGCCGCTCGAACCCGGGTGACATCTGGTGCAGCGCGATAGTGGTGAGGAAGAGGATGACCAGCCAGACGTAGGTGCCCGGGGCGCTGCGGATGTACGAGGCGACGGCGTGGCGGACGCGGTTCATGCGCCGATTCTGCTGCTTCGTCCCCGGTGGCGCGGGGGTCACCGCGCCGGGCGGGGGCGGTGGGCGGGGCCGGTACGCGGAGCCAGTGTGCGGGGCCGGGCCTGCCGATGCGCCGGGCCGAGGGAGAGGGAACGGGACGTGAGCGAACAGACGGGCGACGGCGTGGCGGCGGACGGCGGGCCGCGCTCCGTGGCGGACGGCGGCGGCGCGACGAGTGGCGGAGCGGCGGACACGCACCCCGTACCTGATGCGCACCCCGCAGCGGACCTGGCCCGGGAGTTCCTGGACAGGTGGGGGCTGCGGCAGGAGGGCCCGCCGATGCGGGGACGGGTCGCGGTCGTGCTGCCCGTGGTGCGTACGGCCGACGGAGCGCGGGCCGCACTGAAGCTGCAGGAGGTGGACGCGGAGACCGAGGGGGAGCCGGTCGCGCTGCGGGCCTGGGGCGGCCGGGGCGCCGTCCGGCTCCTCGACCACGACCCGGCGACCGGGACCATGCTCCTGGAACGGCTGGACGAGGGCAGGCCGCTGGCTTCGGTACCGGACGTCCTGGCGGCGACCGAGGTCATCGCGGGGCTGCTCGCCCGGCTGACCTCCGTACCCGCACCGGACGGGACGCGGCGGCTCGCCGACATCACGGCCCGGATGCTCGACCACGTACCGGAGGCCGCCGGCTCCCTGGCCGACGGAGCGGAACGGCGGTTGCTGGAGAGCTGCGCGGCAGCCGTACGGGAGGTGGCGGACGAACCGGGGGACCGGCTGCTCCACTGGGACCTGCATTTCGACAACGTCCTGGCGGCGGACCGCGAACCCTGGCTGGCGATCGACCCGAAGCCGCTCGCGGGCGACCCGGGCTTCGAGCTGCTGCCCGCCCTGTGGAACCGCTTCGGGGAGGGCCGGCTGCTGCGCCGGTTCGACCTGATGACCGATGCGCTGGGGATGGCGCGGGACCGGGAGCGGGCGCGCGCCTGGACCCTGGGACGCGTCCTGCAGAACAGCCTCTGGACGGTGGCGGAGGGCGCCCGCCGGCTGAGCCCCGAGATGACGGAGATCGCCCGGACCCTGCTGGCGCCGGGGGCCCTTGGTTAGTCTGCGCGCATGATTCGCAACGCCACACCCGCCGACGTCCCCGTCATCCACACGATGATCCGTGAGCTCGCGGAGTACGAGAAGGCCCTGGACGAAGCCCGCGCCACCGAGGCGCAGTTGCACGAGGCGCTGTTCGGCGAGCGCCCGGCGGCTTTCGCGTTCCTCGCGCAGACCCCGGAGGGCGAGACCGCCGGGTTCGCCCTGTGGTTCCTCAACTTCTCCACTTGGCGCGGGGTCCACGGGATCTACCTGGAGGACCTCTACGTACGCCCGGAACTACGCGGCGGCGGCTACGGCAAGGCCCTGCTGACCGAACTGGCGCGGACCTGCGTGGAGCGCGGGTACGAGCGGCTGGAGTGGTCGGTCCTGAACTGGAACGAGCCGTCGATCAACTTCTACGAGTCCCTGGGCGCCCGGCCGCAGGACGAGTGGACGGTCTACCGGCTGACTGACGGGGCACTGGCGGCGCTGGGCGGGCGGGTGGAATAGGCGGGGTGGAATAGGCAGGGTGGAGTAGGCGGGACCGGGCGAGGTGCGCGCGAGGCGAGGGCCCCGGCCGTCCGTCACGGGGGAGCGGGTAACCGGGGCCGGTCAGTGGGCGGTCACCCCATGACGGGAAGCGGATGGTCCGGGGACAGGAGCCACGGTGTGTGCTTGCCGGACTTGGCATCCACGGTCAGGCCCAGCCTCCCGAAGCCTGGCCGCCCCTGCTGGTTCCACCACAGGAACGCGGCCTCCACCTCATCCCACAACCGCCGGGGGCCGGACTGATAGACCGCGAACGTGCTCTGTTGTGGCACGTAATCGACTGTGGCCCAGGAGGAGACCGCCGTATCCCGAAGCCAGAGAGTGTACGAACCGTCGTGGTACTCCTCCGCCCACGGGAACATGCCGATGGTCTGGAGGCCGATAGCGAACATCTCCAGCCATCCGCCCACGGCTTCCGGGGACACGCGGGTGGCGCTCTGTCGGCCGTCTGCGGGCCAGGGCTTGCCACCCAGATAGTCCCGCGTGTGTTTACGCACCATGCGTTGCTGCCGAATGCGCATGAAGGCGGACGACCCCACGAACGGGCCCAAGGCTGTCCCGTCCTTCTGGACCGTGAGGCGGGCCACAGCGCCGCTTGGTTCTGGCTCAACTTCTGTGGAGTGGTCACGGAAAGTCAGATCTTCGAAGCGAGACGGTACCGATTTGGGTGGGCGTGGAGCCGAGGCGAGGCGAGTTCCAGTGCTCGGTTGTCCAGTCCGGCGGCCATGTGGTCGAGCCATCGTTCGTACCAGGCGAGAAAGTCCGGGGCTGAGGAGGCGTTCGGGCCCCAGAAGCCGTCGGCGTTGCCGATGAATATGCGCCCGGCGAGAGGGCCGGTTACGCCTATGAGGACGAGATCGCTGCAGCCACGTTCTATGACGTGCAGGAAGAGGTGACCGTCGCGTGTGGGGCGGTAGGCCCGGCTGAATCCTCTTGAACCGGTGCTGGCAGTTCTGGGGTTCATCGTGAAGAGGGTGCAGCTTCCCAGCGGGATCAGTCCGTAGTACGGGGACGCACCGCTGCCGCCCATGTTCGTGAGGAAGTCTCGATAAGGCTGTGGGAGTTCCACGTCATGCTCGGCTTCGAAGGCATCTGCCTGAGCCTTGGGCAGGCGGGGGCCGAGGTGAAATTCGTGCTGTTCTTCGCCGAATGAGTGGCTTCGGTTGGGTGTGTAGGGGATGCGTGCCAGTTTGCGTCGCAGCCGCGGGATGCGGGAGTCCATGCGAGTTCTTCTCTCGTGTCGCCCGTAATCTATCGCGGCGCGCAAGGGTTCATCCCGCGAGTAGGACTCGCTTCCGCAAGAGCTGGAAGCCGGCCCGGCTATACATCTGGCGCTTGAGCATCTTGATCCGGTTGACGTGGCCCTCGACGACGCCCGAGTTCCAAGGAGTGGAGAGCCCTGCGACCACTGCGGCCAGATCGCGTTCGAGGCCGTTGGCGAATGCTGGTCAGATCCGGTAATCCTCGTGCGGCGTCGCTCTTGCCCACACGTTCTCGAAAGCCTCACCGCAGAGCTTTGCCACGGCTGGCTCGTCGGTTACCTCGTCCCCCAGGTAAGTGCCCTCGCCTGAGAAATGTCCGAACCTGACGAGACGGCCGTCGAACAACCAAAAATCGTTGCCCGGCAGAGCGATGTCTGATGCCCGCTGTCGGGGCAACCACCTGATTTGTTCACCGGCCGCGATATTCGTGAAGGTCCCGTCATACAGGTAGCGGGTGTATTCGCTGACCGGTTCCGACACGATGCGGGAGCGTCGGATCTCCACGCCGCGTTCCACTGTCTCCGCAACCATGTCGAGCCATGGCCGCCACCACGATGCACGGTTGTCCGGGTCCGGCCTCCGGCCCGCCTTCCAGGCCGCGACGCGTGGGGCCTCGTCCGGGTCGTCGTAGTGGTCTCGCATCTCCAGGTGTACCGCTGACTCCCGGCATCCGGCCAGGAGTTCACTGAACGGAGGAGCGTTCCGCCACATCACAAGCCTCCCGAATGGCGGCCACCATGCGCATGGGCAGCCGCACTACCTCTTCGCTGTCAGGGACCGGACCGACCGCCAGGCAGTCGGCCCGCGTCGAGTCATCCGCTTTCCAGCCCTGCAACACAAGCTCCTGCTTACCCTCGTCCACCCGGACCGTGGGGCAGTTCGCCCCGTCGGTGTCCGGGTTTTTGGCTACGAACTTGAGGGGCCCGGGGGTGCGACAGGTGGTCAGCCCCGGCCCGAACCGTCCGGCACTCCCCGTACTCCTGCTCCGCCGGACGCCGTGTGGCGGTACCGCCACCACTGGCGCTCGGCCCCGGCCCCCACGATGGTCCCCAGTACGGTCCCCACGCCGATCGCGGCGACCGCCGTCACTGTCGTCAGCAGATAGCCGCCCGCCCCGGGGACCCCGAGCAGCAGTTGCAGCATGCCCCGGTACAGGTCCGGGCCCGGCAGGACGCCACCGGCGATGCCAGGGATGACCACCGCGCGGGCGGGGATGCCGGTGCGGGGCGCCGCGGCGGCGGCGACCGTGCCCATGGCCGCGGTGGCCAGGCCCGTCGCCAGGGGGGTGGACCAGTGCAGCGTGCTCGTTCCGGCGACCTTGACCGTTGCGCCCAGCAGCCCGGTCGCCATCCCCCACGGGACGAGGCGCGGACCGCCACCCATGAACACGGTGTTGCCGAGTGAACCGATACAGCTGGTCACCAGGGTGAGAACCACCGGAAGCGCGGTGAGCGAGGTGTGGCGCGCGTCGGTGTCCGCCCCCCTGAGCAGGAAGCCGGTGATCAGGATCCCGCTTACCAGGGCCGCGACGAAGGCGGCCAGGCCGACGGCGCGGACGGCGGCCATCGAGGGGAAGCCGTCGATGGCGTCCTCGGTGAGGGAGACGACGGACAGGATCGGAAGCATCAGGATGACGTTGGCCGCGACCACACTCGCCCCCTCCGGGCCGCTGAGCGCACCGGCGTCGATCAGTGTGATGACGGCCGCCATGACGCAGGCGGTGCGCAGGGTGGTCACGTAGAAGGACGGCAGGCCGCTGCGGCCCAGTGTCCAGCTGGCCCGTTCGGCGACCAGGAAGACCAGCGGTGACACACAGGCCGCCCGGACGGTGCCGGAAGCGAGCAGGCACAGCATCGCGGCCAGCAGGGCGCCTCCCGCCAGGCCGAACCACCAGGGCCAGCGGGAGCCGCCCGAGGTGAGGCGGCGCAGCGCAGGGGCGGCCTCGTCGCACCCCATCCGCGTCGCCGCGATCCGCGTGGTCAGGCGCTGCAGCGCCGCGAGCCGGTCGAGATCCCGGGTGTCCTCCGAGCCCAGGGCGAGGAACGCGACGGTGGGGCGCCGGCCGGGTGGGGCGTACTGGAGCTGGACCGACCGCCCGCCGATTCCCACCTCCAGGTACTGCATGCCCCAGGTCGCCGTGACAGCGATGACGGCCGTCTGGATGTCCCGGGTCCGGGCCCCGGCGTCGAACAGCGCCCGCGCCAGGCCGAGCGTGAACCGCAGCACGTCCGCGGCCTCCACGTCGCCGAACTCCCGGGGAGCCGGAAAGCGGACATCCTCGTAGGCGGTGCCGTACAGGCGGTCGAGCACGGTCGCGTCGTCCTGCCGCAGCCGGGCGAGGCGGGCCTGCCGCGCCCGCATGCGCGCCCTCCACCAGTGCAGCGACCGCCGCATCATCCCGCTCCCGCCGGTCCGGAGTGATCTCCGTCCAAGGATGGGGCCGCTACGGAATCGGCGCCGCCGGGCGGCGCCGATCAGTGGGCGAAGCGGCTGGGCGGCCGGGCGGCGGGCGCGGGGGTTCGGCGTGGGGGTCCGGGGTGGGGTGGGGGCCCGGGGTGGTGGCGATGGCCGTTACCGACCGGACGGATCCACCCGGAAGTCCGTTGCGTCTGGCTGTGTGACCGTGCCGGGAGCCTGTTGGTGCGGACCGCGCGACCGTGCTGGAAGTCTGTTGCGGCGCGCCGCGCGACCGCACTGCCGACCGGCCCGCACTGCCGACCGGGCCGGCCCGCACTGCCGACCGGGCCGGTCGGACACCGAGCCGACCAGAAGCCGGCCCGACCGGAAGCCGGCCCGGTCCGGCCCGGTCCGGCCCGGTCGGACACCGCCGTGGTCGGACAACGCCGTGGTCGTCTGACGCGGCCCAGCCCGGTCAGACGACCACGATGCGGCGGCCGCGGGTGTGGCCGGCCTTGCTGTCGATGTGGGCCGCCGCGGCTTCGGCGAGCGGGTACGCCTTCTCGACCGGGATGTGGAGCTTTCCCCGTGAGATGAGGGCAGCGGCCTCGGCGAGCGCGTCCGGCACGCTCCCGGCCACGCCGGAGAAGCGGACGCCGAGGTCCGGTGCGCCGAGATCGGCGATGGAGATCACCTTCCGCGGATCCCCGGTCAGTCCGACGAGTTCGCGGATCACGCCCGAGCCGGACAGATCGAGCGCCGCGTCGACCGGGCCGAGCTGCCGCACCCGCTCGGCCCAGCCCTCCCCGTACGTCGTCGCGAGGGCGCCCAGGCTGCGCAGATAGTCCTGGTTGGCTGCCCCGGCCGTGCCGATCACCTTGATGCCGCGGTCCCGGGCGATCTGCAGCACCGCCGATCCGACACCGCCTGACGCACCGCTGACCAGCAGCGTCTGTCCGGGCCGCACCCCGGTCTCGCGGATGATGCGCAGCGCTGTCTCCACCACGGAGGGGTACCCGGCCGCCTCTTCGAACGACAGCTCCCCGGGCATCCGGGCCCAGGCCCCCAGTACGGCGAACTCGGCATAGGTGCTCGAACCCTCACCGAACACCCGGTCGCCGATCTCGACCCCTTCGACGCCCTCACCGATCTCGTCCACCACCCCGGAGGCGTCGATTCCGACGCCGGAGGGCAGCTCGGTCGGATGGGCCCCGAGGATCTGGCCCTCGCGGATCCTCCAGTCGACGGGGTTCACCCCCGCCACCCGTACGGCGATACGTATCCGGCCGGGGCCCGCGTGGGGCTCATCGGCGTCTATGAGGTGCAGGACGTCCGGGCCGCCGAACTCGGCGAAGCTCACTTTCTTCATGCCGGTGACCGTAGCACTAACAGTTAGCTTTTCGTAACGGTTACGGATTTGTATTTGGTAGCGTCAGGCCATGACCGTGCCGACCGGACGCCGTGAGCGAAAGAAGGCCGAGACCCGCCGGAGGATCGCCGACACCGCGCTGCGGCTCTTCCTGGAGCGCGGATACGACGCGGTGGGCATCCGCGATGTGGCCGCCGAGGCCGATGTGGCCGTCACCACGCTCTTCTCGCACTTCGCGTCGAAAGAGGCCCTGGTCTTCGAGCAGGACGAAGGGTTCGAGCAGCGTCTTGCCCGGGCGGTCACCGGCCGGGCACCGCACGAGCCGCTCATCCCGGCGCTGCGCAGGGAGATCCAGGCCCTGGTGCGCCACTGCACGGCGGACAGCGCCGCCCCGGTCTGGCGCATGGTCGACGCGTCGCCCGCCCTGCGGAAGTACGAGGAGTCGATGAGGCTGCGCCACGCGGAGTCGCTGGCGGCCGCCATCGCCGCCGAACCCGGCCTGGCGCGGTCGGCGACGGCCGCGCGGACGATCGCCAGGTTCGTGATCGACGCCTATTCGCTGGCCCGCGAGGAGGCCGACCCGGAGGCCGCGGTGGACGAGATCTTCCGGATGATCGAAGCGGCCTGGGAGGCCGGTTCGCCTCCGGCGGGCGGGCGCTGAGGCTGCCTCCGTCGGTGCGTCCGTGCGGGCGGTCGCTCAGCCTGCCTCCCCCTGTGCGGGCGGGCGCTGAGCCTGCCTCCCTGTGTGCGGGCGGGCGGGCGGTCGCTGAGCCGCCCCCCTCTGCGCGGGCGGTCGCCGAGCCGTCAGCCCCCCGCCGCCCCGGCGGCCTCCGCCTCCGCCGCCTCGCGTCGGCTGGGCGAGCCCGCGGTCACCATGACGAAGGCGAGCACCGCGCCCACCACCATGAAACCGGCCGCCCACGCCGTCGCGATGTTGAAGCCGTGCACCACCGCGGTCTTCGAGAGCTGTGCCTGCGCCGTCTTGCTGATTCCGGGCCGCATATGGCTGGTGAGGTAACTCGCCGTGGTCGTCGTGGCGATGGTGTTGAGCAGGGACGTGCCGATCGATCCGCCCACCTGCTGGGCCGTGTTGACAGTCGCCGACGTGACGCCCGAGTCCTGTGGGGCGACGCCCGCGGTGGCCGTCGCCATCACCGGCATGAAGACGAGGCCCATGCCGAGACCGAGCATCATCGTGCCCGGCAGGATGTGCTCGACGTAGTTGGAGTGCGTCCCGATGAAGGTCAGGGCGAAGAGCCCGCCCGCGCCGATCAGCATCCCGGGCGCCATCAGCAGCCGCGGCGGTACGTGGTGCAGCAGCCGGGCCGAGACCTGCGTCGAGACGATGATGATCATCGCGGACATCGGGAGGTACGCGATCCCCGCGCGCATGGGGCTGTAGCCGAGGATGCCCTGGAGGTAGTACGTCAGGAAGAGGAAGAGGCCGAACATGGCCAGCGTCGCCATCCCCATGGTGATCATCGAGCCGGCCCGGCTGCGGTTGCTGATGATGTGCAGCGGCAGCATGGGGTGGGCGGCGCGCGTCTGCCACCAGGCGAAGACGGCGAGCAGCACGACACCCACGATGAGCAGGGAGACGACGAGGGACGAGGACCAGCCGTGCGATTCGGCCTCGCTCACCGCGTAGACGATCGCGACGAGGCCGCCGCAGCCGAGAATCGCGCCCGGGATGTCGAGATGGCTCTCGCGCGCTCCCTGGCGGTCGCTGAGCAGGGCGAAGGCGCCGAACACGGTGATGGCCGCGATGGGCACATTGACGTACAGACACCAGCGCCAGTCGAGGTACTCGGTGAGGACGCCGCCGAGCAGCAGCCCGATCGCGGCACCCGCGCCCGCGATCGCGCCGTAGATCCCGAACGCCTTGGCGCGCTCCCTGCCCAGCGAGAAGGTGGTGGTGAGCAGGGACAGCGCGGACGGCGCGAGCAGCGCCGCGAACGCACCCTGGAGCGCGCGGGCCGCGAAGAGCATCGAGCCGTTGACCGCCCCGCCGCCGAGCGCCGAGGCGGCGGCGAAGCCGATCAGACCGATGATGAACGTGCGTTTACGGCCGACGAGGTCGGCGACCCGGCCACCGAGCAGCAGCAGTCCGCCGAACGCCAGGGTGTACGCCGTGATGACCCACTGGCGGTTGCCGTTGCTCAGGTGGAGGTCGTGCTGCGCGGACGGCAGGGCGATGTTCACGATGGTGGCGTCGAGCACCACCATCAGCTGCGCCAGCGCGATGATGCCGAGCCCCCACCAGCGGTGGGGGTCGGGCTGGTCGGGACTGGTGGGCTCCGGGGTGGGCGTCGCCGGCTCGCTCATCTGTCCAGAAGATCACAGAATGGGGCAGTTCGCTCCTTCTCCGCATGGGGCACCTGGCCTGCCGCTACGGGTGCAGGCTGACCTCAAGGCCGCTTGAGGTCAGGGCCAGGCTGGTCGCCTCCATCGCGCTGTTGAAGGAGACCTCCGCGAGCATCCCCGGCGCTGCGGTCTGGTCGCCCGCGAGGAACACCCCGTCGCCGCGCCGGATCGCGGGCCGGTCGCGCCAGGTGGTGCCGGGCGGGTCGACCGCGCCCGTGCGCCCCGCCGCGACGGACGCGCCGCGCCAGGTGACACGTGTGCGCCAGCCCGGGAAGCCCAGGTCGAGCAGGCGCTCGGCGTGGGCGACGCCGTCCGCCTTCGACGCGTCGGGCGCGAGTGGCAGCTGCCCCTGGATCAGCTGCTCACCGGCCGGGGCCAGAGTCGGATCCTGCGCGGTGAACCGTTCGATCCAGCCCGGCGCGTCCAGGTCGGAGATCACCCAGGCGTCACCGCGCCGGGTCCTGAGCGCGATGTCGACCAGCGCCGTACGGCCGCTGGGCCAGCGCAGATGGGACTCACCGAGCAGGGTGCGTGCCGCGTCCAGGGAGGTCGCGACGATCACCGGGCCCTGCGCCGTGGGGAGTTCGGTGACGCGGGCGCCGGTCTCGATCCGTACGCCCAGCTCCCGTGCGCGGTCGGCCATCCGGCCGACGAGGGTGCCCCAGCCGCCCCGTACGAAGTGCGCCTCGGGCGGCAGTGACGCGGCCCGGCGCAGCCTGCTGTGGACGAAGGCCGCGGAGAGCGAGCCGGGGTCGTGGTGGAAGAGGGCGACCCCCACGTAATGGGCGGCGGCGCGTGCGCCCGCCGCACCGACCCGGGAGGTGGCCCAGGAGAGGAAGTCCTGCTCCACGGGGGCCTGTCCGGCGGGCCGCCGCGCCAGCCTGAGCAGCGCGAGCGGCGGTGTCCTGCGTAGCCTCCCGCCGTGATGGAGCCGCAGCCGGGTGGCCTCCAGGGCCGGTACGGCCACGACCGGGCCGAGCAGCCCCTGCCGGCTGAGCCAGGCCCAGTGCGGGCCGCCCCGGTAGATCGCGTGCGGTCCTTCGTTGACGCGGTACGGGCCTTCGGCCGTACGTGCCCGGCCGCCCAGGGTGTGGTGGGCCTCCAGCAGGGTGACCCGGGCGCCCGCTTCGGCGGCGGTGATGGCGGCGGTGAGCCCGGCGAAACCCCCGCCGACCACGGTGATGTGGCGCATGGTGGTCCGTCCCTTCTCCGTGTCGTGCTGTCCTGTCCTGTGTCTGTTTCTGTGTCTGTTCCGGAGGGCGACCGCTCTTTTTCGGACGCTCTCTGTCATCAGGACGGATGGAGCGGACGCAGATGTGACATCCGGGAAGGTTCGATGTCAGTGGTGTGGGTCACCATGAAGACATGGCAGTACGGAACGGCACGAAGAGAACCCCACAGGTACGACGGCCGGAAGTGCGGCTTCCGCCCCTCAGCCCCTACGCCGGGCGGGGCCTTGAGCCCGATGGTGATTACGACGGACTGGAGTTCACCGGCGAGGACTTCACCGGACAGTCGGGCCGCGGGGCCCGTTTCATGGACTGCTCGCTGCGCGAGTGCGTGCTGGAGACGACGGAGCTGACGCGGGCGCGCTTCATCGACTCCGTATTGACCGGTGCGCGAGGCGTGGGGACGGACCTGGCGGAGGCGTCCCTGCGCGATGTCGAAGTGGTGGACGCCCGGCTCGGCGGCGTCCAGCTGCACGGAGCCGTCCTGGAACGGGTGGTGGTGCGTGGCGGGAAGATCGACTATCTCAACCTGCGGGAGGCGCGTCTCAAGGACGTCGTCTTCGAGAACTGCGTCCTGGCCGAGCCGGACTTCGGGTCGGCGCGGCTGGAGCGGGTGGAGTTCACCGGGTGCAGGCTGCGCGGGGCGGACTTCAGCGGCGTACGGATGAAGGACGTGGACCTGCGGACGGTGGCCGAGCTGGACATCGCGCGCGGGGTGGAGCGGCTGGCGGGCGCGGTCATCAGCCCGGTGCAACTGCTGGCGCTGGCACCGGCGTTCGCGGCACAGATCGGTGTACGGGTGGCGGCACCGGGCGAGTAGGGCCGCGGGGCCCGCCGGTCCGCCTGCCTGCCCGCCCGCGCGCCGGCCCGCTGGCCTGCCTGCTCGCCTGCCTGCCCGCTCGCCTGCTCGCCTGCCTGCCCGCTCGCCTGCTCGCCTGCCTGCCCGCTCGCCTGCTCGCCTGCCTGCCCGCTCGCCTGCCTGCCCGCTCGCCTGCCTGCCTGCTCGCTCGCCCGCTCGCCCGCCTGCTCGCTCGCCCGCTCGCCTGCCTGCTCGCCCGCTCGCCTGCCTGCTCGCCCGCTCGCTCGCCCGCTCGCCCGGAGCGTGCCGCGCAGGGCACGCCGTTGGCGGCTGCGCGCTGCCGTCCCGGCTACACCCGGGGGAACCGCCCCTGCAGGTTCCAGATCACCGGGTTGTCCGCGAGGCCCTCATGCATGTCCCCCAGATCGGCGATCAGGTCGTGCAGGAAGTCCCGTGCCTCCCGCCGCAGCACCCTGTGCCCGAACGTCAGCGGGTCCTCCTCCACCGGCATCCAGTCGGCCGCGACATCCACCCAGCCGAACCGCCGCTCGAAGAGCATCCGGTCCGTCGACTCGGTGAAGTCCAGCTCCGCGTGGAGCGGCCGGGAGGCGCGGTTGCCGCGCGGATCCCGGTCGAGCTGTTCGACGATGTCGCAGAGCGCCCACGCGAAGTCGAGCACCGGAACCCATCCCCAGGCTGTGGACACCTCGCGGTCCGCCTTGGTGTCGGCGAGGTAGACGTCACCGCAGAAGAGGTCGTGCCGCAGCGCCCGGACGTCCGCGCGGCGGTAGTCGGTCTGCGGGGGGTCCGGAAAGCGGCGGGAGAGTGAGTAGCCGATGTCGAGCACGGATCGATGGTGTCACGGGCACGCACACCGGTTCACCGCGCGGCCGTACACCGCTGGGCTCCCGGGCCCGCCCGTCCACCACCACTCACCACAAGCCACCACCGCCGGTCCGTACGTTCTCGCGACGCGCCCCGCCCGCGGGACGGCGGTGCGCGTCCGCTGCCCGCTCGCTCATAGGATCGAGACGTGGACCAGCGCCGACGTCGTACAGCCGTACCCACAGCGGTGGGGGCCGCCCTCCTCCTTCTCGCGGCGTGCGGCGGGGGTGTGCACGGGAAGCCGGGCGGCAGCCGACTGCACCACCCCGACCCGTACTTCCCCCGGCTGGGCAACGGCGGCTACGACGTCAGCCACTACGGCCTGACCCTCGCCTACGACCCGGATTCCGGCCGGCTCACCGGCACCGCCGACATCACCGCCCGCGCCACCCAGGACCTCTCCGCCTTCACCCTGGACTTCACCGGGATGACCGTGCGGGGCGCCACCGTCGACGGCCGTTGGGCCCCCGCCCATCGCGCAGGCAGCGAACTGACCCTCCGCCCGCACCACGACCTCGCGCGGGGCGACACCTTCCGTACCGTCGTCCGCTACGCCGGTACCCCGAAGACGATCACCGACCCGGACGCATCCGAAGAGGGCTGGCTGCCGGACGACGACGGTGCGCTCGCCCTCGGGGAGCCGACCGGCTCCATGGCGTGGTTCCCGGGGAACAACCACCCGTCGGACAAGGCCACCTACGACATCACGGTCACCGTGCCCGCCGGGCTCCAGGCCGTCTCCAACGGCCGGCTGACCTCGCAGCGGACCAGCGGGGGCCGTACCACCTTCCACTGGCACACCGGCCGGCCGATGGCGAGCTATCTCGCGATGCTGGCGATCGGCCGGTACCGGACGCACTCCTTCAAGGCGCCGTCCGGACTGCCGGTCTTCACGGCGGTCGCCCAGTCGGAGGTCAAGAGCAGCGCCGCCGTGGTGGCCCGGATCCCCGAGATCATCGCCTGGGAGAGCAAGGAGTTCGGCCCGTACCCCTTCGACTCGGCGGGCGCGGTCATCGCTCCCACCGGCGCCGCGGGCTACTCGCTGGAGACCCAGACCAGACCGGTGCTCCCCGCCGACCAGGCGAGCCTCTCGACGCTGGTGCACGAGCTGTCCCACCAGTGGTTCGGCGACTCGGTGACCCCCGAGTCCTGGCGCGACATGTGGCTGAACGAGGGGTTCGCGACGTACGCGACCTGGCTGTGGGACGCGGACCACGGCGGCGAGAGCATCCAGGACCACTTCGACGACGCCTACGACTCCGAGGGCAACTGGGACTTCCCCCCTGCCGACCCCCCGGGCCCCAAGGAGATCTCGACCTCGCCGGTGTACGGGCGGGGGGCGATGGTGCTGCAGATGGTCCGCCGGACGGTCGGCGACAAGGCGTTCTTCGCGCTGCTGCGGGGCTGGGCCAGGGACCACCGGTACGGGAACGCCGACACGGCGGACTTCACGCGGTACGCGGAGAAGAAGACCGGCAGGGACCTGAGCGCGGTCTGGAAGACCTGGCTGTACGGCAAGGGGAAGCCCGCCAAGCCGTAGCCGCGGGCTGCCGCCGGGCCGTGGCGAGAGGCCACCCGACGGGCCGCCGACCGGACGGGTCGCGTCCCCGACGGGCCGCCCCGACGTGCCGTCCCGACGTGCCGTCCCGACGGGCCGCCCCGACGTGCCGTCCCGGCCGGCCGCCCCGACGTGCCGTCCCGGCCGGCCGCCCCGCCGGGCCGTCCCGGCCGGCCGGCCCGACGGGCCGCGCCCCCGGCTGCTGCCGAGGGCGCGGCCCGTGGTGTCGTCCCTGGCGTCAGACCGAGACGCCGAAGTCCTGGGCGATGCCGACCAGGCCCGACGCGTAACCCTGGCCGACCGCGCGGAACTTCCACTCCGCGCCGTTGCGGTAGAGCTCGCCGAAGACCATCGCGGTCTCCGTGGCGGCGTCCTCGCTCAGGTCGTAGCGGGCGATCTCGGCCTCGCCGGCCTGGTTGACGATCCGGATGAAGGCGTTCCGCACCTGGCCGAAGTTCTGCGAGCGGTTCTCCGCGTCGTAGATCGAGACCGGGAAGACGATCTTCTCGACGTCGGCGGGCAGGCCGGCCAGGTTGACCTTGATCTGCTCGTCGTCGCCCTCGCCCTGGCCCGTGACGTTGTCACCGGTGTGCACGATGGTCTGGTCCGGCGTCGCCTTGTTGTTGAAGAAGACGAAGTGGCCGTCGGAGTAGACCTTGCCCTCGCCGTTCACCGCGATGGCGGAGGCGTCGAGGTCGAAGTCGGTGCCGGTGGTCGTGCGGACGTCCCAGCCGAGGCCCACCGTGACGGCGGTCAGGCCCGGGGCCTCCTTGGTGAGCGAGACGTTGCCGCCCTTGGACAGGCTTACAGCCATGGGGATGTCCCTTTCCGTTCGGTGCGCGGGCTTCGTGTGGTCACGAAGCTACCGTCACCCGCCATAACGTCGGCAGGGGACCGGGAGGTTCCAACTCTCCCCGCCCTCTTTGCTTTCTTTACCCGGCGCGCGGCGGACCACCGAACGGCCCCGGCCGCGAAAAAAGGGTGACGCACCGGCTCGGACCGGCGACCATGGACATATGTCCGGTCCCTATGTCGTCCGTGGTGCGGTCTCCCTGCCGGAGGCCGAACTCATGTGGCGTTTCTCGCGCTCGTCAGGACCCGGCGGCCAGCACGTCAACACCAGTGACACGCAGGTGGAGCTCCGCTTCGACCTCGCGAACACGGAGGCGCTGCCACCGGTCTGGAAGGAGCGCGCCCTGGAGCGGCTGGCCTCCCGGCTCGTCGGCGGGGTGGTCACCGTACGGGCGTCGGAGCACCGGTCGCAGTGGCGCAACCGCGAGATGGCGGCGGTGCGGCTCGCCTCGCTGCTCGCGGAGGCCACGGCGCCGCCGCCGAAGCCGCGGCGGGCCACGAAGATCCCTCGCGGGATCAACGAGCGGCGGCTGCGGAACAAGAAGCAGCGCAGCGACACCAAACGGGGCCGGGCCGGCCGCGGCTGGGACTGACCCGCGTCCGGCCCCGCACGGGCGGGAACGTTCCCCGGACCGTAAGGCGCCTTACGGAGGGAGCCCCGCCTCCGGCCCCACTCGGGCGGGAGCCCGCTCCCCGCCCTCACCCCAGCTGCCGGTACCGCCCCTGGAAGTACGCCAGCGGGCCGGTCTCCCGGCCGGGCAGATCCGTCGTCAGGACGCGGCCGATCACCAGGGTGTGGTCCCCCGCCACCACCCGCTGCTCCGTCACACACTCCAGCGTCGCCAGCGCGCCCCCGATGAGCGGGGCCCCCGACACCTCGCCGCGGGTGAACGCGAGATCGGCGAAGAGCAGCTCGTCGCTGATGCGGCCCTTCATCGAGAACCGGCCCGCGATCTGCCGCTGACTCTCCGCCAGGAGCGAGGCCGCCCAGTACGGCTGCTCCGCCAGCAGGTCGTCCATCCGGGAGTCGTTCCGTACGCTCACCATCGCCAGTGGCGGGTCCAGCGACACCGACATGAACGAGGTCGCCGTCATCCCGACGTCGGCGCCGCGCGGGCCGCCGTCCACGTCATGGGCGGTCACCAGCACCACACCGGCGGCCAGCCGGGACATGGCGGCGCGGAAGTCGTCGTTGCTCACCCCCTCAGGATGGGGGATGGGCTCGGAACGCGGGGCGGGGATCGTCTGGGACACATCAGGAACGCTAGCTCCGGCCGCGGACCCGCCACATCGGTCCACAGGACCAGACAGGTCCTAAGACCCGGCCCCGGACCCGACCCGCCCGGACCCACCCCGGCCGGGACCCGCCCGGACCCCCGGCCCCGGACCCGCCAGGACCCACGGCCGGCCGGCTGCTTCTCATCCGGCTTCTCGTCCGTCTGTCCGCCCGGCTTCCCGCCCTCCGCGCATCGGGCTTCTCATTCGTCTCAATCGCCTCAATCGGCTCATCCCGCCCATTCAACCCCCCGTACCCCCTTGTGACTTGAGTCACGACCGGCATAAATTGTTGACCCTGCGTACCTGGTGCACAGCTCGCTGTGATTCAGTGGCGGAGACACTGCACCAAGAGCGCCGATCAAGAACCCTGGAGTTGCTGTCGAGGTCTCGGGGAGAGCGAACGATGGAGAGCGAGTCGGAGCCGTACGTCCGTCTTGCGACCCTGCGGCAGTTGCACCAGGCGGTCGCCCAACTCAACCAGGCCCGCAGCCTGGCGGACACCCTGCAGACCGTGGCCGACGGCGTCGTGGCCGGGCTCGGCTATGAGCTGGCCTGCGTCAATGTGGTGCGTCCGGACGGCGACCTCATGGTCGCGGCCCTCGCCGGGGACGACTCCGCCGCCGCCCTGATGACCGGCCGCGTCGGCTCCCGCACCTCCTGGGAGCGCAGGCTCTCCATGGGCGTGGCCTGGGGCGACCTGAGGTTCATCCCGTACACCGAGGGCTGGGTCCTCGACAACGACGACGTGCCGCAGGTGCACAACGACGGCCCGGAGCCGCGTTTCGAGGACGAGTGGCACCCGTCCGACCGGCTCTTCGCCCCGATGTACGCGACCGACGCCTCCGGCGGTGAGCTGATCGGCGTCATATCCGTCGACCGCCCGCGCAACGGCAGGCACCCCGGGGCGTGGGGCCAGGAAGCGCTCCAGATGTACGCGTTCCAGGCCGCCATCGCGATCAGCAACGCCCGGCTGCGCTCCAACATGCAGCGCGCCCTGGTCCGCCTGGAGCGTGAGCAGCAGGCCCTGCGCGCCAGCGAGGAGTCTTTCCGGCAGGCCTTCGAGTACGCGCCGAGCGGGATGGCCATCGCGGAGATGGGCGGCGACCAGCACGGCAGGCTGCTGCGGACCAACGACGCGCTCTGCCGGCTGCTCGGAAGGCCCGCTTCCGCGATGCGCCGGTACTCCTTCGCCGATCTGGTCCACCCCGAGGACGTCGGCACCCTGCTGCGCACCTCCGCCGAGGGCGGCCGCGCCGAGCTGCGGCTGCGGCGCCGCGACACCTCGTACGTCTGGGTCTCGCTCCGCAACTCCGTGGTGGCGGACACCACCGACGGCCCCCGTTTCCTGCTGACCCACGTCGAGGACGTCGAGGAGCGCAAGCGCCATGAGCTGGCCCTCGCGCACCGCGCATCGCACGACTCGCTGACCGGGCTGCCCAACAGCGCGGAGCTGCGCGCCCGGCTCAGCTCCCGGCTCTGCGAGTGGCCGGACGCGGTGCGCGAGACGGCCGTCGAGGCGCTGGACGCGGCGTACGAACAGGGTCCCGCGGGGGCGGACCGGGCGTACGGGACGAGTCCGTTCGCCTTCGGTGGCGGGTCGGGCGCCGGTCTCTACGAGCATGTGCACACCGTCGCCCCCTCGTCCGAGACC
This sequence comes from Streptomyces sp. NPDC054757, assembly GCF_053612185.1. Taxonomy (NCBI): domain Bacteria; kingdom Bacillati; phylum Actinomycetota; class Actinomycetes; order Kitasatosporales; family Streptomycetaceae; genus Streptomyces; species Streptomyces sp. NPDC054757. Next base: position 196,109 of record NZ_JBSHBW010000004.1, read on the forward strand.
GGGGACGGGACCGGGGGAGCGGGGCCGGACGGCGACGACGGGACGAAGGGCCTCGCGGTGCTCTTCTGCGACCTCGACGGCTTCAAGTCGATCAACGACCGCTTCGGCCACCACACCGGGGACGCGGTCCTCATCGAGGTGGCGCGCAGGCTCACCTCCGGGGTGCGCGACGGTGACACGGTCGCCAGGCTCGGCGGTGACGAGTTCGTCGTCCTGGCGGACGGTCTCGGCTCGGCGGACGCCGCCGACCTGGCCGTACGGCTGCGGAACGCGATCATTCCGCCCATCCGGGTGGACGGCAGGGCGGTCCGCGTCGGGGCCAGCTTCGGCATCGGCTGGGCGAGCTGCGGCATGACGGTCGAAGAGGTGCTGCGCTCCGCCGACCAGCGGATGTACGTGGAGAAGCGGTCCAGGTCCAAGCTGCACCGGCGGGCCGGGTAGGGCCTTTCGCCGGTGGCCGGGACCGTCCGGACTGGCCGGACCGTTCATCCGTACGGGGTAGGCTCCCCGGGTCAGCGATGTGTGAGGAGTGCAAGGGATGACGGCCGGCAACAACGGCGCGAGCACACCCGAGGACGACGATCCGTTCGGCTATCTGTACGAGGACGGCCGGGCAGCAGGAGCCGTTCCCCCGCCCGGCGGCGGCGGATACGGCTACCCGGGTCCGACGTCCGGCGGGCAGCCCGGGGTGCCCCGGACGTCGTACAACCATGTGCGGACGGTCGGCGAGCGCCAGTACGGGCAGCAGGCACCGCAGGCTCCTCAGCAGGGGTACGGGTATCCGCCCCAGCAGCACGGTCAGCAGGCGTACGGCCAGCAGCAGGCGTACGGCCGGCCGACCGCGCAGTACGCGGCACCGGAGACCTATCCCGGCGGTCCCCCCGTCCAGCAGCCCCCGCGGCAGCCGGGCAACGGCGGCCGGGGCGGCCCGAACCACAAGGGGCTGCTGATCGGCGCGGTCGCGGTGGTCGCGGTCGTTCTCATCGGGATCGGGGTGGCGCTGGCGACCAGCGGCGACTCGAAGGACCAGGACGCCGCGCCGGACAACTCGGGCGGCGGCCAGACCACCGCCGAGACGGCCCAGCCCAGCAAGAGCGCGTCGGCGAAGCCCCCGAAGACCGAGCTGCCGAAGCAGGACGCCGCGACGCTCCAGCTCAGCGGTGCGGCGACGACCAGCAAGGACGTGCCGGGCGCCAAGGGCTCCGGGGGCACCTATGTGGTGATCAACCAGCCCGGCGACTCGGCTACCTGGACGGTGGACGCCCCCTCGGCCGGCCCCTACCGGCTCTCCATCGACTACGGCGTGCCGGGCAAGGACGCCAAGACCTCGCTCACCGTGAACGGCGACGCGAAGCCCGGGTCGGTCAACATGAAGAACTACGCCGGAGCCCCGGACGGTGACGCCTCGAAGGGGTGGACCAACACCTGGAACCTGGTCAACCTCAAGAAGGGCTCCAACACCATAAAGATCTCCTGCGAGGACGGCGACCAGTGCGGCGTCAACCTGGACCAGGTCTTCCTGCAGACCCAGGACGGCAAGTCCACCATGACGCCCTGACATGACGCACTGACATGACGCCCTGACATGACGCACTGAGACGGCAAGGCCGAGCGTCCGTGAGTCCCGCCGGGACGGGCCCGGACTAGGCCGACGGTGTGTGAGCGGTGACGAGGACCTGCGGAAGCAGGTCCTCGTACGCTTTCCGGTCGAACTCGCCCGCCGCGGGCGCCAGCACGGTGGCCGCCGAGAGCGCCACCGCCCTGGCCAGCCGTTCCGGCCATGGGAGTTCTTCCACCAGACCCGAGAGCAGTCCGGCGACCGCCGAGTCGCCCGCGCCGGTCGGGTTGCCCTGGAAACGGGCCGGGGGCAGCGCCTGCCAGCTGCCCTCGGGCGATGCGGCCAGCATCCCTTCGGCGCCGAGTGAGGCGACCACGGTGTGGGCGCCGCGGCGGCGGGCATCGCGGGTGGCGCGCTGCGGTTCGCGGGAGCCGGTCAGCTGGGCCAGTTCGTCGGCGTTCGGCTTGACCAGGTCGGGGCGGGCGGCGATGCCCCGGCGCAGCGGCTCACCGCTGGTGTCCAGGAGGACCGGGACCCCGGCGCCGCGGGCCTGCTTCACCAGCTGGGCGTAGGCGCCGACCGGGACGCCCGGCGGCAGGCTGCCGCAGAGGGCCACCGCTTCGGCGTCGGCCAGCAGCTTTCCGTACGAGGTGAGGAAGGCGTCCCACTCGTCGGCCGATATGGTCGGCCCCGGCTCGTTCAGCTGGGTGGTGTCGCCCGACTCCGCGTCGACCACGGCGATCGTGCGCCGGGTGGTCCCGGCGCACGGGACGAGCGCGTCGGTGGGCGGCAGCCCGGCGAGCAGTTCGCGGAGCACCCCGCCGGTCGTCCCGCCGGCGAAGCCGGTGACGACGGTCTCATGGCCGAGTGCCGCGAGCACCCGGGCCACGTTGAGCCCCTTGCCGCCCGCGCGCTCGGTGACCGATTCGACTCGGTGACTGGCGTGCGGGATCAGCGCAGGGACGTGGTAGGTGATGTCCAGGGCGGTGTTCAGGGTGACGGTCAGCAGCACTTGATTGATCATGCCAAACAGAGAGCGGCAGGCCCAGCCCTGAGCCTGCCACTTTCTGTCATTTCTGCTTGATTGTGATCAATCACAGTAGGTTTTAATCAATTCCGATCATGGCTGCTTCGGTTCGATCACCCAGGCGCCCTTGCGCATCACGCCGGCCAGGGCGAAGTCCGCGTCCAGGACGACCAGGTCCGCGTCCTTGCCGGGCTCCAGCGAGCCGATCCTGTCGTACAGGCCGAGCAGCCGCGCCGGGTTGGCCGACAGGGACCGTACGACGTCGTCGACCGGCAGCTTGTCGATGGTCACCGCGCGCCGGAAGGCCGTGTCCAGGGTGAGCGTGGAGCCCGCGATCGAGCCGCCTTCGGCCAGCCGGGCGACGCCGTCCCTGACCTCGACCTCCAGCGGGCCGAGCAGATAGACGCCGTCGCCGAAACCGGCGGCGTCCATCGCGTCCGTGATGAAGGCGACCCGCCCGGGGCCCGCCGAGCGGTACGCCAGCTCCAGGGCGGCCGGGTGCAGATGCGTACCGTCGTTGATCAGCTCGACGGTGACCCGCTCGTCCTCCAGGAGAGCGGCGATGGGTCCGGGGTCGCGGTGGCCGAACGGCGGCATCGCGTTGAAGAGGTGGGTGGCGACGCTCGCACCCGCCTCGATGGCCTCGACGGTCTGCTCGTACGTGGCATCGGTGTGGCCGACGGCCGCGATGACGCCGTTCTCCACGAGGAGGCGTACGGAGTCGATGCCGCCCTTCATCTCGGTGGCCAGCGTGAACATCTTGGCCGTGCCGCGCGCCGCGTCCATCAGCTTGCGGACGTCGGCCGGGTCGGGGTCGCGCAGCAGCGAGGGGCTGTGCGCACCCTTGCGGCAGGGGGAGATGAACGGGCCCTCGAAGTGGATTCCGGCCAGATCGCCCTGCTCGACCAGTTCGGAGAGGACCGCGGCCCGCTCGGCGAGGAAGTCCATCTCGCCGGTGACGGTCGAGGCGACCATCGTCGTCGTGCCGTGGAGCCGGTGGGTGTCGATGCCCTTGAGCACCTCCTCGGGGGTGCCGGAGGTGAAGGAGGCCCCGCCGCCGCCGTGTACGTGCATGTCGACGAAGCCGGGGACCACCCAGTGCCCGGCAAGATCGACGACCGCCGCGTCCTCGGGAGCGCTCCCGGCGATGCGCGAGCCCTCCACGATGACCCGGCCGCCATCGACGGTCCCGGTCGGCAGCACCACCCGGGCTCCGGAGAGGACTGTGCTTGCTTCGCTTCCGGCCATCAGGCGGATACCTCCGTGGAGAGAAGATCCCAGGCGAGCAGCCCTGCGCCCAGGCATCCAGCGGTGTCCCCGAGGGCCGCCGGGACGATGTGGGGCAGCTTCTGGAACGTCACGCGTTCCTCCACCGCCGCCCTGAGTGGTACGAACAAGGTTTCCCCGGCCTCGGCGAGCCCGCCACCGATGATCAGCGTGCGGGGGTCGAGCAGGGTGAGCGCGGTGACCAGGCCGTCCGCGAGCGCGTCCACCGCGGTCCGCCAGACGGCGACGGCTCTCGGGTCGCCCGACTCGACGGCCTTGGCACAGTCGGCCGCGTCGGCCTCCGGATCGCCGGACGCCTCGGCCCAGGCCAGCGACACCGCAGAGGCGGAGGCGTACCGCTCCAGGCAGCCGCGCTGCCCGCAGCCGCAGTCGACGCCGCCGGGCCGTACGACGATGTGGCCGATCTCCCCCGCGTACCCGTGGGCGCCCGCCTCGATGGAGCCCGCGATGCCGATGGCGCCCGCGATGCCGGTGCCGAGCGGCATGAAGAGGAAGCGGTCGGCGCCCTTGCCCGCCCCGATCCGGCCCTCGGCGAGCCCGCCGGTGCGGACGTCGTGGCCGAGCGCCACCGGGATGCCGTGCAGCCGGGCGCTGAGCAGCTTCCGCATCGGGACGTCGCGCCAGCCGAGGTTGGAGGCGTAGACGGCGACGCCGTTCTCCGCGTCGATGATGCCGGGGACCGCCACACCGGCGGCCGACGCGGTCCGGCCGAAGTGCTCCTCGCCGTACGCGCGCAGCTCGGCGGCGAAGTCGAGGATCGTCTCGACGACGGCCTCGGGGCCGCGCTCCCGGCCGGTGGCGCGGCGCGCCTCGTGGAGCAGGGTGCCGTCCGCCCCGACCAGGGCGGCCTTCATACCGGTGCCGCCCACGTCGAGGGCGATGACATGGTCTTCGGCCGGGAGACCGGGGGTGGTTCCCCGGGAGAATGCAGTCACCCGGACAGTGTGGCTCGGATAACCGAAAAAGGTCTAGTCCACTCTCTGGGATTGTTGCGCATCCATACAAAGTCCGGGCAAAGATCCGGGCGGAGATCGGGACGGACACCCGGACGGAGACCCGGGCGGAGAACGGGGTGCGGCACCCCTGTGGAACGGGCGGGCCACCGTCCCATACACGTGATGCCCCTGTGATCCGTGTTGCCGAAGCGAGACCGGAGGGCTGTGGACCCGCACATGGCCCTCGGGGAAAATCACAGCCACGTGCGGCGGTACGGCACGGGGGACCGGCTGGAGCCTGACCAGACAGAGGGTGGGAAAAGGGTCGTGCAGCGGCGCTTCTTGGGGCTTACAGCGGCGGTTGCCGCGCTCGGAATGACAGCGGTGCTCTCCGGCTGCGGATCGGACGGCGGATCGGGTGACGTCACCCTGAAGGTCGTCGCCGCCAACTACGACCCGGACGACGGCCCCAGCAACCAGCAGTACTGGGACAGACTCGCCGCCGCCTTCGAGGCGAAGAACCCGCACATCAAGGTCGACGTCTCCGTCTACTCTTGGAAGGTCATCGACGCGAAGGTCGCCGCGATGGTCAAGTCGGGCCACGCGCCCGACATCGCGCAGATGGGCTCGTACGCCGACTACGCGGACCAGGGAAAGCTGTACAGCGCGGACGACCTGCTCTCCATAGGCGTCCAGTCCAACTTCCTGACCTCGCTCTCGGACGCGGGCGAGCAGGACCGGGTGCAGTACGGGATGCCGTTCGTCGCCTCCACCCGGCTGCTCTTCTACAACGAGAAGATGTTCTCGGACGCGGGCCTCAAGGCGCCGAAGACCTGGGACGACCTCAAGTCCGACGCGCAGGCGCTCAAGGCGCGGGGCGTGAAGTACCCGTACGCCCTTCCGCTGGGCACCGAGGAGGCGCAGGTCGAGGCCACCCAGTGGCTGTTGAGCGGCGACGGCGGGCTCACCGACGGCGTCGGTACGTACACGATCGACTCGGTGCAGAACGTCAAGACCTTCAACTGGCTGAAGAACGAGCTGGTCGGCGCCGGCCTCACCGGGCCCGTACCGCCCGCCGACTTCGACCGCAGGCAGGCGTACGCGGCCTTCACCAAGGGCCAGGTGGGCATGCTCAACGGCCATCCGCAGCTGGTGCAGCAGGCCGTCAAGAAGGGCATCAAGGTCGGTATGGTCCCGATGCCGGGGGTCAGCGGACCCACCAAGGCGACCATGGGCGTGGCCGACTGGATCATGGGCTTCAAGCAGAACGGCCACCGCACCCAGATCGGTGCTTTCCTGGACGACGTCTTCAGCGACAAGAACGTCCTCGACCTCACCCGCCAGTACAACCTGCTGCCCACCACCACATCGGCCTCCGGCACGCTGGCGGAGGACCCGCGCCACAAGTCCCTCAAGACCTTCCTGGACGAGCTGCCCAACTCGCAGCTGCCGCCGGTCGGCAAGACGTCCTGGTCGGTGGTGAGTGACGACATGAAGAAGGAGATCGGCAAGGCCCTCCAGCCGGGCGGCAACCCGGCGAGTGTCCTCAACCAGATCCAGAGCGAGGCGGCGGCAGCGCAGAACGCGGAGTAGCAGCCGGGGCGGAGCAGCGGCGGCGGCCCGGGAGCGCGGTCCGGTCGCGGTGCCGCCGGGTACGGGTGGCCCGGCCGCCGGGCTCCCCAGTACGTTGGTTCGTATGACTGGCGACGACGCGCACGGCCCCGCGCTCCCCGAGCGCGACCGCGCCGTACTCGCGCTGGAGCGCCGCTCCTGGCCGGGCGCCGGCGCCAAGGAGCGGGCCATCAGGGAGCAGCTCGGCATCTCACCGGTCCGCTACTACCAGCTCCTCAACGCCCTGCTGGACGACCAGGCGGCCCTGGCCCACGACCCGGTGACGGTCAACCGGCTGCGGCGGGTCCGGGCGGCCCGCCGCGAGCGGCGCTGAGCCCTGGGGCGCCCGGGCCTGACCCGCCCCGGTCTGTGCCACCCGGTCTGACCCGCCCGGCCTGTGTTGTCCCGGTCGGCCCGGCCCGTACGAAGCCCCCGGCCCGTCACCCCGCTAGGGTCGCCCCATGGGCAGCTCACCGAACACCCTGCCGACCCCCGCCACCGCCGCAGGCCGTGACGGCCTCGCCGCCTTCCTGGCCGTGCCCCGGAAAGCCGTGGTGGCACTCGACTTCGACGGCACGCTCGCCGATATCGTCCCCGACCCGGAGCAGGCCCGCGCCCACCCGGGCGCCGTCCCCGCGCTCGTCGCGCTCGCGCCGCGGATCGCGTCCGTCGCGGTCGTCACCGGGCGCCCGGCCGAGGTGGCCGTGGAGTACGGGGGGCTCGCCGGCGTCGCGGGCCTTGAGCACCTGGTCGTACTCGGCCACTACGGCGCGGAGCGCTGGGACGCGGCCACCGGCACGGTCGACGCCCCGGCCCCGCACCCCGGCGTCGCCGCCGTCCGCGCCGAACTCCCCGCGCTGCTGGAGGCGGAGAGCGCCGGGCGCGGCAGCTGGGTGGAGGACAAGGGGCGGTCGGTGGCCGTGCACACCCGCCGCGCCGCCGAACCCGAAGCCGCCTTCGAGGCCCTGCGCGCCCCGCTGGCCGCGCTCGCCGCACGGCACGGCCTCATCGTGGAGCCGGGCCGGATGGTCCTGGAGCTGCGCCCGCCCGGCGTCGACAAGGGCGCGGCGCTGACGGCGTACGTACGGGAGTCGGGCGCCGGTGCCGTCCTCTACGCCGGGGACGACCTCGGGGACCTGCCCGCCTACGACGCCGTCGACGTGCTCCGCGGACAGGGTGTGCCGGGGCTGCTGGTGTGCAGCGGCGGCGACGAGGTGCCCGAACTGGCCGCGCGGGCCGACCTGGTGGTGCCGGGGCCGGGCGCGGTGGTCGCCCTGCTCGCGGCGCTCGCCGACGCGGTCACGCCGTAACGGCGCTCGCAGACCCGGTCACGCCGTAACGACGCTCGCCGACCCGCCACGGGGTCACGGCGAGAGCGGAGCCGGTCACCGGGTGACGGCGCTCGCCGGCGCCGTCACGCCGTGAGTGCTATCCGGCGGCCGGGCCCAGTGCGTTCAGCTGGTCCAGGAACCACCGCTGCGGGGGCAGCGCGGTCGCCGCGGCGGCCAGCCGCTCGCTGCGCTCGGCGCGCTCGGCGTCCGGCAGGGTGAGCGCCTCGTGCAGGGCGGCCGCGGTGGCGCTCACGTCGTACGGGTTCACGGTGATCGCGTCGCGCCCCAGCTCCTCGTACGCCCCGGCCTCCCGCGAGAGCACCAGCGCGCACCCCTGGTCGGAGACCACCGGGACCTCCTTGGCGACCAGGTTCATACCGTCGCGGATCGGGTTGACCAGGGCGACGTCCGCGAGCCGGTAGGCGCCGAGCGAGCGGGCGAAGTCGTCCTTGAGGTAGAGCGCGACCGGCGTCCAGTCCGCCGTCCCGTAACGGGAGTTGATCTCGTCGGCGACCCGCCGTACCTCGTCCATGTAGGCGCGGTAGACCGCGAGGTCCTGCCGTGAGGGGTAGGCGAACGCCATGTGCACCACCCGGCCGCGCCATTCGGGGCGGGTGTCGAGCAGCTCCCGGTAGGCGAGCAGCCCGCGCACGATGTTCTTGGACAGCTCGGTGCGGTCCACCCGGACGATCGTCTTCCGGCGGGTCTCCGGGCCCTCGCCCGTGGAGCCGCCGATCCGTTCGCGCAGCTCGGCCATCCGCTCGTCCACATCGGGCTGGTGCGACCGCTTCCGCAGGAAGTCCGCGTCGGCGCCGAGACCGTGCACCGAGATCACGGTGGAGTCCCCGGTGCCGCCGACCACCTCCGTACAGCAGGCGGTGAAGGCGTCGGCCCAGCGCCGGGTCAGGAATCCGGCCCGGTCGGCGCCGAGGATGCCGCGCAGCACCTCCGCGCCGATGTCGTCGGGGAGCAGCCGGAAGTACTCGGGGGGCGCCCACGGGGTGTGCGAGAAGTGCGCGATCCGCAGGTCGGGGCGGAGCTCGCGGAGCATCCCCGGCACCAGGCAGAGGTGGTAGTCCTGCACCAGCACGGCGGCGCCTTCGGCGGCCTCGGCGGCCAGCGCGTCGGCGAAGGCCCGGTTGTACGTACGGAACGCGTCCCACCGGCGCCGGAACTCCGCGTCGAAGACCGGCTCCAGCGGGGTCTGGTAGAGCATGTGGTGGACGAACCAGAGCACGGAGTTGGCGATGCCGTTGTACGCGTCGGCGTGCACCTCGGGGTCGATGTCCAGCATCCGCACCCCGTCCTCGGCGATCCCGCGCCGCACGGCGGCCCGGTCGCCCTCGCCGAGGGCCGCGCAGACCCAGAGCGAGTCGGCGTCCCCCTCGACGGCGGAGAGCCCGGAGACGAGACCGCCCCCGCCGCGCTTGGACGTGAGTTCACCGTCGTCGCGGAGGGTGTACGAGACGGGGCCCCGGTTGGAGGCGACGAGGACGCGGGCGCGGGGAGAGGCCATGACGCGAACCTAGCCCGTGCCGCGAACGCTCAAACGTGGGGCGCTCGGCGTGGGCGCTGGGGTGGGGCGCTCGGCGTGCTCGGCGTGAGAACCCGGGGGCCCCGGGGCGGCGCGGGCCGGGCGGCCGCGCGGGGCGGTCCGTCAGTGCGGCGCCGCGGCTCCGTCGGCGGCGGGGGCGCGCTCGTCCTCCGGGACGGAGATCACCCAGTGGGTGGCCTGCCGGGGCCGGAGGTAGAGCGCCCAGTACGCGGCGGCGGCCACCACGACGGCCCCGGTGATCACCAGGCTCTGGGCGCTCTGCTGGCAGAGCACCCAGGCCAGGACGACGACCAGCAGGGCCGGGACGGCGGGCCACAGCGGCATGCGCCAGGCCAGCCGGTGCTTGTGGTCACCGCGCCGCGACACCAGGGCGCCCAGGGCGACGAAGACGTACATCGCGGCCACCGCGACACCCGTGACATCGCTCAGCGTGTCCAGATTGACGAAGCACAGCACCGCCCCCGGCACGCCCACGGCCAGCGTCGCCGCCCAGGGGGAGCCGTACCGCTTCCCGATGTGCGACAGGACGCGGTTGGCGGCGGCCGGCCAGGCGGCGTCGCGTGCCGACGAGTAGACGACGCGGGAGTTCTGGATCACCATCACGATCGCCGCGTTGATGATCGCCAGGGCGATGCAGAGGCTGACGAACGTGCCGACGCCGGAGTTGCTCCACCTCTGCACCATGCCCGCCACATCACCGGTGGCGAGGGTCCCGAGGTCCGGGGCACCGAGCGTGATCGCGACGACCGGGATCAGTACGACGGCGGCGCCGATGGCGAGCGTCCAGAGCACGGTGCGGGAGACGTTGCGGCGCGGGTTGTCCATCTCCTCGGCCAGATACACGGCGGTCGAGAAGCCCTGGAGGATGAAGAGCGCGGTGGCGAGCCCGGTGACGATCAGCCCGGCGGTGACGGGCGAGCTGTGGCCGTGTCCTGCGTCCATCACCGGGTGGACGAGCACCGATGCGGAGCGGCTGGTGTGGCTGAAGCCGAGGAAGGCGACGACCGCGCAGGCCACCACTTCGAGTACCAGGAAGATCCCGGTGATCCAGGCGTTGGCACGGAGGTCCAGCAGGCCCATCGCGGTGGCGAGCAGCATCACACCGGCCGCCGTGTACTGCGGGTCCAGATGCGCGAGCGGCGCCAGATAGTCGGCGGTGCCCAGCGCGATGATCGGCGGCACGATCATGACGACGATCAGTGAGAGCACGAAGACCAGCCAGCCGGCGAGGCGGCCCATCAGGGTGCCCACCATGGCGTACTCGCCACCCGAGCTCGGTATGAGCGTGCCCAGCTCCGAGTAGGTGAACGCGACCCCGATACAGAGCAGGCCCGCGATGGCGATGGTGAGGGCCGTCCCGGTGCCCAGGGTGGCGAACGAGTCCGGCACGATCACGAAGAGCGACGATGCCGGGGTCAGACAGGAGAGCGTCAGCAGCGTGCCGCCCACCACACCGATGGACCGGGTGAGCGTGGGAGCCTCCCCCGCCGTCACGGCACGGGTGTCCGCCGCCGGTTTCCCGGGGGCTGCGGCAACGGTCGTGTCGGGCGTAGAGGTCATCCGTCGTCCCATCGGTACTGGCGGCAGGGGGAGGGCCGGTGGCATGAGGGGGAGGCACTCCCCGGCGCGAGCCACCGATGAGTACCGCACATGCACGGCGGACCATGAGCGGACCAAGAGGGGCGTTCACGCCGCTCCGGTGACCGAAATACAACTCGCGACGCCGATTCCCGTCAAGGGTTCGTTAACGCGTCATTGCAACGGAATCCGTTGTGCGGTCAGGGATACGCGGCGCTCATCACCGCTTCGAATGCGGTGATTGCACGGATATCGCGGCTTGAAAAGGGGTGCGGATTCTCGTGCCGGCTTTGGCCAAATCCTTTCCATGGACAGCTGCCGGAGGAGGAGAGGGCTGCCCGGAGCGGGTGATCCGGGCAGGCCGCCCAGACCGGATCACCCGGTCCGGGCCGCCCGACCGCATCGCCCGGTCAGGCCGCCCGGCGCGCCGCGTACTCCCCGACGTCCCGCATCGGGGGCCGCTCCTCGGTGTCCACCGGGTAGGTCCGCGGTACGAAGCCCTCCGCGCTCCGTTCGAACTGCGTCAGCGCCGGACGCACCAGCTGGCCCCGTGACAGCCGCAGCTGCGCCGTGCGGTAGATCGCCGCCGCCATCCGCCCCAGCGCGAGCCCGTCCTGGTGGCGGTGTTTGCGCGAGCCCACGTCGACCTGGGCCAGTGCGTCGAGCCCCACCGTGTGGAGCGCGTCGACCAGGAGGCCCAGCTCCACCCCGTAACCGACCGGGAACGGCAGCTGTTCGAGCAGCGAGCGCCGCACCGCGTACTCGCCGCCCAGCGGCTGGACGAAACCGGCCAGCTGCGGCCAGTGCAGATTGAGCAGCGGGCGCGCCACCAGCTCGGTCACCCGGCCGCCCTGTCCCGCGGCCTCGCCGAGCGGCCGGTCGTACATGGCCTTGACGAACTGCACATCGGGTTCGGTCAGCAGCGGCCCGACGATCCCCGAGACGAAGTCCGCGGAGAACTCCCGCAGATCCGCGTCGACGAAGCAGACGATGTCGCCGCCGGTCACCAGGAGCGAGCGCCACAGCACTTCGCCCTTGCCGGGCACGGCAGGGAGCCGCGGCAGGATCTCGTCCCGGTGCACCACGCGCGCCCCGGCCGCGGCTGCGGTCTCGGCCGTACGGTCGGTGGAGCCGGAGTCGATGACCACCAGCTCGTCCACGAGCGGCACCGGCCGGGTGTCCATCAGCTCCCGGCGGATGGTCGCGACGATCGCCCCGACCGTCGCCTCCTCGTTGAGCGCGGGCAGGACGACACTCACCTTCGTGGAGCGCTTCGCGGCGGTCAGCCGGTCCAGCGGACGGTCGGCCACCGACCAGGAACGCCTGGTCAGCCAGCGGTCCACCTCTTCCAGCACGGCGCGTCTCCTTGACTGTGAGCCATCTCGCGGTTCGGACGGCTGTCTCAACCGTCCCTGCCTTCGGTTACAGTCTTGAACAACGCGAATGGCCACGGCATGCCGGGGTCAGCACCCGCGGACAAACACGCCGGGCCCCGACGCCCGCGTCATAAGCGCTCATCCAGAGGGACTGAGGGAACGGCCCGTAGAAGTCCCGGCAACCTTCCGCCGACCGCGAGGTCATGGTGGGGAAGGTGCCAATTCCGTCTCGCGGCGAAGTACGTCGTGAGGAAGATGAGGAGAGGACCTCGCCACCATGGCTGTGCAGACCGTTACCAGCACCGAAGACTCCACCGGGACCGTCGATCTCGGCCCCGCCGCGGCGCTCTCGTGCCGCGAGTGCGGTGAGCGTTTCCCCCTCGGCCCCCTCTTCGCCTGTGCGTCCTGTTTCGGGCCGCTCGAAGTGGCGTACGACCTGCCGAGCGGCTCCCCCGACGAGCTGAGGAAGCGCATCGAGGCCGGCCCGAACAGCATCTGGCGCTACGCCCCGCTGCTGCCCGTCCCCGCGGGCGTGGCCGACCAGCCCAATCTGAACCCGGGCTTCACCAAGCTCGTCAAGGCCGACAACCTCGCCCGTGAGCTGGGCGTCACCGGCGGTCTGCACATCAAGGACGACTCCGGCAACCCGACGCACTCCTTCAAGGACCGTGTCGTCGCCATCGCCGTCGAGGCCGCCCGCGCCTTCGGCTTCACCACGCTCTCCTGCTCGTCCACGGGCAACCTGGCAGGCGCCGTCGGCGCCGCCGCCGCCCGCGCCGGCTTCCGCTCCTGTGTCTTCATCCCGCACGACCTGGAGCAGGGCAAGGTCGTGATGGCCGCGGTCTACGGCGGTGAACTGGTCGGCATCGAAGGCAACTACGACGACGTCAACCGCTTCTGCTCCGAACTGATCGGCGACCCGATCGGGGAGGGCTGGGGCTTCGTCAACGTCAACCTCCGCCCGTACTACGGCGAGGGTTCCAAGACCCTGGCGTACGAGATCTGCGAGCAGCTCGGCTGGCGGCTGCCCGACCAGATCGTCATCCCGATCGCCTCGGGCTCCCAGCTCACGAAGATCGACAAGGGCCTCCAGGAGCTGATCAAGCTCGGCCTGGTCGAGGACAAGCCGTACAAGATCTTCGGTGCGCAGGCCGAGGGCTGCTCGCCGGTCTCCACCGCGTTCAAGGCCGGGCACGACGTCGTACGGCCGCAGAAGCCGGACACGATCGCCAAGTCGCTGGCGATCGGCAACCCGGCGGACGGCCCGTACGTCCTGGACATCGCGCGGCGCACCGGTGGCGCGGTCGAGGACGTCAACGACGAGCAGATCGTCGACGCGATCAAGCTGCTGGCCCGGACCGAGGGCATCTTCGCGGAGACCGCGGGCGGGGTGACCGTCGGCGTGACGAAGAAGCTCATCGAGGCCGGTCTGCTCGACCCGTCCCTCACCACCGTCGTCCTGAACACGGGTGACGGCCTGAAGACCCTGGACGCGGTCGCCCCGACGTCCGGCCCGACCGCGACGATCCGTCCGACCCTGGACGCGTTCCGCGAGGCCGGACTGGCCACGGGCGCCTGACACCCGCTGTCGACCGCCTGACACCGCCGTCCACCGTCCGACACCGCTGCCCATCCCCGGAAGGCAATCCGCATGAGCGTCAAGGTCCGTATCCCCACCATCCTCCGCACCTACACCGGCGGCCAGGCCGAGGTCGCGGCCGACGGCGGCACCCTCTCCGAGGTCATCGCCGACCTGGAGAAGAACCACACGGGCATCGCGGCCCGAGTCCTGGACGACCAGGGCAAGCTGCGCCGCTTCGTGAACGTGTACGTGAACGACGACGACGTCCGCTTCGAGCAGGGCCTGGAGACGGCGACGCCGGACGGCGCGGGCATCTCCATCATCCCGGCCGTCGCCGGCGGCTGAGCGAGCCCGCTGCCGCCCCCGCCCGGCATCTCCGCTGGACCCGTTGCCCTCTCCGCGTACGAAGCGGAGGGGGCAATTCAGCATGATTGAACACGGTAGAGTTGGGGCAGCCCCCTTGATCGCCCGCATCGCGGGCAGCCGAGCACGCGTCAATGTGCGGGCAATGTGCTCCCTCTCTTTGCGGCGTAAGTGCCCTTTGCCCGGCCCGACTTGCCCGGGGATCCCCGGAAATCCGCCGAATGGCGCCCTCGGCCGCGCTCAGAATTCTCGTCCGATTGACCTGTTGCAGAGGGCAGTTGGGCAGATACATTCAGCCGCGGTCGACGCGTTCCGGCGCAAGGTCTGACCCGGATCCCGCGAAGTGCGGGCTCTGTGCAAGGGCCAGTAATAGGGGAGTTAGTCATGGCTCAGGGCACCGTCAAGTGGTTCAACGCGGAGAAGGGGTACGGCTTCATCGCGGTCGACGGTGGTGCGGATGTTTTCGTCCACTACAGCGCGATTCAGATGGACGGCTACCGCACCCTTGAAGAAGGTCAGCGAGTCGAGTTCGAGATCTCGCAGGGCCAGAAGGGTCCGCAGGCGGACATGGTCAAACTCGCCGTCTGATCTCGGCGCGATCGGCCACCGAAGCACTCACGCATGAGAGGCCCGTACCCCACAGAGGGGCACGGGCCTCTCGTGCGTCCGGACCGCATCCTTCCCTTGCGCTTGCTCCCTCCCGTCACCCAACCCCCACCCCCACCGGGGCCTTCTCCGAAGGCGCTTGCACTCAAGGGGGTCGAGTGCTAATCATTGGCGTTAGCACTCTCCCAGTGAGAGTGACAGAAGGACCGGGTTGGTGAGGCCCGCGGGCCGGGTGGGGCAAGGAACCACCGGGCAAGCAGGCCGTCCGTCGCGGGCACCGCCAGGTCTGACGCTTTCCACCCCCTGTCCGGGAGGACCACTTCACATGGCCAAGATCATCGCGTTCGACGAGGAGGCACGGCGCGGTCTCGAGCGCGGGATGAACCAGCTCGCCGACGCCGTCAAGGTCACCCTCGGCCCCAAGGGCCGCAACGTCGTCCTTGAGAAGAAGTGGGGCGCCCCCACGATCACCAACGATGGTGTGTCCATCGCCAAGGAGATCGAGCTCGAGGACCCGTACGAGAAGATCGGTGCCGAGCTGGTCAAGGAGGTCGCCAAGAAGACGGACGACGTCGCCGGTGACGGTACGACCACCGCGACCGTCCTGGCGCAGGCGCTGGTCCGCGAGGGCCTCCGCAACGTCGCCGCGGGTGCCAACCCGATGGCGCTGAAGCGTGGCATCGAGAAGGCCGTCGAGGCCGTCTCCGCCGCCCTCCTGGAGCAGGCCAAGGACGTGGAGACCAAGGAGCAGATCGCTTCGACGGCCTCCATCTCCGCCGCTGACACCCAGATCGGCGAGCTCATCGCCGAGGCGATGGACAAGGTCGGCAAGGAAGGCGTCATCACCGTCGAGGAGTCGCAGACCTTCGGTCTTGAGCTTGAGCTCACCGAGGGCATGCGCTTCGACAAGGGCTACATCTCGGCGTACTTCGCCACCGACATGGAGCGTATGGAGGCGTCGCTCGACGACCCGTACATCCTGATCGTCAACTCCAAGATCGGCAACGTGAAGGACCTCCTTCCGCTGCTGGAGAAGGTCATGCAGTCCGGCAAGGCGCTGCTGATCATCGCGGAGGACGTCGAGGGCGAGGCGCTGTCGACCCTGGTCGTCAACAAGATCCGCGGCACCTTCAAGTCCGTCGCCGTCAAGGCCCCGGGCTTCGGCGACCGCCGCAAGGCCATGCTCGGTGACATCGCCATCCTCACCGGCGGCACGGTCATCTCCGAGGAGGTCGGCCTCAAGCTGGAGAGCGCCGGTCTCGACCTGCTCGGCCGCGCCCGCAAGGTCGTCATCACCAAGGACGAGACCACGATCGTCGACGGTGCCGGTGACAGCGACCAGGTCCAGGGCCGCGTCAACCAGATCCGCGCCGAGATCGAGAACTCCGACTCGGACTACGACCGCGAGAAGCTCCAGGAGCGCCTCGCGAAGCTGGCCGGCGGCGTGGCCGTCATCAAGGCCGGTGCCGCGACCGAGGTCGAGCTCAAGGAGCGCAAGCACCGCATCGAGGACGCCGTTCGCAACGCGAAGGCGGCCGTCGAGGAGGGCATCGTCGCCGGTGGTGGCGTGGCCCTGCTCCAGGCCTCCGCGGTGTTCGAGAAGCTGGAGCTCGAAGGCGACGAGTCGACCGGCGCCAACGCCGTGAAGCTCGCCCTGGAGGCCCCGCTGAAGCAGATCGCCGTCAACGGTGGTCTCGAAGGCGGAGTCGTCGTCGAGAAGGTCCGCAACCTGACGGTCGGCCACGGCCTGAACGCCGCGAGCGGCGAGTACGTGGACATGATCGCCGAGGGCATCATCGACCCGGCGAAGGTCACGCGCTCCGCGCTGCAGAACGCCGCGTCGATCGCCGCGCTGTTCCTCACCACCGAGGCCGTCATCGCCGACAAGCCGGAGAAGGCCGCCCCCGCGGGCGCCCCGGGCGGCATGCCGGGCGGTGACATGGACTTCTGATCCTCCGCTTCCAGCGAGGATCGGCTGCTCCAGACGCCGTACGGCAACCATCAGGGCGCCGGCACGGCAAGCAGTACGGCCGGTAGTACGGCACGTACGGCAAGCAGTACGGACCGAGGGCGGTACCCCTTCCCGGAGGGGTACCGCCCTCGGGCGTTCTTGGCTCGAATACCCCTCAAAACTGCTGTGTGCATGGTGAGTTGCCTCGCTAGGGTTGACACGCGTGGTCGACCATCGCGAGGGGGCTGGCATGGATCTGCGGGTGACGGCTGACGGGGAAGGGCGCGGCGACCTGAGGGCGATCCTGGAGTGGCTGCTCGGCGTCGACGAGCTGCGCGGGCGGGTGACCCCGCAGGAGCGGCCACCGGTCCCGGGGACGCTCGGGCCCGTTCTCGACGCGCTCGCGGTGGCGCTGGGCCAGGGCGGTGCGGCGACCGGAGTGGTCACCGCGCTCGTGTCATGGCTGCGCGGCCACCGCAGCGACGTCACCGTCAAGGTCACCCGCCCCGACGGCGCGTCCGTCGAGCTGTCCGCCCAGCGGGTGCGGCTGCTCGGCGACCAGGAGCTCAGGTCCCTCGTACAGGACGCGGCGCGCGCGCTGGACGCCCCGCCGGCCCCTCCCGGCGACACCCCGGAAGATCCCGACGGCGCCGGTGTCCGGCCGTGACCGGGCTGTCCGGCGCCGGAGTCCGGGTGCTGCTCATCGGTACGGGCACCCACGACGGGCCGACGCTCACCTCGGTCCCCTCCGTACCGAGAGCCGTCGAGGCGCTGCGTACCCGGCTGCTCGACGTCTGCGGGGTGCCGCCCGACCGGCTCCGTACGGCCATCGACCTGCCGGACGCGCAGAGCATGGCCCAGGCCATCACCCACGAGGCCCAACTGGCCGAGACGACCCTGCTCATCCACTACGTCGGGCACGGGCTCATCGGTCCGGGCGACGAGCTGTACCTCGCTGCCCGGTCCACCGACGCCCTCACCCCGGGGCTCGCCGCCCACCAGGCCCTCCCGGTGTCCGCGGTCCGCGAGGCGCTCACCTCGTGCCGCGCCTCGTCCGTCGTTGTCGTGCTCGACTGCTGCTTCTCCGGCCGGGCCGACCTCGGCAGCCGTACTCAGTCGTCCGTGGCGCTGCCGCCCGCGCACGGTATGTACGTCCTCAGCTCGGCCGAACAGCTCGCGCTCGCCCCGCAGGACGCCGAGTACCCGGCGTTCACCGGTGAGCTGATCCGGCTGCTCGACGAGGGCGACCCGCTCGGCCCGCCGCTGCTGACGCTCGACGCGGTGTACGAGTATCTGTTCCGCGCCCTCAACTCCCGTGGCGGCCCGCGCCCCCGGCGGCAGGCGGGGGACCGCTCAGGCGCCCTGGTCATCGCCCCCAACCGGGCCGCCCCCGCCCCGGCCGCCGACGAGCCCGGCCCGCAGAACGGAGCGCCGGACGGAGCGGCGGAGGGAGCAGCGGACGGAGCAGCGGATGGCCGGGATCCGGCCCGGCAGGAGCCGCCTCAGTCCCCGGGCCGCAGCCCGTACCTCGGTCTGGAATCCTTCACCGAGGCCGACGCCGCCTACTTCCACGGGCGGGAGCGCCTGGTCGACGAGGTGCTGCGGGCCGCCGCCCGGGCCCTGGCGGACGCCAGGCCGCTGGTGCTCGTGGGCCCGTCGGGGGCGGGCAAGACCTCCCTGCTGCACGCCGGTCTGCTGCCCCGGGCCCGGGAGGGCGGCAGCCCGCAGCTGCCCGGCTCCGAGGGCTGGCGGTACGAGGTGATGTCACCCGGCGACGATCCGGTGCGCGCGCTCGCCGGGATCCTGCACACGGAGGCCGCGTCGCTCCGTACGGACCCCGCTTCGGCATCGGTGGCAGCGGCCGACGCCGTACGGCAGGGGGCGGCCGGGCGCGGAACGGCCCTGGTGGTCGACCAGTTGGAGGAGATGTTCACGTTCTGCCGCTCGCAGCGGGACCGTGAGCTGTTCCTGAGCGCGCTCGGCGGGGCGGCAGCGGGCGGCGCGCTCGTCGTGCTGGCGCTGCGCGCGGACTTCTACGGTCAGGCGCAGACCCTGCCCGAACTGGCCGACACGCTCCAGCACCACCAGGTGCTCGCCGGTCCCCTGCGCTCCGACGAACTGCGGGCCGCGGTCGAGGCACCGGCGGCGGCCGCCGGGCTCTCCTTCGAGGAGGGGCTGGTCGACCTCCTGCTGCACGAACTCGGCGGCGCCCATCTGCCCGAAGGGCCGGCGGGCATCCTGCCGTTGCTGTCCCACACGCTGTGGGCCACCTGGCGCCGGCGCCGCGGGGCCCGCCTGACGTTCGCCGGGTACCAGCGCAGCGGCGGTGTCACCGAGGCGATCGCGACCAGCGCCGACCGGGTGTACGGGCGACTGGACGAGGCGGGGCAGCAGGCGGTGCGCCGGATGCTGCCGCGCCTGGTCCGGGTCGACGACGACTCCGTCGACACCGTACGTCCGGCCGACCGCGGCGCCGTACTGGACGGCCTCGCCGACCCGGCGGCGGCGGAGCGCGCGCTGGGCGAACTGGCGGACGCCCGGCTCCTGGTGCTGGACGAGAACACCGTACGGATCAGCCACGACGCCCTGCTGCGCGGCTGGCCGCTGCTGCGGCAGTGGGTCGCGGAGGACCGCGAGTGGCTCCGCGTCCGCCAGCAGATTGCGGCCGACGCGGCCGCCTGGCACCGGGCGGGAAACGACCCCTCGCTCCTCTACCGCGGTGCCCGCCTGGCGAGCGCCCGGGAGGCCGCCGGGCGCGCGATGGGGGTGGGGCCGGGCGGCGGCGCGGGTGCGGGCGCGGGGTCGGGCGGGGGTGTCGGGCCGGGCGCAAGCTTCGGGTCGGGCGCGGGGTCGGGCGGGGGCTCCGGTCCGGGTGCGGGCTCCGGTTCGGGCGTGGGCTCGGGCTCGGGCTCGGGCGTGCGCTCGGGCTCGGATGCGGGCTCCGGTTCGGGCGTGGGCTCGGGCTCGGGCTCGGATGCGGGCTCCGTTTCAGGCGCGGGCTCCGGTCCGCGCACGGGTCCGGCCGGGGGGCCCGCTGCGGGTGCGGGCACGGGTGCGGCCCGGGGCTCCGGTCCGGCCGGGGACTCCGCTCCCGGTGCCGACTCTGCGCTGCTGGTGTTCCTCGACGCATCGGCGCGGCGCGAGCGGCGCGCCAGGCGGCTGCGGCGGACCGCTGTCGGTGCCCTCACCGCCCTGGCCGTACTCGCCGCGACCGGCGGGGTGGCGGCCGGGGTGTTCCAGCGGCAGGCCGTCGCCCAGCGCAACCACGCGGTGGCCCGGCTGGTCGCCGCCGAGGCCGACGAGTTGCGCGGAACACAGTCGGGGCTCGCCAAGCAACTCAGCATGACCGCCTACCACTTGGACCCCGGCGCCGGAACCGCGACGCTGTTCGCCGGACTGGAGACCCAGGGGACCTTCGGCGCCGATCAGCCGGTGACGGACCTCGCGGTCGGCCACGACGGACGCACCCTGGCCCGGTCGACCGGCAACTCCGTGGTGCTCTCCGACATGCAGGGCCACCGGCTGGGCGGCGCCGGTCTGCCGGGGGCGGGCGCGCTCGCCCTGTCGCCCGACTCCCGTCTGCTGGCGGCGACTTCGTCGAAGGGGGCCGTACGGCTCTGGGCCGTCCAGGACCGTTCCCGGCTACGCCCGGTCGAACTGCCCGGGGTGCGTCCGGCGGGCAGCGTCGACCCGGTGGCGTTCAGCCCGGACGGAAGGCTCCTCGCGGTCGGTTCGTCCTCGGGCGCCGTGCGGATCTGGGACGTCTCCGATCCCCGCGCGGTCCGCCTCTCCCGGACCCTGACCGGTCAGACGGGTGCGGTCGACTCCGTCGTCTTCGCGCCGTCCGGGCAGGGACATCTGCTGGCCACATCGGGCGCCGACGGAAAGATACGGCTCTGGCACCCGGACGGCCGGGCACGCTCGTCCGCACTCGCCACGCTGACCGGTGCGAAGGCGGACTCCGATCTCGCCAGGATGCCGCTGCACCGCCTGGCGTTCACTCCGGACGGGCGACGGCTGGTGGGCCCCGGCGACGGGCGGAAGACCGACCTGCGGCTGTGGAACGTAACGGATCCGGCGCACCCCGTATCCCTGGCATCGGCCAGCCGCTTCGACTCGATCCACTCGGCCGCGTGCCAGAGCAACACCCAGGTGACCACGGCGTTCAGCCCGGACGGTGGAACTCTGGCGCTCACCTGCAAGGGCAGTCTGCAGCTGTGGGTGATGGCCAAGGACCAGTCCCATCTGACCTTCGGCAGTGAGCGGGCGGGTACGGCGGACGTGCACGGGGCGGAGGGCCCGGCGCTCTTCGGCGCCCGTGGCCACCAGCTGTTCCAGGCGGGCACCCAGGGCATCCAGGTCTGGTACGTGGAGGACGCGCCGAGGATCGGGGCCGCGGCCACCTTCGGCGTCAAGCCGAGCGGCTTCCAGTACAGCACCCTCTTCAGCGGCGGCAAGCGGCGTCTCTTCCTCGTCCAGGGAGCCAATTACGGCATCCTCCGGGATCTCACCGGAGGCGTCGCGCACCACCGTCTGCTGGCCAACCTGCCCGGCAGCGGCGACATCGGATCGGAAGGCGCGGCGTTCAGCCCCGATGGCCGGATCCTCGCCCTCAGTGAGAAGTCGGGGGACGAGCAGGTGATCGGGCTCATCGACACCCGGCGCCCCAAGTCGAAACCGGTCGGCACGATCAGGGAGGACCTGACCAACGGCCTGGAGGACGCGCAGTTCAGCCCGGACGGCAAGACCCTCGCCATCGCCGACAACAACGACTACCGCCCGGCCGCGTCCCATGGCCCGGCCGTCAGGCTCTTCGACGTCAGCGACCCCGCGCACCCCCGCAAGCTCGTGAGCCTGCCCGGCGACGTGTTCTACGTCCGGTACTCGCCGGACGGCCGGCTGCTGACCGCCAACACGGCCGACACCCTGCTCCAGTGGGACGTCTCGGACCGCGGCCATCCCGTCGCGCTGCCCACCCAGCGCCTCACCTCGGGGGCCGCCCTCTCCCAGTCGGCTTTCAGCCCCGACGGGCGGGTACTCGCCGTCGCCGACTCGGCCGGTGTCACCCGCTTCTGGAAGGTCGGCCACGACCGGCTGTCCGGACCACCGACGGTGGCCAGGACCGGCAGCTCCGGAACCGGTATCGCGTTCAGCCCGGACGGCAGCACGCTCGCCCTGGCGATCGGCGCACAACTCGACACCCCGACCGGTTCGGCCAAGAGCCACATCGCACTCTGGGACGCCGGGAACCCGTCCTCCGTGCATCTCCTGGGCGCCTTCTCGTACGGCGATGATCTGGAAAGCTCGCCGCTCTCTTACAGCGGTGCGGGTCAAGGCCCCCCGCTGCTGGGCTCGATGGGCGACTCGGCGACCGTCTGGAACACCGATCCCGACTACCTGATCAGGGTGATGTGCCTCAGCACCGGGGACGTCATCACCCGCGAGGAGTGGGCCCGTTATGTGCCGGACACGCCGTATGATCCGCCGTGCTCGTAGGGCCGTGACGCGGGCACCCGGATCCTCGGAACCCGGGGGACCGCGTCACACCGCCCCCGGTGCGGCGCGGTGTGGTGCGGCGCGGTCCAGGAACTCCCGTACGGTGACGCCCAGTTCCGTCTGGTGCGTGAGGTAGAAGTCATGGTGGCCGTCGATCGTCACGACCTCCGTGCCGGGCCGACGGCGGACCATCTCCTCCGCGTGGGCGCGGGGGACGACCGCGCTGCGTTCGCCTCGTACGACCATCAGCGGCTGCTCGGCTGCGGTGAAGTCGTCCCACCAGTCGCCCCGGACACCGGCTTTGGCGGCCTGGACGGCATCCGCCTGCCAGAGGAACCGCCAGCCCTCCGGTTCCTCGACGGCGCTCTCGGTGAAGTGCCGGGGCTCGTCCACGCACGCGAGCGCGTCCAGCATCGCGCCCATGCTCGGGAAGTGCGTCGGCAGCGCTCGCAGTTGATCGTCGCCCATCGGCGCCCGGTACTCCGCAGGAAAGTCCAGCACGACCACGGCCGATACCAGTTCCGGCCGTCTGGCGGCCAGTTGGTAGGCGGTGATGCCGCCCAGTGAGTGCCCGACGATCGCGACAGGGCCGAGTCCGAGGTGTTCGACGAGCGCCGCCGCGTCCGCGACGTAGCCCTCGCGCCCGTAGTCGTCCGGGTGGTCGGAGAGGCCGTGTCCGCGCTGGTCGAGTGCGATGAGCCGGTATCCGGACCCGAGGTGGTCGGCGAGCCCGAGCAGGGAACGGCCACGCCCGTAGGCGCCGTGCAGGGCGAGGACGGGGCGGCCTGGGCCTCCCAGGTCGATGTAGGCGAGCCGTATGCCGTCCGGGGTGCGGAAGTGCTGTGTGGTTGCCGTGGTCATGGGTTTGACTCTAACAGAGGTATCTCTATTAGAGGTAAAACATGTCGTGCGGCTACCCTGGGCAGCTACGACGACCACGAAGTACGCACCTCGGAGGCCCGGTGCTCACCCTCTGCATCCTCGGATTCCTCAACGAGGAACCCCTGCACGCGTACGACCTGCGCGCCCGTATCTCCGGGCTCAGCGGCCACGTGCGCCCCGTGAGCGACGGCGCTCTCTACCCGGCCATCAAGCGTCTCGAAGCCGCCGGGCAGCTCACCCGCCACACCGAGCCCGGTGAACGCGCCACCCCTCGTCAGGTCCTCACCCTCACCGCGTCCGGCCGGACCGAACTCCTGCGCCGCCTGCGCGATCCCGCCGAAATCGAGATCACCGACCGCGACTCCTTCTTCGTCCTGCTCGCCTTCCTCGGCCAACTGCCCAGCCCCGCCGACCAGGCCCACGTACTGCGCCGCCGCCTCGCCTTCATGGACAAGCCCGGCAGCTACTTCTACGAGGACGGCCGCCCACTGCGCGCCCGCGACATGATCGACCGCTTCCGCCACGGCATGCTCCAACTCGCCCACGCCACCAGCAAGGCCGACCGCGCCTGGCTGGAGCGCACCGTCGCGGAACTGACATGCGACACCTAGGTGTATTGACCCGCAGGGTTACGCGGCTGCTCTGTGCCTGTCACGTGCCCGCGGCCGACGGCATAGGCTCGGACTCGGAGGTAGTCACCGATGGCGAGGACAGAGCCGGTCAGGCGCGGCAGCAGGGATCGCAGCCGGCGGGGGCAGGGTGAGCAGCTCCGCCGGGAGATTCTGGCCGCGGTCAACCACCTGCTGGCGGAGTGGGGCAGCGCGGAGAAGCTCACGATGCGGGCGGTCGCCACGGAGGTGGGGATCGCGGCGCCGAGTATCTATCTGCACTTCGCCGACAAGGCGGAGCTGGTGTGGGCGGCGCTGACGGACAAGTACGACGACCTCGCGGCCAGGATGGCAGGCGCCGCCGATGACTGCGACAGCGCAGACCCCCGAGAGCCGTTGCGGGCTCAGGCGCACGCGTACTGCCGGTTCGCGCTGCACAACCCCGGGCACTACCGGCTGATGTTCGAGGTGCGGCAGCCGACGGTCGCGGTCTCCAGGGTCAGCGGACACCCGGCCCGCCGTGTCTCGGCCGGCCTCAGGTCCGGGTTCTCGGGGTGCCGCGAGGCGGGGTATGTGCTGTCCCTGCCCTGCGAGCAGGCGGCACAGACGCTGTGGGCGGGTCTGCACGGCATCGTTTCGCTGCACCACAGCATGTTCCATGACGATTCGACCGAAGCTCTCACGCTCCAGTTGGCCGACGGTCTGCTGGGTTCGCTGGTCGCCCCGGCGCCGGGCCCGTCACCCGCCTTTCCTGCCGCCCCCGGGGAGACGGCCGCGTCCCGCCACATCAAGGCCATCCTGTCCGGCGTGCAGCGGGGCGACGCGTAGTCGCTCGCCCGCGCCGAGTCGAGAACGTACCTGTCACGAGCGCGCGACTTCCCTTTTCAGCCATACGACTTGGGGCGGGTTGCGTTCCCCGGCGGCGCGAGTACAGTGCTCACTGAACTAAGTTAGGTGACTAGGGCAACGAAACCCTGTCCTGGCTACTCGACCGTGTCGCCCCTGGTGAGGGGCTTGACCGAGGTGGCTTCCCATGAACATCTCCATCGACTTCGACAAGTGTTGCGGCGCCGGCCAGTGCGTCCTGGCCGCGCCGGACGTCTTCGACCAGCGGGACGACGACGGCGTCGTGGTCCTGCTCGACCCCCACCCGCCGGCCGGGCAGGAGGAGAACGTCCATCAGGCCGCCGCACTCTGCCCGGCTGCCGTGATCAAGGTGGAGCAGTGACCACCCCGGGCCCCTCCCGGGTCGCTGTCGTCGGCGCCTCGGCGGCCGGCCTGAGCGTGGTGGAGGGACTGCGCCGCGAGGGCTACGCCGGACCGATCACGTGGATCGGTGAGGAGGTGCATCTCCCCTACGACCGGCCGCCGCTGTCCAAGCAGTTGCTGTCCGGCGGGTGGGAGACCGGCCGTCTGCGGCTGCGCGGCCCGGACGCCGTCGAAGCACTCGGGGTGGACCTGCGTCTGGGGTCGCCGGCCGTCGCGCTGGACACCAGGGAACGCCGGATCGCCACGGCCGACGGCGGCCAGGCCGACTACGAGGCACTGGTGGTGGCCACCGGCACGCGGGCCCGGCGTCTGCCAGGATCAGAGGGCGTGGCCGGTGTGCACACCCTGCGCACTGTGGAGGACGCTCTCGCCCTGCGCGCGGCCCTGGCGGGCACGCCGCATCTGGTGGTGGTCGGCGGTGGCTTCGTCGGAGCCGAGGCCGCGGCCGTGGCCCGCGGCCTGGGCTGCGAGGTCACCCTCGTCACCGACACCGCACAGCCCTTGGGCGACGTGCTCGGAGACGAGCTGGGTTCCATGCTCCGTGCGGTCCACACCGAGCACGGCGTACACATCGAGACCGGCGCCCTGGTCGGTCAGGTCCTCACCGACGGGGGACGGGCCGGCGGGGTGCGGTTGGCCGACGGTCGCACCATCGCCGCCGACGCCGTCCTGGTCGGCATCGGCGCTCAGCCCAATGTGGAGTGGCTTTCCGGCAGCGGCGTCCCTGTCGGCAACGGTGTGGAGTGCGACGCCACGCTGTACGCCGGTTCCGGTGTGTGGGCCGCGGGCGACGTCGCTTCCTGGCTGCACCCGCGCACCCATGAGCCGATTCGTATCGAGCACCGCACGAACGCCGCCGAGCAGGGCCTGACCGTCGCCCGCAACATCCTGGCCGGCCCGGAACATGCGCGGCCCTTCGACTCGGTGCCCTATGTCTGGTCCGACCAGTACGACCTGAAGATCCAGATCTACGGCCGCACCCGAGGGGCCGACGAGGTACGGATCGTCGAAGGCGGTCTCACCGACCGCAGGCTGATCGCTCTCTACGCGAAGAGGGGCCGGGTCTGCGCGGCGGTCGGCGTCAACATGGTGCGCGCCCTGCGCGGTTACCGGACGCAGGTCGCCGATGCGGCCGTTTTCGAAGTGGGGAGCGCGGCATGACGGACGAGCTTCGGGCCGGTGTGGTCGGCCTGGGAATGATCGGCGGCGGGGTCGCCGTCAGCCTGGCCCGGCGAGGACGCACCCCAGCGGTCCACGACATCCGCCCGGACGCCTCGTCGCACCTGGCGGGCGTCCCGGCACCGCTCGGCTCGCCTGCCGAGGTGGCGCGGAGCAGCGACGTGGTGATGGTCGCCGTCGTCAACGCCGACCAGGCCCGCGAGGTCATCGGCGGCAAGGACGGCCTGCTGTCGGCTGCCCGTCCGGGATTGGTGATCGTCCTGCAGGCCACGGTGGCGCTGCCGGTCGTCCACGAGTTGGCCGCCCTCTGCGACGAGCGGAACGTGGGCTTCCTGGACTGCGGAGTCACCCCCGGCGACAGGGCCGCCGAGAACGGCATGGTCGCCATCGTCGGCGGCGACGAAGCGACCGTGGACGCGGCGCGGCCGGTGCTTGAGGGCTGGGCGAAGAAGGTCGTGCACTGTGGACCGCTGGGCGCCGGCATGGCCACCAAGATCGCCCGCAACGTCGTCACGTACGGCAGTTGGCGCACCGTCCACGAGGCGTCCGCCCTGGCCCGAGCCGCCGGCGTGAACCCCGACCGGCTCGCCGAGGTCATCGACACCTCCGACCCCGAAGGCCATACCCTCCTCCAACTCCTGCGTTTCCAGGACCCCGAAGGACTGCTCCCCGAGGCCGTCGGCCGGCAGGTCGAGCCACTGATGGCCAAGGACCTCGCCGCCGCCCGCGACCTCGCCGCCGCCCTGGGGCTCGACGTTCCCCTCATCGAGGCCACCCGGGCGGGCATGCGCCAGACCCTGCAACTGGAAGAGGAGCCCCGTGCCGGCGACTCACCGGACGAGCCGGGGGCGGCAGCCCCCGAGGAAGCAGCCGAGGACAGCCAGGAGAGTCTGCACCGGTCCGGCCTGGAGATGATGGACGCCGTCTACGGCCCCGGCTTCAGCGCCCGGATCCCGGCCGAGCCCAGCGGAGACCCGTTCACCGACCAGACCACCAGCTACCTCTTCGCCCAGGTCTGGTCCCGCCCCGGGCTGTCCGTACGCGACCGCCGACTGCTCACCCTCGGCGTCGCCGCCACGGTCGGCCGCCCCGAACTCATCCAGATCATCGCCCGCGGCGGACTGATCAACGACGAGTTGACCCCCGAGCAGCTGCGGGAAGCGGCGCTCCACCTGGCCGCCTACACCGGCTGGTGCAAAGCCACCGCCGCCCACGCGGGCATCACCGCAGCCATCAACGACCACACCCAGCAGGAGACCACGTGACCGACAACCTCGTCCGCCAGCCCGTCACCCGCGCACCCCACCGCCCCCTGGACCCGCCGGCGGAGTACACCCAGCTGCGCGAGGACCAGCCCATCCTCAACGTCCGCTTCCCCAACGGCACCACAGGTTGGCTGGCCACCCGCTTCGAGGAAGCCAGCCAGGTCTTCAGCGACCCCCGACTCAGCGCCCGCCGACCGCGCCACGACACCCCCGAGGGCGAGGTCGACGAAGCCGGCGAGAGCGCGCCCTTCGACCCGGTCTTCGTGATGATGGACGAGCCCGACCACAGCGTCTACCGGCGACTGCTCACCGCCCGCTTCACCCCCAAGGCCGTGCAGAACAAGCTCCAGCCCTACATCGACCGAGTGGTCGACGAGCACCTGGACGCCATCGCCGCGGGCCCCGAGACCTTCGACTTCGTCGAGGCCATGGCCCTGCCCGTCCCGTGCCTGGTCATCTGCGAACTCCTCGGCGTCCCCTACGAGGACCGCGACGGCTTCCACCACGCCACCATGGCCATGATGGACGTGGCCAGGACCCGGGAAGAGCGCGACGCGGGTGGTCACTGGCTGATCGACTACATCACCAAACTGGTCGCCGAGAAGCGCCGCACCGGCGCCACCGACGGCATCCTCGCCGAACTGATCGGCAAGGCCGAGGGCGACGACGCCGTCCTGACCGAGAAGCAGCTCATCGGCATCGGTGTCCTGCTGCTGTTCGCCGGACACGACACCACCGCAGCCATGATGGGTCTGTCCACCCTCACCCTCCTCACCCACGACGAGCAGCGCGACGACCTCATCCAGCACCCGGAGAAGATCGGTACCGCGGTCGAGGAGCTGATGCGCTACCTGACCATCGTCCAGTTCGGACTCGGCCGCGTCGCCAAGGAAGACCTGGAAATCGCCGGCGCCAAGATCAAGAAGGGCGACCTGGTCGTAGCCGCCATGAACGCCGCCAACCGCGACCCCCGCGCCTTCCAGAACCCCGATGCCCTCGACATCGACCGCAGAATGACCCGCCACATCGCCTTCGGCTACGGCGTCCACCAGTGCCTGGGCCAGAACGTCGCCCGCGCCGAACTCAAGACGGTACTGCCCAAACTCTTCCGGCGCTTCCCCAACCTGCGCCTGGCCGCCCCGATCGCAGAGGTCCCCATGGACTTCACCGGCACCAACTACGGCGTCCGCAGGCTCATGGTCACCCGCTGAAGCAGCCTACGGGACAGTCCTTGAGGGAGGCGTACTCCGCCACGAGGCGTGCGCCCGCTCGTCGAGCGCGTCGCGATCCTGCGGAACTGCTTGAGCCAGCGAAACAGCGTCCGACTGCGATGCGGGCCTTGCAGAGATCACGGTCGAAGGTCGGCGGGCGGTCACCCGCCTGTGACGGCGACGGCCGGGGGCGGGTCCTGGCCGTCGCCGGTCAGATGGTGCCCGCCGCGGGACCGGTCAGGCCACGTACTCCTTGAGTTTCCCGGTCTCCAGAGTGATCGAGACGGGGGCGGGCAGCGTGACCGTGGTGCCGTAGGCGTGAGAGGTACGGGTCCGGTACTCGCCCCGGTCCGGTTCGCTGTAGACGACCAGATCCTGCGCGTCCCGGTCGACGAGAAGGTAGACGGGAATGCCGGCGGCCGCGTAACCGTCGCGCTTCTCCACGAGGTCACGGAGATCTGTGTCGGCGTCGTGCGAGGTGACTTCCACGGCCATGAGGATGCCGTTGGGCAGCGCCCACTCCCCTTGGCCGGCGAAGTGTCCGGTGGGTGCCAGCGCACCGTCCAGCCGCGCCCGCCCCCGCCGGTAGGACTCGACCTTGAGTCCCTGCTCGGGATACAGGCCCAGTTCAGGCCGCTGCTGCATGCACTGGCGCAGCAGCCACATGATGATTTCTCCGTGGTCGCCGTCGGGCACGGGCTTGACCTCAAGCTTTCCGTTGATGAATTCCAGTGCCACGGTCTCGGGAGCGTGGCGGGCCAGCTCCTCGAAGTCCTCGACGGACATCTGGGCGTGGTCCTGGGCGTGATCAGCGGTGCTGGGGGTCATGGCGTCGCCTCCTCCCCTCCATCGTGCCCTGTTCCGGGGCCGAGTGAGCTGAATGGTCATCTGCGGGTCCTCTCGGGTGGACGGGTCAGCGCCGCCCGCGCCTCGGCGGCGCGGGAACGGACGTGATCAGGGGGCAGCGCGGCCGGACGGCGTACGGCCACACCCCGGCACTCCGCGCACTCACCGCCCGGCAGCGCATCCGGCCGCCCCGGCGCCCCGCACTTTCCGCACTCCAGGACGCGCAGAGCCGGGCGCGGGACGGGCGGGGGCTGCGGGGCGCGCTCGGGCGGCAGCTTGTCGGTGAGCCGCCTGTGTACGAGAGCGGAGGCGCGGTGTACGGGGGTGGGCAGCCCGGAGGTCAGGGCGTGCAGCATCTCCGGCTCGGTGGCGCCACGGTCGAACCACGTGGCGGCCAGCGGCTCAAGCGCCGCGCAGTCCGCCGCCGAAAGGGTCAGCGAGGGCGCGGTGCGGCCGAGTGCGGCCAGCAGGATGAACGCCCTTGACCGGGAGGGCCGTTGTCGTGGCGGTGAATCCTCCGGCACGTCACCCGCGGTGAAGGCGGCCCACCAGGCGTCGTCGCGGGCGGTGCGGGAGAACCACGTACGCGTCACCCACCGGGCACTGTCCGCCCCGATCAGGTGCTCGCTGCCCCGGCGCAGATGCCCGGCGCGCTGGAGGGCGTTGAGCGCGGTGCGCAGGGCGCACTGACCGTACGGGAGGACCTTCGCGAGCGTCTTGACCGAGATGTCCGACCCGTCCGGCAGCCGGTCGACATACGCGGCGATGGACGCTTCGCGGGGCGGCAGATGTGCGAAATCCGTTGCACTGTGCGGGCGTTGCCCGGGCGCGGAGCGCTTTCCGTATCCCGGATTGGCCATCGGGTGAGGCGGGGTGTGCGGCGGGGTGTGCGGCGTGCGGAGGGCAGGATTAAGGTGGCTGTCAGCCATGGATCGCTCGATTCGATCTGGTTGGTCAGGCCCCGGAGCCGGTGTTGGCGCACCGACCGGGGCCGTTCACGTTCTGTGAGCAGCACGCTAGAGCCTGACGACCGTCCGTCGCAAGTCGGTCACGAAAAGTCAACCAGGCGCGCGGGGAGGGTGGTTGGGTGGGTATCAACCCCTCCTCCCCATCACTGTGAAGAGGGCTCGGAGCACGGGGCTTGAGCCCCGGGGCGGGGCCGGGGCAGGCTGAGATCAGTGAGCCGTGCCGGCTTCGAGTGCCGTGGCTGCGGTGGAAGGGTGGCGGTGTCCATGACGGCCCAAACGCCGGCCGAGCAGGCTCTGGCCCGCTCTTACACGACCGGTGAGGGGAAAGTCAGGTTCAACGTCACTGGTCTTTCGGTTGACCACCGACCGGACAGAAGTGTGACGTTGACGTACTGGCTCACTGTCGGAAGGAAAGGGCTCTCGGACGAGCATTGGGAATTCACTCTTCCCTGGGACGACAAGTCATTTCTGGATGTGCTTACCTCGCCCGCCCCGGACCCCGAACGGCTTCAGCAACTCGTGCACATAGTGCGTACATTGCTGGAGGAGTGGTGGGACACCAAGGGGTACAACCGGAAGTCGGCGAAGATGGGGCGCCGGTGTCCCTGAGCGACTGTCCGGGGGAGGCCGAGTTGCGTGTCCCCGCGAGTTCACGTGCCCCGGCCCCCAGCGCCTCAGTCATCGCCCTCGCCGTATGCCGCTCGGTATGCCGCAGCGATCTTCTGCCGCATCGCCCCGCGGCTGTGGGGTGGGGGTTGAGGCCGAGGCCAAGGGGGCCCCGCAGCCTAAGAGAGGGCCCCCGGGGCGGTCATGTCACCAGGGGCAGGAAGACCGTGTCGACGATCTCCTCCAGTACGTGGTCGGGCACCGGGGCGAATGTCGTGAGGACTTCGTGGCGCAGCAGGTCGAAGGGGAGTGACTTGATGCGTTCGGTGAGGAGTTCCGGCCTGACCTCGCCGCGTGCGACGGCGCGTTCGAAGAGCAGGTCGCCCCGGCCCTCGCGCCCCGCGGCGATGAGGTCGCCGGGGCTGGCGCCGGTTCCCTGGTAGTAGCCGGCCAGATGCACGCTCATGACGGTGATGAGCTGGACCCGGGTGGCGTTGATGTTCCGCATGAGGGTGAGGACGTCCTCCCGCAGGCTTCCCGTGTCCGGGATGTCGAGGCGGGCCTGCTTGAGGGTGTGGACGATGGTTGCCGAGACGAGTTCGTCGCGGTCGGACCAGCGGCGGTAGAGCACCGGGGGGCTGGTGCCCGCGCGCTGGACGACGGCGTCCATGGTGAATCTGGCGTAGCCGTTCTCGGTGAGCTCCTCCCAGGCCGCGTCGAGGAGTGCCTTCTCCAGTGCCGGTCCGCGGCGCCGCTCGGGCATCCGCACCTCCCTTGAACGGATCCTTCCCGGATCTCTTCTAGATAGACTTGCCTATCTTATTCTGGCGCCCTACTCTGACGGCCGTAAGATACGACTCTATATCTTAGGTGGCTGTTCGTGAGAACTTCCCATGGACCCGGACCCGGACCCGGACCCGCGCCCGCGGCCCACGGCACCTCCGGCCCGTCGCGCCCGCCCCGGTCGTCCGGGCCGCCCCGTCCGACCCGGTCGCCGGGCTCGTTGCGCGAGGCGTGGGTGGCGCTGGCCGGGCTGTCGGCCGTGTTCCTGTTCGAGATGCTGGACAACTCGATCCTGAACGTCGCACTGCCCACGATCGGCCACGAGCTGCACGCGTCGACGGTCGGGCTCCAGTGGGTGACAGGTGCGTACGGGGTCGTGTTCGGCGGGCTGATGCTGGCCTTCGGCGCGATGGCCGACCGGTTCGGCCGGCGCCGGATCATGCTCATCGGCCTGGTACTGCTCGGCGTCGCGAGCCTCGCCACCGCCTTCGTCACCACCGCTGAGCAACTGATCGCCGTCCGCGCGGGGATGGGCGTAGCGGCGGCGATGACGACGCCGGGGTCGATGGCGCTGGCCTTCCGGCTGTTCGACGAGGACAGCCTGCGCATCCGGGCGACGACCCTGATCTCGACCGTGGGCCTGGTCGGTCTCGCGATCGGCCCGACCGTCGGCGGCTTCGTGCTGACGATCGCCCCGTGGCAGGTGCTGCTGCTGGTCAACGTACCGATCGCGGTACTCGCCCTCATCGGCGTACGGGCGGGTATCGCAGCGGACGAAGCCGCTGACCTCAATCGCGCCCCGCTGGACATCCCCGGCGCGGTGCTGGGCACGGCCACGATCGTGGCGGCGCTCCTCGCGCCCACCCTGTTCGTGAACGAGGGCGCCGGCTCGTGGGAGCCATGGGCGGCCACCGCCGCGGCCGTGGCGGCGGCGGTGCTCTTCTTCCTCCGCGAGCGCACGGCACGCCATCCGCTCCTCGACCTGAGGCTCGTGGCCCACCCCCTCGTTTCGAGCGGCCTCGCCCACAAGGCCGCAGCCGGTCTCGCGACCGCCGGGCTCGGTTACCTGGTGACGCTGCAACTCCAGCTCGACTGGGGGTGGTCGCCCGGCCTCGCCGCAGTCGGGATGCTGCCGCAGGTCGTGGTCCTGGTCGCGGGCGGCGCGTTCGTCAACCCGTTCGTGCAACGGGTCGGCCTCGACCGGGCCGCCTGGCTCAGCGCTTCGGCGGTCGTGTCCGGGCTCGCCGTCTACAGCCTGCTGGGCAGTTTCGGTTACGTGGCGGTGGCGGTCGCCCTCGTCCTGGTGGCGGCCGGGCTGCGGGTGGTCGGCGTCGTCGCGGGGGTCACTGTGCTCCGCGGCCTGCCCAAGAACCGGACCACGGTCGGCGCGGCCCTCACCGACACCGCGACCGAGGTCACATCGGGTATCGGCATCGCTGTCAGCGGCACCCTGCTCGCCGCGGTGTTCAGCGGCAACATCACCGCGAGGCACTGGAGCACACAACAGACCACCGAATTCCACGAGGCGGTCACCACCGCCGGCCTGGTGCTCACCGCTGTGGCCGCGGCACTCGTCGGCTGGGCGGTCCTGCGCACCCGGAGGGCCGCGGCCGGGCGGGCGGGCGCGACTGCCGGGGAGGCGGTCGGCGAGTAGGTCACGGTGTGGGGCGTGGCCCGGGGTGCGGCCCGGGGCGTGATCCGAGGTTGAACTCTCCAAGGCCGCGTCTTGCAAGGTTGCGGAGTTGTATCGAGGCCCATCAATATAGAAGGATGTCGAAACAAGAGGCCGCGAACGCCGGGCAGGACGGCGCTGCCGACGGATGCTGCCCCACACTGCTGACCGCCTCGCTGGACGAGCACCAGGCCGCCGATCTGGCGAAGGTGTTCAAGGCGCTGGGGGATCCGGTACGGCTGCGGCTGCTGTCGATGATCGCCTCGCGTGCGGGCGGTGAGGTCTGCGTCTGTGATCTCACCCCGGCCTTCGAGCTGTCCCAGCCGACCATCTCCCACCACCTGAAACTGCTGCGCGAGGCCGGGCTCATCGACTCCGAGCGCCGGGGGACGTGGGTGTACTACCGGCCGCTGCCGGACATGACCGACCGTCTGGCCGCGATCCTTGCCCGCCCCACCGGGCGACAGCCGCTCACCGGGACCGTGCCCGCCGGAACCGTGCCCGCAGGCACCGCATCCACCGGGACCGCTCCCACCGGGGCCACGCCCGCCGGGACCGCACCCACCGGCACCGCATCCACCGGGGCCGCCTCGTGAGCGCGGAGGCGACCAGTACGGCCGGGTCCGCGGGGCCGGTGGCCGCGCGGCTCTCGTTCCTCGACCGCTTCCTCGCGGTGTGGATCCTGCTCGCGATGGCCGCCGGACTCGGTCTCGGCCGCGCGGTTCCGGGACTCGGCTCGGCCCTGGCCGGGATCACGGTCACCGGCGTTTCGCTGCCCATCGCCCTGGGCCTGCTCGTGATGATGTACCCGGTGCTGGCGAAGGTCCGCTACGACCGCCTCGACACGGTCACCCGCGACCGCCGGCTGCTGATCCCGTCCCTGGTCCTGAACTGGATCGTCGGACCGGCCCTGATGTTCGCGCTGGCCTGGATCTTCCTGCCCGACCTGCCCGAGTACCGGACCGGTCTGATCGTCGTCGGGCTGGCCCGCTGTATCGCCATGGTCATCATCTGGAACGACCTGGCCTGCGGCGACCGGGAGGCCGCAGCGGTCCTGGTCGCGCTGAACTCGGTGTTCCAGGTGGTCGCCTTCAGCCTCCTGGGCTGGTTCTATCTCTCCGTACTGCCGGGTCGGCTCGGTCTGGAACAGACCGGGCTGAACGTCTCGGTCTGGGACATCGCCCGCTCGGTCCTGATCTTCCTCGGTATCCCGCTGCTGGCCGGATTCCTCACCCGCCGCATCGGCGAGAGGGCCAAGGGGCGGGCCTGGTACGAGTCCAGGCTGATCCCGCGCCTCGGTCCCTTCGCGCTGTACGGGCTGCTGTTCACGATCGTCGTACTTTTCGCGCTCCAGGGCGCCACCATCACCTCCCGGCCGCTCGACGTCGTACGGATCGCCCTGCCCCTGCTGGTGTACTTCGCCGTGATGTGGGCCGGATCCATGCTGCTGGGGCGCGCGGTCGGCCTGAGCCACCCGAAGGCCACGACCCTGGCCTTCACCGCGGCGGGCAACAACTTCGAACTGGCCATCGCGGTCGCCATCGCGACATTCGGCGCGACATCGGGCCAGGCGCTGGCCGGGGTCGTGGGCCCGCTGATCGAAGTACCGGCCCTGATCGGCCTGGTCTACGTCGCCCTGGCCGCCCGGCGTTTCTTCCCGGGTTCCGCGCTGTCGCAGGCCGGGACGGCCGCCTCACCGGAGGATTCCGCACCCGGACCGGCGGAGTGCGAGTCTCACGCCGCCGGGTGAGCGACGAACACGACCTCCTCGTGGTCCTCGTCCAGCGCGATGTTCAGCGAGGCGTCGAGCGCGCGGGCGAGCCGTTGGAGCAGGGGCAGTGTCGGTACGGCGTCGGCGCCTTCGACGCGGGAGATCTTGGCCTGGGTGAGGCCGGAGCGATCGGCGACTTCCGCCTGGGACAGGCCGAGTTCCCGGCGCCGGTCGTACGTGGCCTTGGCGAAGGCCATCGCGAGCCGGATCTCGGCCCGGTCGGCTGCGGCCTCCGGTGACTCGACGTATCCCTCGGTGAGTTCCCGTTCCTGGGCGAGTTTCCATCGAGCGTGATTCATGAGGTGTCTCCCTTCTCATTTTTCTCGCCGCGCGTGTACGCCCGGTGGGCCGGGCTGTGTTCACCCTCGCAGGTGTTACGAGCGGCCACGGCGCGGAGGACTTGTTCCTTTTCGTGTATCCGTGTCTTGCGGAAGACTGTGAGGAGCACGATCCGGCGCCCGGGCGCGAACCAGTAGGTGATTCTCGTGGCCTGCCCGTCGAGCGTGGGGCGCAGTTCGTAAACGCCGTTGCATAGCGGTCGGGCGAAGGGCATGGGAGTCCGGACGCCCATGGTGGCGAGCAGCTCCGCGTACTCCTCCACCTTTCGGTGGTGCTTGATGGGAACGAGCTCCAGCCATCTGCGTACCTCCGGCTCCATTTCGATCACATGCAGATCCATCATGCGGTCGACCGTATTATGTCGCCAACGACATAATACGTATGTGATGTGGTCTTGACTCGTTCCAGCGAGTATTAATAGCCGTCGTTGACGGCCATGGATGGCGGGGGCGACCTTGGAACCGTCTCCCCGCCATCCATCACCGTCCCCGCCGGTTCAGGCCGTGCTCGGTGCCTCCTCCGGGGCCGCCGTTGTTGTTCCGGGGGCCGCCGGAGCCGCCGCCGTCGCCACCGCCTCTTCCGCCTCGACGTTGAACTCCGCGAGCAGCGCCCTGCTGAAGCCGAAGAAGTACGTCGCCGTGAAGCCCACCACGTAACCGGCCAGCAGTCCGCCCGCGTAGACAGCGATCGACGTGGTCAGGGGGTGGTCGCCCTTGAGCAGGGGGAACAGGGCCCAGCCCGAGGGGCCGATCGCCGTGGAACCGACCGTGGTGCCCAGCTGGTTGAAGAGGCCGACGAAGCCGCCGCCGAACGCGCCGCCCACGCACGCGGTGATGAACGGGCGGCCCAGCGGGAGCGAGACGCCGTAGATCAGCGGTTCGCCGACGCCCAGGAAGCCCGCCGGGAGCGCCGACTTGATGGTTCTGCGGATCGACGGGTTCTTCGGGAGGCGCAGATAGACCGCGAGGGCCGCACCGACCTGGCCCGCGCCCGCCATGGCCAGGATGGGGAGCAGCACGGTGTACCCCTGCTGCTGGATCAGCGTGGTGTGGATCGGGATCAGCGCCTGGTGCAGCCCGAGCATCACCAGTGGGAGGAAGAGACCGCCGAGGACGAAGCCCGCGCCCGCGCCGCCGTGCGCCAGCAGCCAGGTGGCGAAGGTGCCGATGGCTGATGACACCTGCCCTGCCACGTACATCAGGCCGAAAAGCGTGACCAGGCCGGAGACCAGCACCGTGAGGGTGGGGGTGAGGAGGACGTCCAGGGACTGGGGCATCCAGCGTCTGCACCACTTCTCGACGTACACCGCCAGCACGGCCGCGCCCAGAGCGCCCAGGACACCGCCCTGGCCGGGGGAGAGTTTCTCGCCGAACGCGGTCACGCCGGTCACGCCCGCGTAGACGGTGATCGCCGCGACCGCACCGCCCAGGATGGGCGTCCCGCCGAACTCCTTCGCCGTGTTGTAGCCGACGAAGACCGCGATCAGCGCCATGAAGCCGGACGCGATGGCGGCGAGCGCCGGGGTGACGCCGGGCAGCCAGCCGGCGTTGATCAGCAGGCCGTTGATGCCGGCGATGATGCCGCAGCCGATGAGGGCGGGGATCAGCGGAATGAAGATGTTCGCGATCTTCCGCAGGAAGAGCTTGAACGGTGTCGCGTTCTTCGCCTTCCGCGCCTCCCTGATGGCCGCGCCCTGGGCGGCCAGCTCCCCGGCGGTGGCCGTGGCCGCGTTCGCGGGGGTGGCGGCTCCCGTCGTGGGCGCTCCGGTGGGGTGCCCGGTTGGGGGTGCGCCGTTCGATCCCGGTGCGGTTGGGGGTGCGCCGTTCGATCCCGGTGCGGTCGGGGGCACGCCGTCCGGCTCCGCCCCCGCCGCCCGGCCCTCCGCCACCAGTGCCTCGAACTCCGGCGTGACCCGGGCGACCGTGCCGGGCCCCAGCACGATCTGGTACGTGTCGTCGTCGACCACACCCATGACGGCGGGCAGCGCCCTCAGCGCCTCCTCCCGTACGAGCGACCGGTCGGCGAGGCCGAGCCGCAGCCGGGTCATGCAGTGGACGACGGAGGTGACGTTCCGCGCGCCGCCCACGAGCGGCAGGATCGCGGCTGCGACGGCGCGGTTCCTGCCGTCGGCGTTCTTGTCTTCTGGAGTACGGGGAGTGCTCATGGTGCGTCAGTCAACTGCTGCGGGCCCCGTCGACCGGAGCGCGGCACGCAGATGTCCCCCGGCCGCTTCGAGAAGGTGCGTGGCGGTGGGGGCGTCCACCGTGCCCAGGACGATGAGGATCGCGGTCTTCACCTCACCCCCGGCCGCGGTCAGCGCCTCCTCGATCTCGGCGTCGTCGGCGCCCGTGGCCAGCGCGACGATCCGGCGTGAGCGGGCACGCAGCTTCTCGTTCGACGCCCGTACGTCGACCATGAGGTTCCCGTACGTCTTGCCGAGCCGGATCATGGTGATCGTCGAGACCATGTTGAGGACGAGCTTCTGCGCGGTGCCCGCCTTGAGCCGCGTCGACCCGGTGAGCAGTTCGGGCCCGACGACGACCTCGATGCCGTGCTCGGCGGCGTCCCCCAGCGCGCTCTGCGCGTTGCAGGAGATGCCGAGGGTGAGCGCGCCGAGTGCCCGCGCGTGCTCGACCGCGCCGATCGCGTACGGGGTACGGCCGGACGCCGAGATGCCGACCACGGTGTCGTCGGCGGTGAGGCGCAGCGCGTCCAGATCGGCCGCCGCGAGTTCCTTGGAGTCCTCGGCGCCCTCGACCGCCTTGACCATCGCGGACGGGCCGCCCGCGATCAGGCCCAGCACCTCGGAGGGGTCGGTGTTGAAGGTCGGCGGGCACTCGCTGGCGTCCAGCACGCCCATCCGGCCCGCGGTCCCGGCGCCCGCGTAGACCAGCCGGCCGCCGCGGGCCATCCGCTCGGCGATGGCGTCGATGGCGGCGGCGATCTGCGGGAGCTGTGCGGCGACGGCGGCCGGGACGGTGGCGTCCTCACCGTTCATCAGCCGGGCGATCTCCTCGGTGGGCAGCTGGTCGATCTCGGCGAGCTCCGGCCGGAACGCCTCGGTGGTGAGGGTGGCCAGCTGGGCGCGCAGCGCCCCGTAGTTGTTGGAGGCGGTGGAGGTCATGGTGCGGCTCTTTCCGGTTCAGCGCTTCTGCGGTTGTGCGCGGTGCGGTGGTGAGGTGGTGGGGCGGTCGGGTGAAGGGGCGCTGCGGGGCTGGGCGGCGGCTCAGCGGCTGCTGGTGCGCGGGGTGTGGCGGTGCGCGAGCGCCTCGTACGAAGCGGAGAGCGCCGGCGCCGCCCGGTCGTACGTCCGCTGCATGACCCCGATGAAGAGGCAGTCCACGACCAGGAGCTGACTGGTACGGGAGGACATCGCGGCGGGCCGCAGTTCGCTCTCGCGGGCGGTGGACGTGGTGAGGATGTGGTCGGCGTACTGCGAGACCCGGCCGTCCGGGCGGCCGGTGATCGCGATCGTGGTCGCCCCGTGTTCGAAGGCGGTGTGCAGCGGCTCTATGACGTCACCCGTCGCGCCGGAGTGGGTGATCGCTATGGCCACGTCACCGGAGCGGAGCTGCACGGCGTTGGTGACGGCGAGGTGCGGATCGCTGTGCGCGTGCGCTATCAGGCCGATGCGCAGGAGCTTCTGGGCGAGGTCCTGGCCGACCAGCGAGGAGGCGCCGACGCCGTAGATATCGATGCGGCGGGCGGCCGAGAGCGCGGAGACCGCGGCGCCGAGCTGGA
Organism: Streptomyces sp. NPDC054757; assembly: GCF_053612185.1. Lineage (NCBI taxonomy): Bacteria > Bacillati > Actinomycetota > Actinomycetes > Kitasatosporales > Streptomycetaceae > Streptomyces > Streptomyces sp. NPDC054757. The sequence continues at coordinate 235,505 of NZ_JBSHBW010000004.1, forward strand.
CGGTGTCCAGGGCGGCGGCCGTGTCGGCGAGGGTCTGCTGCTCGTCGTAGGCGAGCTTGGCGACGACTTCGGCGATCGGGTCGTCGACGGCGATGTCCGCGGTGACGGCGGGCGCCCGGCCGGACTGCTGCTGGGCCGCGAGCCCGGCGAGGGCGAGCCGGAGATCCCGGTAACCGGGGTAGCCGAGTATGCGGGCCGTACGGACCACGGTGGCCTCACTGGTGCCGGTGAGTTCGGCGAGACCGGTGACCGTGAGGGCCGCGCAGCCTGCCGGATCGCCCGCGACTGCCTCGGCGACGAGCTGCATCGAGCGGGTCATGGAGGGGGCCAGGGTGCGCACCTTGGCGGCCAGGGCGGCGGGGGCGGGAGGGGCGGAGGTGCCGGTGAAAATTTCCTTCACGTTGTTGGTCACAGATGAAAGGTATTTTCACACCCTGGGGGCGTCAACCCCTCCCGGTACCGTTCGGCAACCGCTTTCACGGGCGACCGGGGACAATGGGCGCATGGACCCCGTGACCCCTCTCGAACAGTCCCTGCACGTGGCGCGTGCGCTGGTGCTCGCCGATCTCGCCTCCCGCGATGTGGCCGAGGCCGATGTGGTCTCGCTGGTGGAGGACGCGGTGACGCATCGCCGCTGGTGGGTGGAGCAGTGGCCGGAGGGTGCCGAGTTCGTCGCCGGTCTGGTGGCCCAGGACGTCCAGGACGCGCTGCTCGAACGGTACGGCCGCTGGCCGCTCTGCCCGGTCTGCCAGGACCCGCACGCCCTGGAGGTCGAACCGGAACTGGGCCCCGACCCGCACTGGGTCTGCGCCAAGGAGGCCGTGATCGTCGCCCCGGTGGGCTCGCTCTCGTGACCCTGTACATCGACCCGCCGACCTGGCCCGGCCACGGAAGGATGTGGTCCCACCTGGTCAGCGATGTCTCGTACGAGGAACTGCACACGTTCGCAGCGGCGCTCGGCTGCCCGGCCCGCGCCTTCGAACGGGACCACTACGACCTGCCGTCCTACCGGTACGCGGACGCGGTGGCGGCGGGAGCGGTCGAGATCGGCTCGAAGGAACTGGTCCGCAGACTCACGGACGCGGGCCTGCGCCGGCCGAAGGGGCGGCCGGCGTAGGAGGGTCTGTCAGACCGGGAAGGTCCCGGTGTCCAGGACGCCGCCGAAGGGGTCCGGCAGCTTCAGCTGCTCGCCGAACGGGACGCGCTCGCTGTGCTTGTACGCACCGTTCAGCGGCGCGCTGAAGAGCGTGCTCGTCGGGCCGTGCTCATCGAACCGGTCGATCAGGAGATAAGCAGGCACGGGAGCGTGGGCGTAGGCCCAGAGCTTCTTGGTCCGGTCGTCCTTGGCGTTGCCCCTCGACGTGATCTCGACAACGAGCAGCGCTTCTGCTGCGTCCACGGGATCGCTGGTGTCGGGGTCGGCTGCGGAGATGAGCACCCTCGGCATGACGACGAGATCGGGTACGTACAGCTTCCCCAGCGGGGCGATGTGGATGCCGAGGGTCTGATAGATGCCCAGCTCGGCGGCGAGCGTCCGGTAGAGGACGCGTTGCACCGATTCCGCGATGCCGTTGTGATGCGCGTGTGGCGGCGGTACCACGAGGATCTGCCCTCCGTCGATCTCGGCGCGCCACCCCTCGGGCACGTCCAGCTCCCGCCAGGCCCGCAGCAGGTCGTCCCACGGACGACGGTGCGGCATCCGGTCGTTCTCGGCCATCGCGGCGGTCATCGCGACTCCCTTCTTCGGTGGCCCGACGGGGGCGAGCGTAGATCGACAGCGGCAGGGCATCGCACCGCTTCGCTCAGCGTCCCACGGACGAGTGAACGACGCAGCAACCCTGACCCGGCCGGGTCAGACACTCTCCGTCGCAACCGCCTCCGGGACCAGGTCCGACGAGCGGGCCACCACCCGTGACTGCGACTTCTGGAGCCGCAGGGAGAGTGTGACTGCGATGATCGCCACCACGGTCATGGCCGCCCCCGCCCACGCCGTCGCCGCGAAGCCGAAGCCGCCGCTGATCACCAGGCCGCCCAGCCAGGGACCGGCCGTGTTGCCCAGGTTGAAGGAGGCCGTGGTGGTGGCGCCCGCCAGGGTGGGGGCCGCGCCCGCCACGTTGAACATCCGGGCGTTCAGCGCCGGGGCCGTGTAGAACGCCGACGTCCCCAGCAGGAACGCGAGGGCCACCACCGCGACCTGGTGGTGGGCCAGCAGGGCCAGCGCGACCAGGAAGGCCGTCGAGGCCGCGATGCCGGTCAGCAGGACACCGAAGAGGTGCGCGTCCGCGACCCGGCCGCCCACCGTCGTACCGACCAGCGCGCCCACGCCGAAGAGCGCGAGCACCGTCGGAACCCAGCTGTCGGCGAGACCCGCCACATCCGTGAGCAGCGATGCCAGGTAGCTGAACGCGCAGAAGACCCCGCCCGCGGCGAGCGCTGTGATGACGATGGACAGCCAGACCTGGCGGTCGCGGTAGATGGTCAGCTCGGTACGGAGCCGGGGCCGCTCGGCGGGCAGCGGGATCCGGGGGATCAGCGTGGCCACCCCGACGAGGGCGACGGCGGAGGCGGCGCCGACCGCCCAGAACGCCGAGCGCCAGCCGAGGTTCTCGCCCAGGAACGCGCCCGCGGGGACCCCGAGGACGTTGGCGATGGACAGGCCGCCGATCATCACGGCCATGGCACGCGCACGGGCGTTCACCGGGACCATCGCGATGGCCACAGCGGCGCCGACGGCCCAGAAGCCCGCGCAGGCGAAGGCGCTGATGACACGCGAGGCGAAGAGCAGCGCGTAGTTCGGGGCGAGGGCGCCCGCCACCTGCCCGAGGCCGAAGACGGTGATGAGGGAGATCAGGGTGGTGCGGCGGGGCAGCCGCAGGGTGGCCACGGCGAGCAGCGGGGCGCCGACCACCATGCCGATCGCGAAGGCCGAGATCAGCAGACCTGCTTGCGGGATGGACACACTCATGTCGTCGGCTATGTCGGGCAGCAGCCCGGACAGCATGAACTCACTGGTACCCAGAGCGAAGACCGCGAGCCCCAGGATGTGGACGGCGAGCGGCATACGGGCACGTTCGGTGGAAGCGGGCATGCCAGGTGCCAACCACGGGGTGGCAGATGACATTCCCGCTCGGGCTTCCCTTCGCGGAAGCGGGCAGCGGACGGACGGCAAGCCCGCCCGGGGCCGCTCTCCGAGAGACGCCCGGCCGCTTTCCGGGAGACGCCCGGCTGCTCTCCGGGACACGCCCGGCCGGCTCCGGAGTGGCCGGATGATGTGGCCAGGTGGTGCAGGTCCGGTGTGTCCCGGTGGTGCGGGCGGGTGGTGCATGGTCACGCTGTGCATGTCACGGGGGAGTTGGGGGAGGAGGACAGACATGACGGTGAGCACAGATGCCCAGGAGGCGGACGGCGGGCCGGTGAACGGCGCGTACGTCATGGACACCCGATGTGGCCAGGTCGGTGAGGTCATCGGGCGCGAGGACGGGTTCGTACGGTTGCGGCCACCGGCGGGTGGCGCCGAGTGGCAGTGCCCCGATGACGCGTTCCGGGCAGTCACCGCGCGTGAGCAGCTGATCGCCCGCAACGCGCTGGCCAACGCGCGCAGCCGGGGCGACGTCTGCCGCTGAGCGGGTGGCTTGTTGTGGACGGCGGGGGCGCGCTCGCTGCTGCGCGCCGCCGGGCCCGGCCGCGTCCCGCCGGACGGATTTCGAACGCCCGTCGGCTGCCCATCGGACGGCTCCCGGGTGTCCCTGGGCCACCCGTCAGAGCGTCAGCAGTTCCAGCTCCGTCGCCAGGTTCTGGCGCGCCCTCGGCTCCCACCGCGTCCGCCCGTGGTCCGTGTGGAACAACCCCGGAAGCCCGAGCAGCTCCCGCAGGACCGCCGAGCGCCCCTCGCGGAACGCCCGGTCCGGTACGAACGCGTACTCCTCCCGTACGGCCGCCGCGTACCGCGCGTACGCGTCCGGGGCCGAGGCCAGGATCGCCAGGTCCGCGTCGCACAGCACCTCGCCGTTGGAGTCGCCGGGCCGCGGGTCGTGGCCGGTGGTCAGCCGGACCAGCCGGGCCACCTCCGCCGTACGGGCCTCCGGGACCCCCGCCTCGGTGAGCGCCCGCTCGGCCAGCTGGGCGCTGCGCTCCTCGTTCTCCGAGCGGTCCGGCCGGTAGACCGCGTCGTGGAACCAGGCGGCGAGCCGTACCGCCGCCGGGTCGGAGGCGTGCCCGGCCAGGGTGTCGATGTGATCCAGTACGGCGGTGAGGTGGGCGGTCGTGTGGTAGCGGCGGTGGGGCTCGGCCCAGCGGGCGAGCAGGTTCTCGGCGTACGGGCGCGCATCGGGCACGTCCGGCTCGGTGGCGCCCCCGCGGGCTGCGGTGAGGGCCTGGTGCCAGCGGGTGGCGAGATCGTGGGGCGCGGCCTGCGACATGAGGCCCATTGTGCCGGTGCCGGACCACTTCGGGGAGCCGGATGCGGGCTGCGAGGGCGCGAGGCCGGGCCGTAAGGTGTCCACTGGACTAGACCTGTAGACCGTAGACCGCAGCCATCGAAGCGGCTCGATCGAAGATGGGGAATTGATGAGCAACCGTGCAGTCCTGGAGGTGATCGCGCTCTCGGCACAGGACGCGGTCGCCGCCCAGGCCGGTGGTGCCGACCGCCTTGAACTGGTCACCGACATGGCGGCCGACGGTCTGACACCGTCCCGTGAGACGTTCGCGGCGATCCGCGCCGCCGTCGACATCCCGCTGCGCGTGATGCTGCGGCTCGCCGACGGGTTCGCGGCCGGTGACGTCGACGCGCTCGTGGCGGCGGCACGGGGGCTGCGGGCCGAGGGCGCCGACCAGTTCGTGCTCGGTTTCCTGGACGCCGACGGCAACCCCGATCTGGTCGCGGTCGAGCGGATCGTCGCCGAGATCGAGGGCTGCCCGTGGACGTTCCACCGGGCAATCGACCGCGCGGCCGACCGCGACGCGCTCCGCAAGGAGCTGGCCGACCTGCCGGGCCTCGACACCTACCTCACAGCGGGTTCGCCCACCGGGGTCCCGGACGGCATGCCGACCCTGCTCGCGGAGGCGGCGCGCAGCGGCCAGCCGGGGTACGAGGCGCAGATCCTGGTCGGCGGCGGGCTGTGGCTCGAACACCTTCCCCGGCTGCTCGCGGGCGGGGTCGACGCCGTACACATCGGTGGCGCTGCCCGGCCGGGCGGCTGGGAGCTGCCGGTCGACGCGGACGCGGTACGGGAGTGGCGGCGCGCGCTGGACCGCGGCTGAGGTGTGCGGGGTTCCGCCCCGGGGCCGCAAGTCCAGTCCCGGCCGGGGCCCAGGCCAACCCCCGGGGGCCTCAGCCCAGTTGCTCGGGCAGTGGCAGTGAGTGCGTCACGATCAGGCCCGACACCGCCCGGGTGAGCGCCACATACAGGCGGCGCAGCCCGGTGCGCAGGTCGGGCTCGCCCGCCACCACCGCCGCCGGTTCGTCCAGGACCACGTAGTCGTACTCCAGGCCCTTGGCGAGCGAGGCCGGCACCAGCGTCAGCCGGGAGTCCGCGCTGGTCTCCTCACCGGGGTCCAGATGGGGAAGGCCCGCGGCCGTCAGCGCCGCCGACAGGGCGGGGATACGGGCGTCGGCCGCGATCAGCCCCGTCGAGCCCTCGTGGCGCAGCGAGTCACGGCAGGCGGCGACGGCCGCCGCGTCCAGTTCGTCGGCCGCCCGCACCTCCAGGGAGCCCGGGTTCTCCCGTACCGACGAGACGGGCGCGAGCCCCGGCGACATGTGCGGCAGCAGCCGGGAGGCGTACGCGATGACCTCGCGCGGCACGCGGAAACCGGCCGTCAGCTCCTCCACATGCGCGTCGCCCTTGCCCAGATGGTGCAGCGCCTCGGCCCAGCCGGACGTCGCCCAGGGCGTGGTGCCCTGCGCCAGGTCGCCGAGGATCGTCGCCGAACCGGTCGTGCAGCGGCGGCCCACCGCGCGGTACTGCATGGGGGAGAGGTCCTGGGCCTCGTCGAGTACGACATGGCCGAGCGAGTGCGTACGGGCCACCAGGTCGCCCGCCTCGTCGATCAGCACCGCGTCCGCCAGGGACCACTTGGCGGACTTCACCGACCGTGCGGGCTTCTGCCACAGGATGGTCCGCTGCTCGTCGTCGGTCAGGATGCCTTCGGCGTGGACGGCGAGGAACTCGGCGTCGCCGAGCAGCCGCAGCACCAGCTTGTCCGGATCGACCTGCGGCCAGGCCGCCTTGACCACGGCCTTCACCGCGGGGTTACGGGCCACCGCGTCCTGCACCCGGTCGTCGGGCGCCTCGCCGGCCTGCTCCATCCGTACCAGCACGGCGTGCGCGATGCGCTGCGGGAGCGCGTCGCGCGCGGCGCCGTAGCGGATGTCGCGGGCCAGCAACTCGCCCACGATCTCTTCGAGTTCGTACGCCGGGATCCGCCAGCGGCGCGAACCCCGTACGACCATCGCGGGCTCGGTCGGCAGCGTCACATGCGAACGCAGCGCCCGGCGCAGCACCTCCGCCATCCGGGCGTCGCCCTTGATGACGGCGGCTTCGGCGGTATCCGTGCCCCGGATCTCGACGCCCGCGACCAGATCGTCGACGGTGGCCTGCTTGACCTCCAACTCACCCAGGGCGGGAAGGACTTGCTCGATGTACTGGAGGAAGGACCGGTTCGGCCCGATGACCAGGGTGCCGGTGCGCGCCAGCCGCTCGCGGTGCGCGTACAGCAGATACGCGACCCGGTGCAGCCCGACGGCGGTCTTACCGGTGCCGGGGCCGCCCTGGACACAGACGGTGCCGCCGAGCTCGGACCGTACGATCTCGTCCTGCTCGGGCTGGATGGTCGCGACGATGTCGCGCATCGGCCCGACACGGGGCCGCTCGATCTCGGCCTGGAGCAGCTTGCTGGTGGTGTGCTGGTCGGCCGCTGCGGGGGCGGTCAGGTGCTCGTCCTCGTACGCGGTCAGCTCACCGCCCGTGTAGCCGAAACGGCGGCGCAGCCCGATGTCCATCGGGTCCTTGGTGGAGGCCCGGTAGAAGGGCTGCGAGACGGGGGCGCGCCAGTCGATGACCATCGGGTTGCCCTCGGCGTCGTGCACATGGCGGCGCCCGATGTAGAACCGCTCGCCCTCGCCGCCCTCGGCGACCTCCGCGCCGGGGGCGTGCAGGTAGTCGAGCCTGCCGAAGAAGAGCGGGGTGTGCGACAGGTCGGCGAGCGCCTTGATGCGGTCGTCGATCTGCGCTTGCAGGACTGCGGCGTTGACCCAGTTCGCGGCGACGTCGCGGATGTCCAGCCCCTCGACGTCCTCCCGCATCGCGCGCAGGGCCGCGCGGGATCCGGTGAGATGGGCGCGCTCGCGGGCGAGGGGACCGGCGGGCTCGTCGCCGAGTGTGTCGTCGGGAATGTCCTGCGTGACGTGCGTGGACACGGTGGGGCCTCCGGGCGGGTACGGCTGATCACGACGTGGCGGCCGCCGGTTTCCGTCCGGGCGGCGGCGCTCCCTGGGGGAGGCGGGGGAAACGGCGATTGTAGTCGGGGGGCGGGGGTGGGGGCCAACGGGTTTTTCCGTACGGGGTGCCGGGGGAGTTGGCCGGGGGGACGGAAGAGCTGACCGGGGTGTCGGGGGAAAGGGGTGAGGGCTGGAGCAGGTTCACCCATGAACCTGTTCCAGCCCTCACCAGGACCTGAGTCCTGCCGTCTCCCGGGGGAGCCGACCGTCCCACGGACTCAGGTGGTCGTGGGGGTGCGGTCGTTCCGTCTTGGTCCGTCTTGTTCTGCCGGGTCAGTAGGCGGAGTTGACGTTGTCCATCGAGCCGTACTTGTCGGCGGCGTAGTTGGCTGCGGCGACGATGTTGGCGACGGGGTCGGTGAGGCTGTCCTTGGTGCCCTTGACGTGGTAGGTGTCGAAGGTGGGCTGGATGACCTGGAGGAGTCCCTTGGAGGGGATGCCGTTCTGGGCGTTGACGTCCCAGTTGTTCTGGGCGTGGGGGTTGCCGCTGGACTCGCGCATGATGTTGCGGTGCAGGCCGTCGTAGCTGCCGGGTATGTGCTTGGCCTTCATGATGGCCAGCGATTCCTTGATCCAGCCGTCGAGGTTGTTGCTGTACTTCTTGTCCTTGACGATCGCGGCGACGGTGTCGACGTGCTTGGCCTTGGGGCTGTGCTTCACCGCCGGGGTGGCGTGGGCGGCCTTCTCGGCGTGGTGGGCCTGCTTGGCGACCTGGGCGGTGACGGCGGCGGAGGCCGTTACGGGGGTGGGTTCGGCGGCGTGGGCGTGCGGGGCCAGTGAGAGGGCGCAGGCGGTGGCGCCGGCGGCGGCGATGCCGGTGATGGCGGTGCGGCGGAGGTTCAGGGTGCGGCGGGTGGTGGCAGTCATGGGGGTACCTCTCCAGGTGGTGGGACGTTCGCTTGGGGAGGCCGACTGGGGGTCGGCGGCACGGGTGGGGCGCTGGGGCCGTGGTCCGTGTCGTGGGGCCGGTGCCGGGATGGCGGGCGGTGTGTTCCGCCCGGTCCGGCGCTCGGCTCCCCGGTACGTCCAACACCGTGCGGGAGGCCCCCTGCCGCTGGCAATGATGTGATCTACGACCTTATGTAGTGATAAAACGGACAGGGGTGGGATGGGAGCCCGTACAGGAGGGGGAGGTCCGCCGCGGGTCTACTAGGCGGCGTCCTATGTGACGCGGGCCCTATGCGCGGGCTCACACATCACCGGCCCCAGAGCCCCGAATTCCCACTCTCCGTAGCACCCCGTACACAGCAGAATCCCGGGTCGCCGGAGGCGGAAGCCCCTCCCTGATCGTGCTCCGGCCCGCTCGGGCGCAGCATGGAAGGAAAGGTCTCGCGGGCAAGGCCGGCGGGGCTGCGGCAGGAGGGAGCTGTCCGGTATGGGAGCTGACAAGCCGCCGCCGACTGGAGAGCCACTGACTGGAGAGCAGCCGACTGGAGAGCAGCCGACTGAAGAGCAGCTAACTGAAGAGCAGCCGACTGGAGAGAATGAGGACCGGGTCGACGGGCCGTCGCCGCCGGGCGGACTGCTCGATCTGCTGAGTGTGGCCGCGATCGTCCTGGACCTCCAGGGGCGGATCGTCTTCTGGAGCCCGCAGGCGAACGAGGTGTTCGGCTACACCGCGAAGGAGGCCCTGGGACAGTACGCGTCCCGGCTGCTCGTCCGCGAGGAGCACCGCACCACGGTGACCAAGCTGTTCGCCGAGGTGATGACGACCGGCGCGGGCTGGGCCGGCGCCTTCCCGATCCGGCACAAGGACGGCAGCACGCGCCTGGTGGAGTTCCGCAACATGCGGCTGCTGGACGACCGCGGCGACGTCTACGCCCTGGGCATCGCCGCCGACCAGAGCAGACTGCAGCGCGTCGAGACCGATCTGGCGCTGTCCCAGCGCCTCGTATCGCAGGCCCCCATCGGCATCGCACTCCTGGACACCGAACTGCGCTACATCCTGGTCAACGACGCCCTGGAACGGATCAACGGCGTGAGCGCGGCCGACCACACCGGCCGCCGGCCCCACGACATCCTGCCCTTCCTCGACGTCGACACCATCGAATCCGCGCTCCGGCAGGTCCTGACCACCGGCACCCCCCTGATCGACCAGTACGCAGTCGGCCGCACCCCGGCGGACCCGGACCACGATCACGCCTGGTCGGTCTCGTACTACCGGCTGGAGAGCTCCGGCGGCCGGGTGATCGGGGTGGCGACCTCGATCGTCGACGTCAGCGAACGCCACCGGGCCACCGCCGAGGCGGACCGGGCCCGGCGCCGCCTGGCACTGATCGCCGACGCCTCCGCCCGCGTCGGCACCACCCTGGAGGTCGAGAGAACCGCCCAGGAACTGGCGGATGTCGCCGTTCCCGGACTCGCCGATGTGGCCGCCGTCGACGTCCTCGATGCGGTGCTGGCCTTCCGCCGCAACGCCGTCTCCGACGAGGGCACGGAGCTGTTCCGCGCCCTCGCCGTGGCGTCCGCCTATCCCACCGAAGCCACCACGGCCGCGGACAAGGTCGGGGACCTGGCGGCGTACGGGCCTGACCGTCTGATCACCCAGTGCGTCCACACCGGGCAGCCCGTCATCGTCGCCCGTACCGGCCGGGAGGATCTCCTGCGCATCGCCCGCGACTCCGAGGCCGCGGCACGGTTCGTACGGGCGGGGGTGCACTCCTATCTGGCGGTGCCGCTGATCGCGCACAACGAGGTCCTCGGCGCCTTCGACCTGCTGCGGGCCCGCAACCCGCTGCCCTTCGACGAGGACGATGTGATCCTCGCCGGGGAACTCGCCGCCCGCGCCGCCGTGGCCATCGACAACGCCCGCTGGCACCAGAGCATCCGCAACACCGCCGTCACCCTCCAGCGCAGTCTCCTGCCGGGCTGCCCGCCCGAACTCGCGGGTCTGGAGGTCGCCTCGCTCTACCAGCCGGCCGAGGCATCCTGCGAGGTCGGAGGGGACTGGTACGACGTCATCCCGCTCACCGGCGACAAGACCGCCCTGGTGGTCGGAGACGTGATGGGCAACGGCATCGACGCCGCCGCAGCCATGGGCCGCCTGCGCACCGCCACCTGCGCCTTCGCCGATCTCGACCTGGCGCCCGACGAAGTTCTCCAGCACCTCGACAAGATCACCCGCGGCCTTGAGCACTACATCGTCACCTGTCTCTACGCCGTCTACGACCCGCACACCCGCCGGTGCCACATCGCGAACGCCGGCCACCTCCCGCCCGCTCTCGTACGTCCCGGGCGGCGTCCCGAACTGCTCGACCTGCCCACCGGCGCGCCCCTCGGCGTCGGCGGCGTCCCTTTCGACACCATCGCGTTCGACCTGGGCCCCGGCGACCGGCTCCACCTCTATACCGACGGCCTCGTCGAGACCCGCCAGCACGCCATCGACGAACGCCTGGACGTCCTGCTCCGCGCCCTCGACCAACCACGCCGGGCCCTCCAGGACACCTGCCAGTGGCTCCTGCACGCCCTGCGGCACCCCGACGACCACGACGACGTGGCCCTCCTCATCGCCGAGGCCACGCCGTACCGCCCGGCGCACGTTGCCTGACCGCGCCGGTCGACGGCGGCGGCCGGACGGGCCGGATCCTGCCTGGGCGCGGCCAGGGCCGGCGCCCGACGAGAAGAGACCGCATGCCCGAAGAACCTTCCTGGACCGTACCCTCCTGGATCGAACCTTCCTGGACTGAACCTTCCTGGACCGAAGCCGCCGGAGCACTCGCCGACCAGGTGACCGCCAAGTCCCCCGCCTGGCATGACGCCGTACGCAACACCCCCCGCCACCTGCTCGTTCCGCGCTGGTGGCAGCGCATCCCGCACAGCCCCGCCCCGGAGTGGGAGTTGGCCGATCTCCCCGGGGACTCCCCCGAGCTGCTGCACACCGCGTACGCGAACGAAACGCTGGTGACCCGCGTCGGCCCCCTCCACGCCGACCACGCCGCCCCCGGCGAGCACGGCAGGGGCGATCCCACCTCGTCGTCCACCCTGCCGGGGCTCATCGTGTCCATGGCGCACCGGCTCGATGTCCGGCCGGGGGATCAGGTGTTGGACGTGGGCACGGGCCCCGGCCACTCCGCCGCCCTGTTCGCCCGCCGCTTCGGGGACGCGAACGTGACCAGCGTGGACGTGGACCCGTACCTGGTCGAGGCCGCCCGTATGCGCCTGGCCGCTTTCGGGCGCACGCCGCACCTGGCGGCGCTCGACGCGACCGGGGAACTCCCGGACCCGGCGTACGACCGGATCATGGCAACCGTCTCCGTACGCCCGGTCCCCGCGTCATGGCTCCGCGCCCTTCGCCCCGGCGGGCGGCTCGTCACGACCATCGCCCGTACCTCCCTGCTGATCACGGCGGACATGGGGAGCGACGGCACCGCACGGGGCAGGGTCCACCCCGACCCGGCGATGTTCATGGCGGCCCGGCGGGAGGCGGAGTACCCGCCGGGACTGAACGACGTCTTCGCCGCCGCCCGCGTGCGCGAAGGCGATGACGTACGCCCTCCGGACGGGCCCGTCCCCGACCTGTGGCAGGAGCAGCAACTGCGCTGGCTCTACGAGCTGGACACCCCCGGGGTCGAGATCCGCTCGGCCATCCACCCCGACTCCGGCCGCCGGATGGTGTGGCTGCTGGCGGCGGACGGCTCCTGGGCACGGGCGGAGGACGGCCCCCCACCCCGCACCGTCCACCAGAGCGGCCCCCGCCACCTCTGGGACGCCCTGGAACGCGTCCGCCGCACCTGGGAGGAGCACGGCAGCTTCCCCCTCCACTCCCTGCGAGCCGAACTCACCCCGGAGGGCAGTGCCCTGGTGTCGCCGGAGGGGGCGGGGGCGCGGATGGCTTTTCCCATCTGAGGCTTCCGAGGCTGATTTTTGGTACCCGGCGGCCCTCGGGAAAAGCGCTCGGGTGCCCCCGTGCCGCCGTGCCAGAATCCGGCGCATGACGGTTCGATATCCACGCCCCTTGCGCCCCGGCGACTGCGTCGGCATCACTTCTCCTTCGAGCGGAGTCGCCAACGGGCTGCGTGCGCGCCTCGACGTGGCCGTGCGCGATGTGGAGGCCCGGGGCTACGACGTGGTGGTCGGCCAGTGCATGGACGGTTCCGGTCACGTCAGCGCCCCCGCGGCAGACCGCGCCGAGGAACTGATGGCGATGCTGACCGAACCCGGCATCAGAGCGGTGGTGCCACCCTGGGGCGGGGAGACGGCGATCGACCTGCTGCCCCTGCTCGACTGGGACCGGTTGCGAGCAGCCGAGCCGACCTGGCTCGTCGGGTACTCCGACATGTCGACCCTCATCACGCCGCTCACCCTCCTCACCGGAACAGCGACGGTGCACGGCAACAACCTGATGGACACCCCCTACCGGGCGCCCGATGGGCTCCTGACGTGGCTCGACATCGTCGCCGCTCCGCAAGGGAACCGCTTGATGCAGACTCCGCCCGACCGCCACCGGGCCACGGGCTGGGACGACTACAGCGCCCAACCTGACGTTCGCACCTACACACTTGACACGCCCGGCAGGTGGGCCAGGCTGGACGCCGAGGGAGACGTGGAGGTCGAAGGACGCCTGATCGGCGGCTGTATTGAAACGCTCTGCAACCTCACGGGCACGGCCTATCTCGACGTTTCCGCCTTCGCGCGAGCCGAGGCCCCGGAAGGCCTCCTCGTCTACGTCGAAGCGGCCGGCGACGACGCTTTCACCATCTGCAGGAACCTGCACGGTATGCGGCTGGCGAGCTTCTTCGACAGGGCGAACGCGATCCTCGTCGGCCGGACCTCAGCACCTGACGCCCCCTCACTCACCCAGCACCAGGCTGTCCTGGACGCACTTGGCCCCTTGAACGTCCCGGTCATCGCCGATGTCGAGTGTGGTCACGTTCCGCCGTACCTGCCCCTTGTCAACGGAGCACAAGGCCGACTCGTACACACCTCGACCCACAGCGAACTGACCCAGATACTGGATTGACGCCCCGGGCCGGAGGCAGCGGGACCGGGCTCCTCCCCACAGGAGTGCACGGCCCGGCCCGAACGCTGTCGCCACGGGTAAGTTCTCCTGGGCCCGGAGCCGCCGAGCCCGTGTCCCGGCGTAGCGGATCGGCCCCCAGCCGACCGTGTTGGCGACGACGTGCGACAAGGACGTGCGACAAGAAGGACTGCGTGCGCGGCCTGCAAACACCCCCGCCACCGGATCTCCCTGGGCTCCATCTCCGTAGCGGAGGCGGCCCAGTTCGCGCAGGAGATCAACCGGCGGCTGGACGGGCTCGCCGAAGGCCCGGTCCCGGCGTAGCGCCTGCGCGGGCAGGCCGCCGTCACACCACGCAGAACTCGTTCCCCTCCGGGTCGGCCAGTACGAGATGGTCCGGTCTGCCCTGAAGACTCTCCTCGCGCAGCACCGTCGCCCCGGCGGCGGTCAGCCGTTCCACGGCCGCCAGTACGCGCGGCCACCGCACTTCCCACGGGGTTTCGCGCCCCCCGCCCGCCTGCACGTCCAGGTGCAGGCGGTTCTTCACCGCCTTGCTCTCCGGCACCTTCAGGAAGGAGAGGCCGGGGGAGATACCCTCCGGGTCGGAGAGGTACGCGCCGTCGTTCCACTCCTCCTCCGGGACGCCGTGGTGCAGCAGCCACTCCGGCCAGTTGGCGAACCCCTCGGGCGCCGGCCGCTCGACGTAGCCCAGCGCCACCGCCCAGAACCGGGCCAGCGCCGCCGGGTCCGCGCAGTCGACGGTCAGACTCCACCGGGTCGTCATGTCGGTCCGCCTCGCTCTCCCGCGCGTCCGGGACGCGGTCTCCTCATCCCGTAGGGGATCCCGTGGTTCTTGAGTCGTAGGCGGCGGTTCCTGAGTCGTACGCGACCGCGGCGCACGTTCCGACCACAGCCTGACGCCTCACGACCGCCGGAAAACCATCATGGATACATGACCACAGCAACCGCCACCGCGCCCCGCTCCTCCGCGCCGCGTACCCCCGCGGCCCACCCCGTCCGCAGCGCCGTCCGTGCGGTGGGGGCCTTCGCCTCCGCCGCCTTCAGCGTCATGATCCTCGGCGAGCACGGCCGGCGCTGAACCGGGCCGGATCCGGATGTGGCTGGTCGGCCTGACCGACCTCCCGATCTGCCCGGCCCGCCTGGCCGCCCGGGAACGCTACGGAGTCGGCCCGTCGTCCGAGTCCGGCGCGTCGGCCGGACCCGTCTGACCCGTCGAACCCGTCTGATCCGTCGAACCCATGGGATCCGTCAGCTCCGTCGCCCCCGCGTCCGCCGCCCCCGACAGCAGGTCGTCCGCGTCCACGATCCGGTACGCGTACCCCTGCTCGGCCAGGAACCGCTGCCGGTGCGCGGCGAAGTCCTGGTCGATCGTGTCCCGGGCCACCACCGAGTAGAACCGCGCCTCGTGCCCGTCCGCCTTCGGGCGCAGTACCCGGCCCAGGCGCTGTGCCTCCTCCTGGCGTGAGCCGAAGGTCCCCGAGACCTGGATGGCGACCGTCGCCTCCGGAAGGTCGATCGAGAAGTTCGCGACCTTCGAGACGACCAGCACACTGATCTCGCCCTCGCGGAACGCCCCGAAGAGCTTCTCGCGCTGCGCGTTCGTCGTCTCGCCCTTGATGACCGGTGCGTCCAGATGCTCGCCCAGCTCGTCCAGCTGGTCGATGTACTGTCCGATGACCAGGGTCTGCTCGCCCTGGTGCTTGCGGACCAGCGCCTCCGTGACCTTCCGCTTGGTCGCGGTCGTCGCGCAGTAGCGGTACTTCTCCTCCGCCTCGGCCGTGGCGTAGGCGAGCCGCTCGGTGTCCGTCAGATTGACCCGGACCTCCACACAGTCGGCGGGTGCGATGTACCCCTGCGCCTCGATCTCCTTCCACGGCGCGTCGAACCGCTTGGGCCCGATCAGCGAGAAGACGTCCGACTCGCGGCCGTCCTCCCGTACGAGCGTCGCGGTGAGACCGAGCCGCCGCCGCGCCTGCAGATCGGCGGTGAACTTGAAGACCGGCGCGGGCAGCAGGTGCACCTCGTCGTAGATGACCAGGCCCCAGTCGCGCGAGTCGAACAGCTCCAGGTGCGGGTAGATGCCCTTCCTGCGGGTCGTCAGGACCTGGTACGTGGCGATGGTGACCGGGCGGATCTCCTTCTTCGTACCGCTGTACTCGCCGATCTCCTCCTCGGTGAGGGAGGTACGTTTCACCAGCTCGTGCTTCCACTGCCGGGCCGAGACGGTGTTGGTGACCAGGATCAGCGTCGTCGCCTTGGCCTCGGCCATCGCACCGGCCCCGACCAGGGTCTTCCCGGCCCCGCAGGGCAGTACGACGACACCGGAGCCGCCGTGCCAGAAGTTCTCCACGGCCTGCTGCTGGTACGGACGGAGCGACCAGCCCTCCTGGTCCAGATCGATCCGGTGCGCCTCGCCGTCGACGTACCCCGCGAGGTCCTCGGCCGGCCAGCCCAGCTTCAGCAGCGTCTGCTTGATCTGCCCGCGCTCGGACGGGTGCACGGCGACTGTGTCGGGGTCGAGCCGGGCGCCGACCAGCGGGGCGACCTTCTTCGAGCGGAGGATCTCCTCCAGCACCGGCCGGTCGGTCGAGGTGAGGACCAGGCCGTGTACGGGGTGCTTGGAGAGCGTGAGCCTGCCGTACCGCGCCATGGTCTCGGCGACGTCCACCAGGAGCGCGTGCGGTACGGGGTACCGGGAGTACTCGACCAGCGCGTCGACGACCTGCTCGGCGTCGTGCCCGGCGGCCCGCGCGTTCCACAGGCCGAGCGGGGTCAGCCGGTAGGTGTGGATGTGCTCGGGCGCGCGCTCCAGCTCCGCGAAGGGCGCGATGGCGCGACGGCAGGCGTCCGCCTGCTCGTGGTCCACCTCCAGGAGCAGTGTTTTGTCACTCTGGACGATCAAGCAGGACACACATACCTCCGGAAGTAGACCGTCCTGTGACTGACAGCACACCCGTCACCCCCGCCACACCTGTCATGACTGGGGCGCTGCCCCGGGCCGACCGCTTTCGGGGTTGTCCGGCCGGTGCGCCGGGATGAGGCGCTGTCCTCTGCGTACGACTTTCACGCGAAACGAAGAATTCTACCTCGCCCGGGCTCTGGGGAGCCGGTGCCGTCGGCGCCGGTGCCCGCCGGGGAACGCGACACCACGGTGGACACCCGTCGTGAGCAGGGCACACCCGCCCCTTGCTGAGGAGCTATCGGGGCATCTTCCCAGTGGAAGGTGTTGTTCCTGAAACAGCAGAGGCAGGAGAGGCACAGGAGAGGCAGGAGAGGAGAACCGTGACGGACAGGACTATGACCGACTGGTCCATGACGGACTGGACCATGACCGACTGGACACTCGACGGGGAATTCGAGACGCCTGAAGGGGTGGTGCGGTGGGGGGCCCTCGGCAGCGGGGACCCGGTCGTGCTGGTGCACGGCACGCCGTACTCCTCCTTTCTCTGGCGGGACATCGCTCCGGCGCTGGCCCGCACCCGCAAGGTCTTCTTCTTCGATCACCTGGGCTTCGGCCAGTCGGACCAGCGCGAGGGCCAGGACCTCGGCCTGGCGGCCCACGCCAGGAACTTCGCCCGGCTCCTCGACCACTGGGAGCTGTCCCGCCCCAGCGTCGTCGCCCATGACATCGGCGGGGCGGTGGCGCTCCGGACCTTGCTGCTGGAGGAGAGGGACTATCGGGATCTGACCCTCTTGGACGCGGTGAGCGGCGGCGAGTGGGAGCGAGGACTCTTCCAGCTCTTCCTGGAGCACCGGGAGGTCTTCGAGAAACTTCCGGGCTACGCGCACGAGGCCCTGGTGGCCGCCCATCTGCGGCACGCGACGCAGGCAGGGTTCCGGCCCGGGGTTCTCGACTCCTTCCTCGCACCGTGGCGGGGGGAGTCCGGGCAGGCCGCGTTCTACCGCCAGTACAGCCAGATCAGGCAGGCGGACACCGTCGCGTACGAGCACTTGCTCGGCGGTATGTCGCTTCCGGTGCGGCTCGTCTGGGGCCGCGAGGACCGCATTCTTCCTCCGGAGTACGCGGAGTGGCTGCACGCACGCGTGCCGCAGGCCGAGCTGCACTGGATCGAGGGCGCCGGCCACCTCCTCCAGGAGGACGCACCGGCCCGGCTGCTGGACCTCCTGACAGCCGGTTTCCCCCGGGCCTGAGCCGGGGCCGGCACGCGCGGCTTCCCGGCAGGGCCGAACCTGCGGTGTCGCGCATCCCCGCCGGGGTACACGCCGCGTCATGGACTCCGAACCGCGACTTCAGCGCCGTACGTGGGCCTCCACTCTCATGCGCGCCCTGGTGTTATTGGTCGGTTTCGTCTGCATGGTGGGCTTCGCGGTCGCGCTGGCCAAGGTGACGCTGGTGCCCTCCGTGGCCTCGGTGGACCTCACGCACACCAATCTCACCCCCGGCAGTTCGATCCGTACGTACGTCGACCAGCCGGCCTTCCGCGACACGGTGAAGCAGGTCGGCGGCAATGTGCTGCTGGGGATGCCCTTCGGGGTGCTGCTGCCGGTGCTCATCCCCAAGGCGCGCGGGCTGCTGCGGGTGGTGCTGGTGACCGCCTTCGTGATGCTGCTCGTCGAGACGGCGCAGGGGCTGGTCATCACCGGGCGCGCGTTCGACATCGACGACGTCATCCTCAACACGACGGGCGCGCTGCTCGGCTATCTGCTGCTCGGGCGGCGGCTGGGGCGGGCGCTGCACCCCCGGCGCGTCCACTGGTGGCAGCGGGCGGCCACGAGGGCCCGCCGCGAGGAGGCCTTGGGCGGGAACGTCCCCGCCACCGAGAAGGCCCCCGCCACCGCGAAGGCCCCCGCCACCGAGAAGGCCCCCGTCGCGCGGAAGGCCCCCGCGAAGAAGACATCTGCCGCCGGGAACGGTTTCAGGACCGCCGCCAGGAACGCTGCCAAGAAGACTCAGACCAAGGGGACCCAGTCCAAGGGGACTCAGTCCAAGGGCACTCAGTCCAGGAAGACCCAGGCCAAGAAGACCCAGCCCAAGAAGACCGCCGCCACCGCCAAGAAGACCCAGAAGTCCCCGGCGAAGTCCCCGGCAGGGAAGTCCGCGGCCACGGCGGCCCGTTGGTGGGCGGCCGTCAGGCCGGGTCGTCGGTCAGCTCCGCAACGCCCGTGATGCGGTGCAGCGGATACGTACGGACGTCGTCCGCGGTGTGGTCGTACGCCGTGACGAAACCGCCCTCCACCCTGACCGGGGCGATCACGCGCCTGCTGGCGGCCCCCTCCGCGTTGACGTAGCCGATCCAGAGCGCCGCGCCCGTCATCGCCGCCGCCTGGACCGTGGCCAGCGTCTCGGCCGAAGGGGTCCGGGGCAGGTCCCCGTGTTCCGGCACCGGGGCGTGGACCACCGTGGCCGCCGTGTCGCCCGCCCTGATCGCCCGCAGCGCCGCGCCGAGCAGGACGTCGTCCGGGACCGGCGGGCCCTCCGGGACCGGGGCGGGCGCGGTGCGCGGTGCGGTGCGGTAGGCGTGGGCGCGGGTGATCAGGACGTCGCCTTCGGCGGACTCGGCGGCCGGGGCGAAGCCCATCGAGCGCAGCCCTTCGAGCAGCCCGGCCGGGTCGGCCATGGAGGCCAGCACCGTGGGCGCCAGGCGGCGCAGCCGCAGTGACTGGGCCCGGGTGTCGGCCAGGATCTCGCTGAGGACCGCGTCGTCGTCGCACCGCACGTAGGACGAGGCCGCCCCGACCCGGAGGTGGCCGTGCTTGCGTGCGACGTCGTCGATCAGATACGAGAGCGGCTGCGGCACCGGCGTACGGCTGTGGGCCGCGAGGAAGGCATGCAGGTCGGCCGCGGTCTGTCCGGCGTCGAGTGCTCTGCGCACCGAGCCCGCCGTGAAGCGGTAGACGGTGGCGCCGCCCTTGGACTCGATGTCGGCCGCGACCCCGAGCAGCGCGGCGAGCGGACGTTCCAGCGGGCCGGGGGCGACGGCCGTGAGGTCGGCCTGGAGCAGTACGTGGTCGAGCGGCTCCGGGATCAGCGGGGTGATCGCTTCGGCAGCGCGGGTCCGGGCGGCGGCCAGTTCGGCGGGGGTCGGGGCGGGGTGCGGGCCGGTGCCGGGCGTGGCGTCGCCCAGGAGCGCCCTGCCGTGGGTGGAGAGGGCGCCGCGTCCGGTGATGCCCAGCAGCTCCGTCTCGTTCAGCGTCCACTGGGCGATGCGCGAGCGCAGATCGCCGACCGGGCTCGCGCCGTGGGTGTGGCGGGCCGTGGGGATGTCCGCGGCCGGGCCGGGGCCCGCGCTGCGGCCTGACGCGGTGCCGCGCACCGGGCGCTCCCAGCGCAGCCGGGTCAGCAGCGAGTCCGGGTCGGGCGCCGCGCCCTCCGGAAGGGTCGCCATCAGGGCCAGGATCCGGCGGCGCACCTCGGGCGCGGCGGCGCGGTCCAGGTCGGGGCCGAGCGCGGACAGGGCGCGGCCCTTGGGGTCCAGGCCACCGATGAGCCCGGGGGTGCGGGTGGCGGTGAGCCAGGCCGTGACCAGGTCGGCCCAGCGCTCCTGAGCCGGCGAGTCGAGCCAGAGGTCGTACGCGGGGGTGGCGGCGAACCGTTCGTCCGCCTCGCCGTCCGGGGCCAGCAGCCCTGCCGCGTAGGCGAGTTCGACCCAGAAGGCGGCGAGCGGCTCGCTCACGTCCAGGGCGGTGGCGGTCCGCTTGAGGTCGCGGACGCTGAGCCCGCCGGAGCGCAGGACTGCGGGGCCGCCCTCGTCCCAGTCCTTGAACAGGTCCTCGATGGTGGAGAGCGCGGTGAACGCCTGGCCTGCCGCCGCCGCGTCCACAGCCTGTGGACCGTACTCGCGGGCGGGCACCACCGGCGGCGGCACCGGTTCCGCCTGCTGGTGCGCGCGCCCGGCGCGCAGATGGAGCGCGGCCTCCCGGGGGAGTACCACCGTGCGCGCGCTGGCGGGCAGCAGCAGCCCGTGATCGCGCAGCCACTGCACGGGCCGGGTCGGTGCGGCGGCCACTTCCCCGTACGGCGGGCCCCAGACGAGCCTGCTCAGTACGTTCAGCGACTCGGTCGGCGCCTCGTCGAGCAGTGCCGACATCCGGGTCCGGTCGGTGAAGAGCGAGGTCAGCGCGGTGACCGCGGAGACCGAGTCATGCGTGCCCGCGAGACCGGCCGCGGTGACGATCTCCTGGACGCGGCCCGGCGACATCCCGACCGTCGCCTCCGCCACGGTCGGCCCGAGGCCGGTCGGCGAGGGGTGGGTGGGGGAGGGCGCGAGGAGTTCGCGGGCGGTGCGGACGAGCCGGAGCCGGTCGTCCGGGCCCCAGATCAGGGCCTGTTCACGGAGCCGCTCCACCGCACCGGGCAGCGCGTCCACGACCGCCGGGTCGTGCTCGTCACCGGCCATCAGGGCGAGGAGCGTCTCGTACGGGGCGGGGTCGGGGGCGACCGCGAGCGCCTCCGCGGTCTGGAGCGTGAACCGGTCCAGGTGTTCCAGCGCCCTGACGACCGACGCACGGGTGCCCGCCCGGGTCGCCAGCTGGCTGAGATCGCTGGGCACCGGGGTCAGCAGGTCGGGCCGCGCCCGCAGCAGTCCGGTCAGGGATGCGTCGTCGCGGGTGCGCAGAGCCTCCGCGAGGGTGCGCGGTGGCGTGCTGCGTGTTCGTTCCGGCACGTGCGCCTCCCGGTCGTGCGGACGGGTCCCATCCGGCCCACGTTACTGAGATTTACCGGGAGATGGCGCATCGCCCCACGTTGGACCCGATGACTTCGTCCACGGGGATGCGGGCAGGACGGCGGAGGACAGCGGGAAAAGAGCGCGTGAGGGAGCCGGGAGTACGGACGGTGTGCGGTGGGGGAGCTACGGTCGGTGCAGAGCGGCGTGAAGGGGTGCGAGTCCGTGGGGATCGAGAGCGATCAGCTCGTCTACGACTATCTGAGCCGGGTGGGCGACCTGGCCCAGCGGCAACTGACCGCGGCCGACCGGATGCGGCTCGTCGCCTCGCTGCGCAGCGAGATCGACCGGCAGCGCGCCGGGGCGGACGCGGGCGGCGAGGCCGGGGTGCGCCGGATCCTCGGCCGGCTCGGCACACCGGCCGAGCAGGTGGCGGCGGCGACGGGCGCGGGCCCGCCGGCGGGCGTGGCGGAGCCGGACCCCGAGCCGGTACGGGACCGGGCGCGGCGGATGCCCCGCCCGCGGCGGAACGATCCGGCGGGCGCCGGGCAGGACGGGGCGGCCGGGCAGGCGCGGGCCGGTCTCGGCCGGGTCGGTCTGGGCAAGACCGGTGCCGGGGGCGGCAGATGGGGGCTCGGCCGGGGAGAGAAGCCCGCGCCGCCGCCCCCGCGCTCGACGGCCGCCGCACCGCCGCACCTCGCGGGCGAGGACGAACTGGGCCCGTCCGGCGGCGATCCGGACTGGTGGCGCATCCAGCCGGGGTCCTTCGGCGGCGGTGACGCGGTGCCGGGCTTCACCGGGGGTGTCGAGATCCCCGAGATACTCAAACCGCCGCCCGGCGCGGAGTCCGAAGAGTCCGATGATTCCGGCGAGTCCGACGAGGGCGCTGACGGGGCGGACGGTACGGATGCCGCTCCCGGGAAGACCGACGGGGGCGGCGCCGGGGGAGCGGCCGTCGAGGCGGAACCCCGTCGTGGCCGGGCCCTGCTCGGCCGCAGGCCGTCCGGGGGCGTAGGGGGTGGAGTCCGGGCCGCCGGGGGCGGCGGCGCCGTGCGGGCCGTCGCCGGGGGGTTCTCCTCGCCGTTCCTGCTGCTCGCGGCGGTCCTGCTGGTGGTCGGCGCCGTACTGGGCTCGCTGATCGCGCTCGGTGCGGGCTGGCTCCTCGCGTACGTCTCGCGCAGGCTCAGCAGGGCCGAGGCGAAATGGGCGGTGTTCGGGCTGCCGGGGCTGGCTCTGACGGGCGGGATCGTCTGGCTGTGGGGGCGGTCGAGCGGACGGTGGGGTACGCCGATCCCCTCGCACGGGATGGGCGACGCGGTCTCCGGGGTGTGGCCTGTGGTCCTGCGGGTGGCCGCCGGTGCGTCTGCGCTGTATCTGGTGTGGCGGGCGCGGAGACGGCTGCCGTAGGGCGGCGCCCGCCGTCGCCCCGCCGCCCCCTGGCCGGCCTGCCCCTCACCGGCCCGCCGTCGCCCCCAACGCCCCCTCACCGGCCCGCCCCCTCACCGGCCCGCTGTCACGCCGGCCTGCCCCCTCACCGGCCCGCCGTCGCCCCCAACGCCCCCTCACTGGCCCGCGCCCTCACCGGCCCGCCGTCGCTCCAGCCGCTGCCCGTCGCTCCAGCCGCTGCCCGTCACGTCCGCCGCTGCCCCGCCGCGTCCCCTGTGTCCCCGTTTACGTCTGTAGCAGGCGTGTTGCTCTCTCGTGACGATCTTGGCCGGTGCGGCGGGCAAGCTGTTCTCAGACAGGGGTTCGGCCGGCCGACCGGCCGGACCGGGAGCTGAGAGAAGGAGAGCTGGCCATGGGTATGACTCGCAAGTTCGTCGTGACGGTCGCCGCCACCGCCCTGGCAGGAGCCGCGGGTGTGGGAGTCGCCCAGGCGTCCACCACCTCGCACGCGTCTGCCGCGACCGGCGTCAAGGTCTCTTCCTGCCGCCCCGCGAACCACACCGCGAAGATCACTCCGGATGCCTCCAGCGCCGGGCACCGCCACTACCGCGTCACGCTGACCGCGGCACCCGGTACGGAGTCCTGCAAGCTGGCCGGATCGCCCAGCGGTGTGCACTTCTACAACCACGGTTCCCTGAAGGGGGTTTCCGCGAAGGCGTACGGCACGCAGAGCCACGCGGTGACCCTCAGCCCCGGCCACCCGGTCCACTTCGACATCCAGGTGCCCAGCAGCACCAAGGGCGCGTCGGCCGACGAGGTCGCGTTCACGCTCCGGACCCCCGGCGGCGGCACGATCCCGGGCGAGTCCTTCGCCGACGGCAAGCTCTCGGTGGACGCCGGTACGCAGATCGGCGCCCTGCAGGCCGGTGCCTGAGCCGACCGCGTAGCCACGGCACTTCACCGTGCCCCTGTGCCGCCGTTCCCCTCGACGGGAGCGGCGGCACCGTGCTGAGCGGGCCCGCGCAGTCCGGGCCTGCCGGTACAGCCTCCGGCCGGCCGGTACCGGCACGGATCACCGGCCGGTACCGGCACGGATCACCGGCCGGTACCGGCAGGGCTCACCGGCCGGTGAGGTCCGTCTGCAGCTGGTCGAGGACCTTGTCCGCCGCCGTGTAGCCGATGCCCTGGATCCACAGCTGGTCGTCGACGCCGAACGACTTCCCGTTCCTGACCGCGGTCAGGTTCTTCCACAGGCCGCTCCGGGTGGTCTGGGTCTCCTTGGCCTTCGCCGGGTCGCCGTACGTGGAGTGGAAGAGCACATCCGCGTTGGCCAGGTCGATCCGCTCGGGGCTCACGTCGTACGTGAAACCGTCCTTGGCCTTGTCCGTGATGGCCGGGCGGCCGACGCCGAGGTCCGCGAGGATCGTGCCGATGTAGTTCTTCTTCCCGTAGATCCGAATGTCGGCGCCCTCCACGAACCGCACCACACCGACCTTCGTGGCGGCCGTCTTCGCCGGCCCGCCGAGCGCGGCCACGACGCGCCGGACGTGCGCCTTGTACGCGGCGACGGCCTTTCCGGCCTCGGCCTGCCTGCCGAGCGCCTCGGCGTGCATCCGGAAGTTGGCCTTCCAGGGGTAGCCGGTGCTCTCCGTCATGACGGTCGGCGCGATCGCGCTGAGCTGGTCGTACTTGTCGCCGTGCCGGACCTTGCTGGTGAGGATCAGATCGGGCTTGAGCGCGGCGATGGCCTCCATGTTGGGCTGGAGCATCTCGCCGACGTCCTTGATCCCCGCGACATCCGCCCTGGGCAGATAGTCCAGGAAGCCGGACTTCACATCGGCGTGCGTGGAGCCGACCGGCTTCACGCCGAGCGTGATGGCGGAGTCCAGCTCGGCGGTGTCCAGGACGACGACCCGCTTGGGGTGGTCGGGGACCCGCACCTCGCCCATGGCGGTCTTCATGGTGTGGGTGGCGGCTGCCCCGCCGGACGGCTTGCCGCTGGTGGAGCCGGAGCCGGAGCCGGAGCCGGAACCGGAGCCGCAGGCGGTGAGAGCCAGCGCGCCGGTGAGGACGAGAGCGCATGCGACGGTACGGCGACGGTGGAGTAAGTGCTTCATGAGGAGCCCTTTCGACGGCGTTCGTTTCGACGGCGTTCGTTCCGTTGGACGGCCTTTGCTCACGTCTGCTTACGTCTGCCTACGGCGGCTCACGTCTGCTTGCCCCGACCGCCCGCGTCGGCCCCACCTGCACCGGCACCGCCCCCGGCACCCGAGCCGGAAACCGGGCCCCCGCCCGCGTCCCCGCCCCAAGGCGCCCCCGGCACCACCAGTGGCGACCCCGTCACCGGGTCCGGGACCACGACCGACTCCAGGCCGAACACCTCCCGTACGAGCTGGGCGGTGACGACCTCCCCCGGGGGCCCCTCGGCGACGATCCGGCCGTCCTTCATGGCGACCAGGTGATCGGCGTACCTGGCCGCCTGGTTGAGGTCGTGCAGCACCGCGACGACGGTCCTGCCGCGTTCCTTGTTCAGCCGCCGCACCAGGTCCAGCACCTCCACCTGGTGGGCGATGTCGAGATAGGTGGTCGGCTCGTCCAGGAGCAGCAGATCGGTCTCCTGGGCGAGCGCCATCGCGATCCAGACGCGCTGGCGCTGCCCGCCCGAGAGCTCGTCCACGGCGCGCTCGGCGAGTGAGGTGATGTCGGTGCGCTCCATGGCACCCGTGACGGCCCGTTCGTCCTCGTCCGACCACTGCTGCCACCAGTGCTGGTGCGGCTGGCGGCCGCGCGCCACCAGGTCGGCGACGGTGATCGCCTCGGGCGCCGAGGGGGACTGCGGCAGCAGCCCGATCGACTGGGCGATCTTTCGGGTGGGGGTACGGGCCAGCTCGGCGCCGTCCAGGAGCACCGCCCCGCTGCGCGGCTTGAGCAGCCGCCCCAGGGCCCGCAGGGTGGTGGACTTCCCGCAGGCGTTGGGCCCGACGATCACGGTGACCCGCCCGTCCGGCACCGCCAGGTCGAGCCCGTCGACCACGGTGCGGTCGTCGTACGCGAGGGTCAGCTCACGCGCCGTCAGCCTGCTGCTCGCCGCCGTGCCGGCCGCCGCCCCGCCCGTCGTCGTACCCGTGGTCGTGCTCGTCGCCGTCCCGGTCATGCGTTGCCTCCACTGCGGCCGCGGGCACCGTGCGCCTTCGCGATCAGCCAGATCAGATACGGGGCGCCGACCGCCGCCGTGAGGACGCCCACCGGCAGTTCGGTGGGCGCGAGGAGCTTGCGGCCCAGCAGATCGGCGAGGACCACGATGAACGCGCCCGTCAGCGCCGAGCAGAGCAGCGGGATCTGCGCGGTCCTGGTCATCCGGCGGGCGATCTGCGGCGCGAGCAGCGCCACGAAGTCCACCGGCCCCGCGGCGCCGGTGGCCACCGATGCCAGCACCACGCCGAGCAGGACGAGTCCGAGCCGTACCCGCCCGAGCCGTACGCCGAGGGCGGTCGCGGTGTCGTCGTCCATGGAGACGGTGCGCTGGGCGTACGCGGCCCACAGCACCGCGGGTACGAGCGCGAGCAGCACCCAGCCGAGCAGCCCGGCCTGGCTCCAGCCGCGGCCGTTCAGCGAGCCGGTGAGCCAGATCTGGGCCTGCTGGGCGACCAGGTAGTCGCCCTTGGTCAGGAAGAGCTGGGTGACCGAGCCCAGCGCGATGGCGAAGCCGATGCCGATCAGCACGAACCGGGTGGCGTGCAGCCCGCCGCGCCAGGCGAAGACGTACACCAGGGCCGCGGCGGTGATCCCGCCGATGACCGAGAGGTACGGCAGGACGGCGGTCGAGGTCACCCCGAGGGACATCGCGGCGACGGTGAGCGCGCCCGCGCCCTTGCTGATGCCGATGATGTCGGGGCTGGCCAGCGGATTGCGGGCGACGGTCTGGATGAGGGCGCCGGCCACCCCGAACGCGGCGCCGACCAGCAGCCCCACGACCATGCGGGGCAGCCGCAGGGTCCCGACGACGAGTTCGTCGGGCGAGGGCCGGCCGAGTACGACCCTGACGACCTCGCCGGGTGCGATGAACTCCTCGCCGACGCAGAGGTACGCGACACAGGTGGCGGCCAGCAGCACGGCGAGCACCAGGGCGACGGCCGCCGCCCGCCGGTGCAGCAGGAAGGTGCCGCCCCCGGCCCGCACCCGCGCGTACCCCGCAGGGCGCACGGCGGCCGTGGAGGGCGCGGTGGTGGTCGTCGTCGCAGCGGACGTCACGCCGGGACCGCCTTCCGGCGTACGAGGGTGACCAGGAAGGGCACCCCGATCAGGGCCGTCATCACCCCGGCAGGCACCTCGCTCGGCGGGAAGACGACCCGGCCGACGGTGTCGGAGACCAGCAGCATCACCGGGCCGACGAGGGCCGCCATCGGCAGCACCCAGCGGTGGTCGCTGCCGACGATCGCACGGGCGATGTGCGGCACCGCGAGGCCGATGAAGGCGATGGGTCCGGCGGCGGCGACGCCCACGCCGGTCAGTACGGTGGCGCCGATCCCGCCGACGACGCGTACGGTCGCGACCTTCTGGCCGAGCCCCCGCGCCATGTCGTCGCCCAGCGCCAGCGCGTCGAGCCCCCGTGCGACCGAGGCCACCAGCACCACGCCCACCAGCAGGAACGGCCAGATCTGGCCCACCACATCGGTGTCCCGGCCGCCGATCGAGCCGACCTGCCAGAAGCGGAACTCGTCCAGCGCCGACGCCTTGGTGGTCAGGACCGCCTGCACCACGGAGACGAGCAGCGCGTTGATCGCGGCGCCGCCCAGCGCGAGTTTCACCGGGGTGGCGCCGCCGCGGCCCCGGGAGGCGATGGCGTACACGGCGACGGACGCGGCAGCGGCCCCGGCGAAGGCGAACCAGACGTATCCGGTGAGGGTGTGGATCCCGGCGAAGGCGATGGCCAGCACCACCCCGACGGACGCGCCCTGGCTGATGCCGAGGATGCCGGGGTCGGCGATGGGGTTACGGGTGATGCCCTGGAGCACGGTCCCGGCCAGGGCGAGCGCGGCGCCCACCATGAGGCCGATGAGGGTGCGCGGCACCCGCAGTTGGCGTACGACTTCGGCGGTGTTGCTGTGCCCGCCGTGCAGCAGCGCGTCGATCACCGCCGACGGCGCGATGGCCCGTGCCCCGACCGCGAGGCTGAGCAGGACCGCCAGCAGCAGGGCCACGACGGCGGCGGCCGTCCAGGCGATGCGGCGGCGGGCCACGGGAGTTGACATCTGACCCATTCCGAAGGTTGGTAAGGCTTGGCTAAGTCTAAGCTCAGCGCCTTCGGGCGGGCCGGTCAGGTCGGGAGCGGAGAGAGGATGGAGGGCATGTCTGCACACCCTCTGACGGTCGGCTTCGACCTGGATATGACCCTGATCGACTCCCGGCGCGGGATCCACGCCGCCTACCAGGCACTTTCCGCGGAGACCGGAAGGTATATCGACGCCGACCTCGTGGTCACCCGGCTCGGCCCGCCGCTGGAGACGGAGCTGGCCGAGTGGTTTACGGAAGCGGAGATTCCGGCGATGCGCGACCGCTACCGTGAGATCTACCCCACATACGCGATCGAGCCGACCACGGCGATGGCGGGCGCCGCCGAAGCGGTGGCCGCGGTACGGCGGCTCGGCGGCCGGGCGGTCGTCGTCACCGCCAAGAACCAGCCCGACGCGGTGCGCCACCTGGTCCACCTCGGCATCGAGCCGGACGCCGTCGTCGGCTGGCTCTGGGCGGAGGCCAAGGCGGAGGCGCTGCGCGAGCACGGCGCTTCGGTGTACGTCGGCGACCACATCGGCGACGTACGCGGGGCGCGCACGGCGGGCGCGCTCTCCGTCGCCGTACCGACCGGCCCGATCGCCGCGGACGACCTGCGCGCGGCCGGAGCCGATGTGGTCCTGACGGACCTCACCGAGTTCCCCGCGTGGCTGGAGGGCTACGCGGCCGGGGTCGCGGCGGGCGCCTGAGTGGCCGTCGCCTGAGCGGCCATCGCCGCGCGCGCCCGGCGGCGCTGGCCCCCGATGGAGCGCAGCAGACCGGCGGCGGCGACGATGAAGCCGACGCCCATCAGCATGCACACGGCGTACGCGACGGACGGGAACGGGTGCGTCCCGAGAAAGAGCGGGGCCACCGTGACCAGGGTCGCCACAGCTCCCACGAAGAAGATGATCGCGCCGGCCTGCACTAGCCGGTCACCGGCTCGGGTCTCGTCAGGGGCATCGGCCGATTGGGTTTCGTTGCTCACCCGGCCAGGGTAGTTCCTGCGCGGAGGAACTGGACCGCGGCCGACCGGGCCGGGGACGGACTGGGCCGCGGGCGGACCGAGCCGCGGAGGAAGTGAGCCGCGAAGCAACCGAGCAGTGACGTCCCGTTACTGGTCCCCGAACCATGAGCGCGTCGGCAGGCACCGTTTGCCCGGCAAACACCGCCCGCTGAGGTACTAGCCTGACTCCCGGCGGGTCGAGCGACCCGCTGCAGTGCTATCCAGAGCCGTTTTCTACGACTACGAGGACGAGGACAGACGGTGCCCACCGGCAAGGTGAAATGGTTCAATTCGGAAAAAGGCTTCGGCTTTCTTTCCCGCGACGACGGGGGCGATGTCTTCGTCCACTCGTCGGTTCTCCCGTCCGGAGTCGAAGCCCTGAAGCCGGGGCAGCGCGTGGAGTTCGGTGTCGTCGCGGGCCAGCGCGGCGACCAGGCGCTGACCGTGACCATTATCGATCCCACCCCGTCGGTCGCCGCGGCCCAGCGCCGCAAACCCGACGAACTGGCCTCCATCGTGCAGGACCTGACGACGCTCCTGGAGAACATCACACCGAGCCTGGAGCGCGGGCGCTACCCCGACAAGGCGGCCGGGGCGAAGATCGCCGGCCTGCTGCGCGCGGTCGCCGACCAGCTGGACGTCTGACTGACCTGACCGTACGGATGTGGCCGTACGGACCTGACTGTGCGGGCCTGACTGTGCGGATCCGGCCGTACGAACCTGACCGTACGGACGCGGTCACCCGGTGGGCCGGGGCGGGGAGTTACCGCCCCGGCCCACCTGCCGGGTCAGGCGAAGTTCAGCGCATCGGGCGCCAGCGCCGGTACGAGTCCTTCCGCCGCCGCCCGGGTGAGCAGCCCGCGGACCGCCGCGTAGCCGTCCTCGCCGAGGTCGGCGGTGAACTCGTTCACGTAGAGCCCGATGTGCTGGTCCGCGACCGCCGGGTCCATCTCCTGCGCGTGGCCCAGCACATAGGGCCGGGACACCTCGGGGTCGTCCCAGGCCTGGCGTACCGAGGCGCGCACCGTGCGGGCCAGCTCCCGCAGCCGCTCCTCGCCCAGCGACCGCTTGGCGATGATCGCGCCCAGCGGGATCGGCAGACCCGTCGTGGACTCCCAGTGCTGCCCCATGTCGGCCAGCGAGTGCAGCCCGTACTCCTGGTACGTGAACCGCGCCTCGTGGATGACCAGACCCGCGTCCACCTTGCCGTCGCGCACGGCGGGCATGATCTCGTTGAACGGCATCACGACGATCTCGCCGACGCCGCCGGGCACCACCTCGGCCGCCCACAGCCGGAACAGCAGATACGCCGTCGAGCGCTCGCTCGGCACGGCGACCGTCTTCCCCGTGAGGTCCACACCGGGGCCCCGGGTCAGCACCAGCGGCCCGCAGCCGCGCCCGAGCGCCCCGCCGCACGGCAGCAGCGCGTACTCGCCGAGCACCCACGGCAGCACCGCGTACGACACCTTCAGGATGTCGAACTCGCCTCGCTCGGCCATCCCGTTGGTGATGTCGATGTCCGCGAAGGTCACATCGATCCGGGGCGCCCCCGGCACCCGGCCGTGCGCCCAGGCGTCGAAGACGAACGTGTCGTTGGGGCAGGGCGAGAAGGCGATCTTCAGCGCATCGGTGAGGAGCGGCGCTTCGGTTGCTTCGGTCATGTGCGGGTCCAACCTTCCAGTACGGGCGCGAGCTTCCCGAAGGCCGTGGTGAGCGCGGCCAGCGCGTCGCCGATGCGCCAGGCGTCGCGGTCGCGCGGGCCGACGGCGTTGGAGACCGCCCGGATCTCCAGCACCGGCACCCCCGCCTGCGCCGCGGCCTCGGCCACCCCGAATCCCTCCATCGCCTCGGCCACGGCCCCGGGGTGGGCGGCCAGCAGCCCGGCGGCCCGCTCCGCGGTGCCGGTGACGGTGGAAGCGGTGAGTACGGTGCCGGGCGTCGCCCCGGTGGCCTCGGCCACGGCCCGTACCAGGTCGGCGGGCGGCCGGTGCTCGACCGTGCCGAAGCCGAGCCCCGTGACCGGTACGAAGCCCTCGGGCGTCTCGGCGCCCAGGTCAGCGGCGACGATCGCGTCGGCCACGAGCAGCGAGCCCGGCGCAGCGTGGAAGCCGCCGCCGATGCCCGCCGAGACCACCAGACCGTACGAGCCGAGCGCGAGCGCGGTCGCCGTCCCGGCAGCGGCGGCGGCGGGGCCGACCCCGGCCGCGATCACGTCGTAACTCCCGGCGCGCGCGAGCCGGTCCGTGCCCGTGCCCGGGTCCGTGCCGTCGCCCGCGCCCGGCCGCGCGCCGGGGTCCGTGGTGCCGGTCCCGAACGCGCGCGTGACCGCGTCCCGCTCAGCGGGGACCGCGGTCACGATGAGTACACGCAAGGCGTCAGGCGTCCTTCTTGAAGACGAACGACCAGAGCCCGAAGACCTTGGTGGTGCCGTCGCCCTCGGCGATGGCGATCGTCGACGAGTTGCCCTTGGCGCCGTACTGCGAGTTGAAGAAGACGTTGCCCGGGACCGTCGTGTAGGTCTTCTTGCTGACGCCGGTCAGCTGCTGGCCGTTGAGCAGCAGCACCCAGCCCTTGTCGGCGATCTTCGGGTCCACCCCGATCCGCACGGTCTTGTCCGGGTCCACCTTGACGGACTTGGTGCCCTTCTTCTTCGCGGCACACGCCTTGGACGCGGCCATGTCCAGGCTCTTGCCGTCGTTGTAGCAGGCGGCCTCGGAGTGCACCGAGTTCGTGCCGACCGTCACGGTCGCCAGCGGCGTCGGCTTGTCGCAGGCGGACAGGACGAGGAGTCCGGCGGACACGGCACCGAGAGCGGCGGCGGTGCGGCGGCCCTTACCAGTAAGAAGCGCAACGGTCATGGGGCGAAGGCTATCGCCCGGCGCAGGTCACGCCACGCGGGGGTGCGGCGAGCCGCGTCGGGCGGCCGTGAGGAGCCCCCGTACGGTCGTGACCGCACCCACCGCGACCAGCGCGGCTCCCACCGAAGCGCCCAGGATGCCGTTGAGCGGCAGGACCATCGCGATGGCGCCGCCCACCACCCACGCCAGCTGGAGCACGGTCTCGGACCGGGCGAACGCCGACGTCCGTACGGTCTCGGGGACATCGCGCTGGATCATCGCGTCCAGCGACAGCTTCGCCAGCGCCTGCGCGAACCCGGCGATCGCCGCCAGCACCGTCACCATGACCGAGACGAAGAAGACGGCCGTGAGGACCGCGGTGCCGAGCGCCACCCCGAGCAGCGTGGCGATCATGACCTCGGGCCCGCGTGAGCGCAGCAGCGCGCCGACGGCCGTACCGAGCGCGTTGCCCCCGCCGGCCGCCACCCCGACGATGGCCAGCGAGACCGCGGCGTTCTGCCCGGCCATCGGATGCTCGCGCAGCAGGAAGGCCAGGAAGAAGATCAGGAAGCCGGAGAGCGAGCGCAGCGCCGAGTTGGCCACCAGCCCGTTCAGCACGGAGGGGCCGACCGTGCGCAGCGACGGCTTGCGCCCGTCGGCCTGCTCCACCAGCCGGGCCTTTCCCTCACCCTTGGCGGAGTCCACCTTGCGGGGCAGCGTGAACGCCAGGAACGCCCCGAACAGGAAGACAGCGGACGCCCCGTAGAGCGGCCAGGCGGAGCCGATCCGGTGCAGCCCTGCCCCGATCATCGCCCCCACACCGGTCGCGAGCAGCCCCCCGAGCGTGACCCGGGAATTGGCCTTGACCAGCGAGAACCGCGGCGGCAGCAGCCGCGGGACGACCGCGCTGCGCACCACGCCGTACGCCTTCGACGCCACCAGCACGCCCAGCGCGGCCGGGTAGAGCTCAAGCCCGCCGGTGGCCACCGCCCCCGACATGACGAGCGCCAGCACCGCCCTGGCCAGCATCGCGGCGGCCATCGCGGCCCGGCGGCCGTGCGGCAGCCGGTCGAGCAGCGGGCCGATCACCGGGGCGAGCAGCGCGAACGGCGCCATGGTGACCAGGAGGTAGAGCGCGACCCGGCCGCGGGCCTGGTCGGTCGGTACGGAGAAGAAGACGGTCGAGGCCAGCGCGACCGTGATCATCACGTCGCCCGCGCTGTTCACGGCGTGCAGCTCGATCAGTTTGCCCAGGCCCGACTCGCCCGCCCCATGGGCGTTCGTCGCCCGTCTGATCCCTTTCGCGGTACCAGTGAACGGCCGATGGAGGGCATGACCGACGGCCCGCCCCACCCTGCGTGCCGGGCTGTATCCGTCGGACGACCTTGCGGTGGTCACCCCGTCATAGTGCCCCAACCCCGTACGACCCGAACCGGGATTCGGACGCGCAGGTGGGACGAGAGCCGGAGAAGAGGTAGCGTGCACGGAGGCTGCCGACCACTCCCGGGCGGGCCCGCGACGCCTGTCACCGCACCTCGCTGCGTTGTCGGAACCGCCCAGTGACCTCGGTCACCGGGGCGATGTCCGCCTTGCGACGTACGGCGCCAGACGCCGCGGGCTCATCCGCCCGGGTGCGGTCTGCAGCCTCCAGCGCGCCACCGGCGGTCGCCCTCGGCTGTGCGCCTCTCCGTTATCCCGCAGAATGGGTGGGAGAAGGTGCGCCCCCGGGCATGTCGGGCGCGGACGTCGACGCGGTCCTCCGGTCCGCTCCGCCCGTCGCTCGTACGCGAAGTTCGTCCGGCGCACCCGTGAGACGGCGTAGGAGAGAAGCGAGACCTGTGAGTGCTGCGACGACGAGAAGCCGTACCCCCGACCGCCTGTGCGCCGAGGCGGTCGGCCTCGCCCGCGAGGCGGCGGAGGAAGCCGCCTTCCCCGGGGTGGTGGGCGAGCATGTCTCTGCGGTGGCCGAGGGCGACCGGGTGGTCACCCATTACTTCGAGTGCAAGGAGCCGGGGTACCGGGGCTGGCGCTGGGCGGTGACGGTCGCCCGAGCCTCCCGGGCGAAGGTCGTCACGCTTGACGAGACGGTTCTGCTGCCCGGCTCCGACTCGCTCCTCGCCCCGGAGTGGGTGCCGTGGAGCGAGCGGCTGCGCCCCGGCGACATGGGCCCCGGCGACCTGCTGCCCACCGAGGCGGAGGATCTTCGCCTGGAGCCCGGCTTCTCGGGCGAGGACGCGCCGCCGCCCAACTCCGTCCTCTCGGAGGAGCTGGCCGAGCGGGTCGAAGCGGAGGACGCCGAGGTCATCGACCGCACGGCGGCCCCGGCCCGCGGCACGGTCGCGGCGGTCGCGGACGAGCTGGGGATGCGGCGGGCGCGGGTGCTCTCCCGGTACGGCCTGCACCAGGCGGCGGACCGCTGGGACGAGGAGTACGGCCCGAAGACCCCGATGGCCCAAGCGGCTCCCGCTTCCTGTGTGACCTGTGCCTTCCTGATCCCGCTCGCCGGCTCACTGCGCCAGGCCTTCGGGGTCTGCGGAAACGAATTCGGCCCCGCGGACGGGCATGTGGTCTCCCTGTCGTACGGCTGCGGCGGCCACTCGGAGGCAGCGGTCATGCCGAAGCCACTGCGGCCTGCGCCACTGGTACTCGACTCGACGGCGGCGGACGCGTTCGCCCTGCGCCCGGACCCGGAGGGCGGCTCGGTCTCGGCCTCGGCGGAGGCGGGCGCGGACGATCTGGGGCATTCCTGAGGGGTGGGGTGGGCAGCGGGGTTTCCCCCTCAACGCCTCTCCGGCCCTGCCGCTCCCTCCCGGAGCTGACGGGGCCACAGCGGCGGTCCGATCACGCTTTCACTTCGCTTCGGGCACTTCGGCGTGTGCCGGGGCGGGCGGGCGCACTCCGGTGATGGCATGCGCGCGGGCCATGAGACGGGGCGCGAGTTCGGGATACCAGCCACGAGCGACCGCTTGCAGCATCTCCGCCAAGGCGGCGAGCTCCCCGATCCGGCCGCCCGGAGAATCCAGGATGTGGGCGAACTCCCCACGGATACGGGCGGCAGCCTCCGGCACGAGCAGGCTGTTGGCGTGCAGGAGCCCCACGTCGTACCCGTACGGCACCGATCCCCACCTCTCCCAGTCCAGCAGGCAGAGGGGTGCGGTGGTGAGGTTGCCCCAGTGCAGGTCACCGTGGCCGGTCACCCGCTGCACCCTGGCGGGAGGGGGAACGCCGAGGAACTGTGGGAAGGCCCGTTCCATCCACTCGTCCCGCACGGTCGTCCTCACCCCCTCCGCTTTGGCGAGCAGGCGGAGCGCCTGGCCAAGCTCTTCCCACCACGCGTCACTCAGCCCCGGGGCGTGATCGATGTCGGCCCGGTCCGCGGACACCACGGGCTGCGCGATGTAATCCAGGACTTCGGCCTCGAAGGCCCAGTCCCCGTCGACCCAGTCGTGCACTCCGTGCAGCCGAGGACGCGGAACGCCCCCTGGGACGAGCAGCGCAGCCCCGGTGATGCCCTCCCCCTCCTTTCTGCCCGCATTCCTCCGCGCCGTCCGGCCGACTCGCAGCCACCTGTCTCCCGCCCGTCTCCCGAGGGTGACTCCGAGGAACCCCCACGCCGACGGATCCGTGCAGATGAGCCCCAGAGCCTCGGCCGCCCTGTGGTGAGCGGCCTCCATCAGAGCCCTCACCTCTTCATGCAGAGGCGAGTTCATCCATCACCTTCCTGAGTTCGTGAGACGTCAGCGGAGCAGCCAGGGCCTTGGCCACGTCGTCCCAGTGCTCGCGCGTGCTCGCGGAGGTGAGGACGATATCGAGGCCGGGGCACGAGCCGGCGGCAAGCAGGGCTGCGGCTGCGGCCGACAGGCCGGGACGGATGAGACTCACCAGCTCGGGGGCCATGGCATCGAGGAGTTCACCGCCATGCAGGGGAGCGGAGCCGAACGTGATCAGCCCCGCGTCCTTCGCCTGCGTGAGCGGTCCGCCACCGTTCAGTGCCTGCTTGATCGGATCATCCATGACCAGGCTGACGGGCAACTGCAAACCCGCGAAGTGATGCACAGGGGAACCAGCCGCCTGCCGGGCGAGCCCGAGCAACTCGGGAACGCTGAACGCTCCCGAGGTCAGGCCCGACCACGTGGCGACGCCGTACCCGCCGATCCTGCCCGCCTGGGTGAACTCCTCCAACGCTGTGAAGGCTTCCCGCACGCGCCTGTGCAGAGCGGCACGGTCAAGGTCGTGTCCGTGATGCTCCGGGTTGTGCACGAACACCAGGTCCACGCGGCCGAGCGCGGCCAGTGAACGCTCCGTCTGCCAACGGACAAAGCCCCGCTCAAGGCTGTGCTCACTGTCCGCTTCCTCCCGAGTGAACACCTCAGCGGCCAGAGCACGGCGCGCCTGTGCCGCCGTAAGAAAACCTGTCTTCGTGGCGACCCGCACGGTCGGGTACTCCCCGAGAACCGGGCGCAGTTCCTCATGTGCCGTCCCCCTGCCGTAGTTGGGCGCCGTATCCAGCCACGGACTACCGGCAGCCAGGGCGATCCGTGCCGCCTGGCCGACGGCACGCACACGGTATGTCCCCAGGGAGAGTGCGGCGGTCACAGCGCTGTCGCTACGACCGCGACGGCGTGGCCGTCGATGAGGGCGGAGACCATCTCGGCCACGTCCTTGACTCTCAGCCCGGCGGAGTCAGCCATCTCGCCCAGTGTGGTCGGCTGGTTGGTCAGCAACGTGCCCAGCGCGGGAGCGACGGCCTCCGCGAAGTCCCATGCCGTACCGGCTGCCGCGAAGGTAACCGTGCCCTGTTCCAGGTTCTGCGTCAGGCGTGCCCTCGGAGCGGTGAGCCTGACCGCGATCTCCCGTCGCGCGGGGAGCCCTTCGATGTAGGGCAGCGAGGGAACGGCGTGGCCCAGGTCGGTCGTGTCGATCGACTCGGCCCACCGCTCCACAAGTCGGGGGTCCGCCATCGTGTCGGTCACCGCACGACGCAGGGCGTCCATGAAGTCCGACTGTTCCGCCGGGGCCCCGAAGCGGGGAACGTCTCGGCGCAGTGCGAGGGATGCCCGGAGCTGGTCGACGATCCAGAGCATCAGATCCGCACCTGTGTGCGGTACCAGACCGAAGGTCAGATGCAGTGATTCCGTCCCCTGGTCGGCAGCGACCGAGTGCCACCAGCCCCGTGGCAGGTAGAGCATGTCCCCCGCCGACAGGACAAGGTCTGCCAGCGGGCCGCCTTCCGGTTCGTCCGGCGATTCCACGTCCCGGAAGGCGGGCGCCTCACGGGTCGTACCCCACAGGCGCCATCGCTTCGAGCCGTGCAGTTGCACGACAACGACATCATGATCGTCCCAGTGCCGGCCGAAGCCCTCCCGCTCGGTCCACGAAGCGTAGGCGTTGACCTGCACCGAGGTCCCGAGAAACCGCTCCAGCCCCTCGGCAGCCGCCCGCACGGCAGGGTGGATCTTCTCGACAGCATCGAGCACCAGGGAGGCCCCCTCTCTGAGCTGCGCATGGAACTCGGACGGCTGGATGCGAGACCAGGTGACCCCACGGCGGTTCGTCGTCAGGGTTGCGTAGCGGTGCAGCGGAACCATTTCGCCGTCAACCGACAGGCGGAGCCGGGGTGGCTCCAGCCGGTGTGCGGCGACGATCCGGTTCAGGTCGTCCCAAGCGAGGAGCCCCGCTGCGTCGGCGGCGCCGGGAATGTGTGCGTAAGAGCGGTGGTACGTCTGGGCGAGGAAGGTGTCCCCGCCCAGACGCTCCGCCCACGAGGCTGAGTCGAGCAACGTGGGCGCGCCCATCAGTCGTTGCCGTCGGAACGGCCGCTGGAGTTGTCCGACTCCTGCTCGGCGCGCGTGCGCGCGGCTGCGATTCTCCGCTTCGCGATGATCAGGCCACCCCCTTCGGGGGCCGCCGCCGTGGTCTCGTGCTCCATCATCAGACCTACCTCTCTTCCGGGAACTCCAGTCCGGGATCGAACGGGAAGGTAATCATTGACCCGGAAGAGGGTGCCTGTGTGATTCTTTCCTGTTATGGACTAAAGATCATGAGCGGCAGATGTCGGACCACTTCGCCAATAATTCCCGCGCCTTGTCATCGAACAGTGCATACCCTTCCAGAGTGGAGAACAAGTCCAAGTGCATCGCGATATCCCGCGGATCTCTCAGAACCACGACACCGGTCGTGTTCTCCACGGTGGCCAGAGTATGGTCATAGACGGTGAAGGTGTCCATCGGTGCCATGGGTTTGTGCCCCGAGATCGGGATAACTCCCAGCTTCACATGTGGGAGCCGGCTGAGGGAGGCCAGCCAGTCGATCTGCATGGCCATGGCGGTCGGGGGTAACAGAGGCCATCTCACTGCCTGTTCAGTGAGAATGAAGGTGAACTGCTTCGTCGTGTCATGCAGAATCTCTTGCCGTTCCAGCTTCCGGGTGACTGTCCTGGAGGTATCGGCGGGTGAATGGGCGAGGCTGGCGCGGATGTACTCCGGAGTCGACAGCAGTCCTGTGATCATCGAAAGAAGGAAGTACCTGAACTCGGTTGACGTTGATTCGAGGGCGGCAAGTTCGGTCTGTTTCCTCTCCAGCCCTCTGCGTCGAAGCGAACGCAGGTCTTGCCACTCTGTGTTCGCCAGCCTTGCGAGGGAGAAAACCTCATCGGCCAACTCGGGAGAGGCCGCCACGGCCCGGAGAATCCACTCCAGGTCAAGGAGGGTCGGTTGAGCTTTCCCGTTTTCTATTCGACTGATCTTCGATTGGGACATGTTGCAACGCCGAGCGAGCCGGTCCCCAGTGAGACCGGCTCGCTTGCGCAGTTCTTTCAGCAGGGCCGCCAGTTCGTGCTTCGGCTGCCCCAGCTGCTCGGGGGCGAACGTCACCCGCTCACATACTCCAGGAATGGTACGGACTCGGCAACAGCGATTCTTTTCCACTGCCGATACGGTTCCGGATCACCCTCGTTCAGTTCACGGCTCATCTGGGTTCCGTCCGGCAGGTAGTTCATAAGAACCACCTTGGACTGATCGAACATCCAGAAATCCTGATCCGGCAGCCCTGGGTTATCCCGGCCGGTGAGGTCGAGAATTCGGATTTCCTCGCCCGCCTTCACGTGATGTCGGTAGTAGTACTCGAACTCGAACCGAAGGTAGTCCGAGAGCGGGCGAGTGACGACGTGCACCCTGCCCACGCTCTTGCCTTCCGAAGTCCACTGTCGGACTTCGTCCATCCAGTCGGACGTGTAATCGTCCGGAGACTTCTCGCCGGCAAGGAAACGCTTCAGTTTCTCCGCTTCCTGGGGCATGGTGTAGGCGGAAAGCGTCTCCAGCCGCCATGCTTCATGCTCCATGGAATCGAAGCAGTCGTTCCACGCGTCACCATCCAAGTACACGGATTGCCTCCCTGAGAACCGCCTCCGGGATTTCCACGAGCCCCTCCCCGGTGGGCGGGGCGAAGGCGTCGGACACGTCACCCTGGACGACGAACGATCCCGTCGCCGTGCGGTACACGTTCGGACAGTCCTTCTCTCCGCATTCGCCCTTGCCATTGCCGTTGCCATTACCCGTGAGCCGTGTGAGTGCCGAACGTTCGGACATGCCAAACCCCCTCGCCCCGGACCCGTTCAGGTCATCTGCCGAACGACAGTAGAGGGGGGCGGCCCCGCGCGTCCATGTGTGAGTGCGACTATGCGCGTCCTTGCATAAACAGGTCCTCGGCCACCTCGGCCGGGCCCCCGGTACGCAATGATGTAGACGCTTGAGCCGGTGGACTGCCGCGTGGCGGCGGCGTCTGACCAGCCCAACTGGACAACCAGTAAATCCAGTTGGCAATGGGAAAGGAGCTCGGCCCGTCCTCAGCAGGAGGCATCTTCCGGGGCCGGTCGTGACGGCCCGTTCTGTGCGGACCTGCACTCCATCAGCAGCTGGCTGCCCCGTGGGCCGACCGGGCGGAAGCCTGCCTTGCTCCATGCCCTGATAGCCCGGTGGTTGGAGGCTTCGGGATCGACGGTTACCCGGTCCCATCCCACGACGGTATGGAGGTACCGGACGAGGGCGCGGGCGGCGTCGGGGCCGTAACCCTGGCCCTGTGCGTGCGGCACGAGCACCATGTCGATGCCGCCTTCGTGAGGGCCGGCGGGGACGTACTGGGCGTACCCCACGGCGTCGACGCCCCTGAGGACCAGCAACGAGACCACTGCGGGATGCCGCCTCCCGGTGTACTTGGCGGCCACTTCCTCGCGGGCGAGAGGCCGCCCGCCCCAGTCGCGGACGAACTCGGGGTCGGCGAACCACTGGGCGAGCAGCGACAGATGCTCATCCGTGGCGGGAACGAGCAAGGTCGCCTCGCCCGCGATGCCGCCCTCTGGCGTGTCCTTCATGGAATGCCGGCCCCTTCGTGCGCGTGTTCAGCCCATCGTTCCAGCCTGGGGGAGGAGGGGGCTGACGGCGCTGGTGAACCACCCGAAGCGCTGGTGAAGCATCCGAACGTCCCCTTGCCCGCCGTTGTCGGGGAGACCGGGATACGGAGCTGATCGAGCGCGGTCCGGAGCGCTTCCAGCTCAGCGATGCGTTCCGCGTTCCGCTCGGCGAGTGCTGCGTTCAGCCCTGCGAAGAACCGTGCGCGGTACGCGAGGTCCGTCTCAATGCGCTGAAGTTCCGCGAACAGGGCGGGCCGCTCGGGGCGTTGACGGGTGAGTACGAGCAGGATGCGGGGGAGGCGCCGTCGCAGGAGGACCTGGAGCGCCCCCGCGACGAGAGCCAGCCGGACCAGTGAGTACGTCACGACTGCCGCCCGCCGTACTCCTGCGCCTCGTACTGCGGTCCTCCGTGCTCCTGCCCTCCGTGGTCGGCCTGCTGGTGGCGCCTGCGCAGGACCCGGCAGTCGGTCTCCCTGCTCGGGTCGTGCTCGGCCCTGGCGACCGCTTCGGCGAGGTCGAACTCCTCGCACGTGCGGCACGGTTCTTCCTCTGCCGGGGTCACCATGCGAGCCCCCTGCGGCGGCTGCGGGCGTTGATCCGGGCGTTCTCGGCGGTCAGCAGCTCCGCCCTGGTCGGCGGCCGTACGTCCTCGGGGGCCGCCTCCCACTCCGGCCCACCGCTGACAGGCCGCAGCGACCAGTACGGACCGGCAAGCCCCCGGAACTCCCCGGTCCGATTTCCGTGCCCCGTGTCCACCATGAGCGTGCCGAGATCCGGTACGTACGAAGGTTCCTGCTCATTCGGGGTGTTATGTGCGGACACCACCGCTCCTCTCTGTAGTCATTCCACTACCAGGGCGGCTCAGCGTGGCCTAGAGTCGGGATCCCTTCAAGTAATCAGTAACGAAGGATGAGTTGGGGTGACCGGATGGTCAATCGCAAGGAGTTGAACCCCGAGAGCAGCCCTGCTGCGGCCTACGGTGCCCGTATGCGCAGGTTGCGGGAGGAGCGTGGCTGGAGCCAGGAAGACCTGGCCAGAAGCCTGGGGTGTTCGAGCCAGCATGTTTCGGCTGTGGAAACTTGTCGTAAGCCGCCGACCCTTCCTTTCTCGCGCAAGGTCGACCTTGCGCTCGGTCTCACCGGATCGGCCGACTCGTTCGAGCGCGAGTGGCACGAAATGCGACGGGGCTCCCTGCTGGAGGGGTTCCGGGAGTACGTGGGGCATGAGGGCCGGGCGACCGAGATCCGGCTATACGAAATCGGCATCATTCCCGGTCTGCTGCAAACGCCGGAATACGCACAGGTGTTGGCTGACAGCGCGGTGCGGCGGGGGGCGATCACGGCCAAGCAGGCAGCCGAGCGGGTGTCGTTCCTGGCGGAGCGGCAGGCGGCACTCGTACGGAACCGCCCGCCCATGGTGTTCGTGACCATGGATGAAAGCTGCA
This sequence comes from Streptomyces sp. NPDC054757, assembly GCF_053612185.1. Classification (NCBI taxonomy): domain Bacteria; kingdom Bacillati; phylum Actinomycetota; class Actinomycetes; order Kitasatosporales; family Streptomycetaceae; genus Streptomyces; species Streptomyces sp. NPDC054757. The sequence continues at coordinate 276,956 of NZ_JBSHBW010000004.1, forward strand.
TCCGCCGGCCAGTTGGCGGGGCGTCCGTCATGAATGCTCAGTTGGCGCGGCTCGTCGAATACGCCGAGCTACCCAACACAGTGCTTCAGTTGGCGCCGTTCGAGATAGGCGAACGTCGTACCTTCGACCTGCCCGTGAATCTTCTGACCCTGCCTGATCGGTCCGTGCTCTGCTACGCCGAGTCTCAAGCGCAGGGGCACGTGGACCGCGAGGCCACCTCCGTGATGCCCATGCTGACGGCCTACCATCAATTGCAGGCCGAAGCGCTGTCGCAGGCGGCGACCGTCGCCATGATCAGCCAGCTACGAAAGGGCACTCCGTGACGACCCCATCCCCTCGCTGGTTCAAGTCCTCGTACAGCAACAACGGCGGCAACTGCGTCGAGGTCGCCGCCAACCTCGCCGCCTCGCACGGCGTCGTCCCCGTCCGCGACTCCAAGAACCCGGGCGGCCCGGTCCTGGATATTCCCGCCAGCGCGTTCGCCTCGTTCGTGGCGGGCGTCAGGGGTGGAGAGTTCGGCGGCGTCTGACAGGTCCGGCTCCGGGGCGTACGGGTTCAGGGTTGGCCCCGGTTGCCGATGTAGGCCGAAGCTGCCTCCCAAGCGGCATCCGTGGACATGATCGACCAGTTACGAAAGGGCACTCCGTGACGACCTCATCCCCTCGCTGGTTCAAGTCCTCGTACAGCAACAACGGCGGCGCCTGCGTCGAGGTCGCCGCCAACCTCATCGCCTCGCACGGCGTCGTCCCCGTCCGCGACTCCAAGAACCCGGGCGGCCCGGTCCTGTCCGTCCCGGCCCGTGCGTTCGCCTCCTTCGTGGCAGGTGTCAAGGGTGGAGAGTTCGGCGTCTGACCCTTCTGGTCCGGGGCGTACCAGTTCAGCGCTGATCCCGGTGCCGATACAGGCCGAAGCTGCCTCCCAAGCGGCATCCGTGGCCATGATCGACCAGTTACGAAAGGGCGCCCATGACGACTGAAACCCCCCGCTGGTTCAAGTCCTCGTACAGTGAGAACGGCGGTCAGTGCATCGAGGTGGCCGCCAACCTCATCGCCCCACACGGCATCGTCCCCGTCCGCGACTCCAAGAACCCGGGCGGCCTGGTCCTGTCCATTCCCGCCAGCGCGTTCGCCTCCTTCGTGGCAGGCGTCAGGGATGGAGAGTTCGGCGACGCCTGACCACTCTGGGCTGAGACATACGGGTGCAGGGCCGCCCGTCCTCGGTGTGCCGCAGCAACTCACACTGCACCGCCCCCACGTCTCCTCGGCGCTCCTGGCCCCAGGCCCGGAGCGCCGAGCCCTGTAGGGGTGAGGTTCTGCCGAACCGCCCCGCCCCAGGCGTGCACCGGCCAGGATGAGGCGGGTGACGACGACCGCCGCTGACCTCTGGCACCACTACGGCCGCAACCGTGCCGCCACCGATCGTTCCGTCCCCGATACCTTCTCCTGGGCCTGGAGCCAGGACGGCGGGCCCGGCGCGGAGGTCCTCGGTGACCTGACCGGCCTGCGCGTCGGTGACCTCGGCGCCGGATCCGCCCGACAAGCCTCGTACCTGGTGGCACGTCACCAGCCCGTACGGGTTATCGCGGTCGACGCCTCCGCCGCCCAGCACGCCATGGCCACCAGCCTCTACTCGGGCCTCGCCCCGCGTCTGCACCTGGTGCACGCCGAGGCGGTGGAGCACCTGCGCACCATGCACGGTTCCTACGACGTGCTGTACAGCGTCTTCGGGGCCGTCGACTTCACCGACCCGCGCGATCTGTTGCCGGCGGCGTGCGCCGCGCTGCGGCCGGGCGGGCGGCTGGTCTTCTCGACTCTTGCCCACTACACGAACGGCGAACCCGCTGAGACAGCTGTCGTGCACGCCGACATTCCGGCGAGGACACCGGACGGAACCCCGACCACGATGCGTCGCTGGGTACTCCGGGAACACCTGTGGACGACGCTGCTCGTCGCGGCCGGGCTGACCGATGTCACCGTCGACATGCTGCCCGCACCCGGCACTGAGCAGCGCACCGCCGAGACACTGCTCGTGACGGCATCCCGCAAGTGAGTCGCTGCGCGATTATTGATCTAGGAGGGACAGACATGGACCCTTCCCGCCGGACTGTCCTCAATGCTGCTCTCTTTTCGCTCGCCCTTGCCGTGCCGGACTGGCCCGACGTGGTGGGGCGCATGGGAAGCGCTCAGCGGGGAGCCAGGACTCGTATAGGGATGTCCGATGTGGCCACGGTCGCCGCGATGACGGAACAAGCCCATGCTGCCGCACAGATCGGGGAGCACCGCTCAGCACGTCAGTGCCTGGCCGAGGCCGAACTGGCCATGGACCGCGCGGAGTCGCGCGGTAAGCCGCTCGGCTCGTACGATCCCGCTTCGTTCCATTATCACACGAGCCAAGTCCGTTACGAGATGGGGGATTTGACTGGAGCGGTAGCCGCCATGCAGGAATCGGACAAGCTGCGGTACGGCGTCTATCGCCGGACCCGTGTCAAGGAGCGTGCGATTCTCGCGGAACGGCAGCTGGCCATCGGCCACCTTGAGGCGGCGTGCAGTTCGTGGCAGCTTGCGCTGGACGATTATCCGCAGGTGAACTCCGGTCGCATCGACAAGCGCATGGCCGACATGTTCAACCTCATCGCCCCGCACCTCAGGAACCGCGACGCGCAGGCGCTGAACGAGCGTGCGCGGACCATCGTTCGCACCGAACTGATCCCGGCCTGAGGTGCCGGACAGGCGATGCTGACGTACTTCAACGTGCCTTTTGTAAGGTCTCTCTTACTCACCCATGATGGTGTTACGCACTCATGGTGAGGTGAGCAGAATGGTTGAGCAGCCAACCCGGCCCGGGGGATCGCAGATCGTCATACGGTCGTTCGAGTGGGACCCGGGTGCGCCGCCCACGAGCCGGAGGAGAACGTGAAGCCCCGCCGAGGGCTCAGCCCGCCGATCCGCTGACCGCTGTCCTGCCTCGGCCGACTCCGGTCAGTTCGCTGGCGGCCCGGTTGCCGGCGATCTCGTTGTGGTGGGCGGCCGCCCAGCCGGCCAGCGCCGTCACCGCTTCCAGCAGGGACCACCCCAGATCCGTCAGCTCGTACTCCACTCGCGGCGGGACCTCGGCGTACGCGGTCCGCGTGATCAGTCCGTCCCGCTCAAGGTGCTTGAGGGTCTGGGTCAGCATCCGCTGGGAGATACCCGGGACGCTCGCCTGCAAGTCGGAGTAGCGCAGCGGGCCGGCGCTCAGGGTACTGACGACCAGCACGGTCCACTTGTCGCCGATGCGATCGAGCACCTCACGGATGAACGCGCTGTTCTCCGGCCATGTCTGGCACGGGCCACTGACCTGTCGCGCTGACGCCATCCCACTCGCCTCTCATCTGGTGTGCAACCGCACGACCAGTATGTAACACCCGGTCGGCGACCCCGTACCACTTCACGGCGTACCACTTCACGGTGACGACTCGCTCCGGTCGGTCACTGGAGCGCGCTCTCGCGCCGCTACTGAGCACGCCACTTCTGAGCACTCCGCCACTACTGAACGCGCCACTACTGAACACGGCGCTACCGAAAGGGAACCCCCTCCATGTCGTACCTGCTTCACATTGACTCCTCGGCACTCGGCGAGGGCTCGGTCTCGCGTCAGGTCGCCCGGTCCTTCCTCGAAGGCTGGGGCGGCAACGTTGTCCACCGCGACCTCGCCGCGGCCCCCGTGCCCCATCTCAGTGCCGCCGGCATCACCGCCCGCGTCACCGATCCCGCCCATCACACCGACGAGGAGGCTGCCGCGGCCGCACTGCAGGACGAGCTCATCGAGGAGTTCCTCGGCGCCAGCGCCTACCTGTTCACGGTGCCGATGTACAACCTTTCGATGCCGTCGGTGTTCAAGGCCTGGCTCGACCACATCATGGTCTACGGCCGCACCTTCAGGCCGTCCCCGGCTGCCGGCCGTCCCGCGGTGCTGATCTCCGCCCGAGGTGGCAGCTACGGTCCTGGCGCGCCCAATCACGGCCTGGACTACGTCGTGCCCACCACTGAGGCGGTGCTCGGACACGAGGGGCAACTGGGGCTCGATGTCACCACTGTGGCGCCCGAGATGACCATGGCCCCCCACGCACCGTCCCTGGCACAGTTCCTCCCGATGTACGAGGCTTCCATGGCCGACGCACACGACCGTGTCCGTGAGATCGCCGCGGCGGTCGCCACCGCGAACGCCGCCTGACATTCCCCACGGTCACGGACCACTGCCCGCGACGCCGCCGGGCAGCCCTCCCGTCGTGACAAGAGCCGGCTTCCGCCTTCAGGACGTGGGGGTCCTCCGCGCAGGGCTGACGCCTTCGACGGCGAGGCGGAAGAGACGGTCCGCCTGTGCCGCGGGTCTGCTGTGGTGTTCGGTGGCCAGGGCGATGCCGACGCTCAGGGTGAGCAGGTCGTGGAAGGTGACGCCGGGCTCGACCGCTCCGTCGCGGATGGCGTGCTGGAGCAGAGGCGTGCCGGCTTCTTCGAGTGCGTTGCCGCAGGAGTGCGTGGCGGGTTCGTCCGTAGGGGGCTCGTAGGTGAGGGTGTCGGCGAGTCCGCGGGCGGAGACGGCGTACGCGACGAGGCCCTGCAGCCAGTCCAGGAGGGCGGCGCGGCTGTCGTCGGATCCGATCAACTGGCGGGCGTGCGCGCAGAGTTTCTCGATGCGCTCCTGGAAGACGGCGTCGAGGAGGGCCCGGCGGGTGGGGAAGTGGCGGCGCACGGTGGCTGATCCGACGCCGGCGGTGCGGGCGATCTGTTCGAGCGAGGCGTCGGCGCCGTGCGCGGCGACCTCGGCCTCGGCGACGGCGAGGATGCGCTGGTAGTTACGGCGGGCGTCCGCTCGCTGGCCGGTCATGGTCTCCTCATTTGCTAAACGGTGGGGCCCGCCATATCTTAGGCGAGTCTAAACGGCGGGCCCCGCCGTTTCTTCTTCCGTGGGGAGAGAAACCATGACCACCGACGCCGCACTCGCATCCGCACCCGTCCTCGTCACCGGAGCCACCGGTCGTCAGGGCGGGGCCACCGCCCGCGCTCTCCTGGCCGCCGGAACGCCGGTACGTGCGCTCGTACGCAACCCGCGTACGGAGCCCGCCCTGGCCATCGAGGCGCTGGGCGCCGAACTGGTGCAGGCGGATCTCTCCGACCGGGCCTCCCTGGGCCCCGCGCTCGAAGGGACCCGCGCGGTGTTCTCGGTGCAGATGCCGCCCATGACCGAGACGAGTGTCGACTTCGCGGGAGAGCTGGCGCAGGCTACGAACCTGATCCACGCGGCGAAAGCGGCGGGGGTACGGCAGTTCGTGCAGTCCTCGACCAGCGGGGTCGGTGAGCACACCCGGGCACCCGGCTGGGCCGAAGGCCGCTGGGCGGCGGTCGAGGAGTACTTCGACACCAAGCAGGCGATCCTGGAGGCGGTGCGCGGCGCGGGCTTCGAGCGCTGGACCGTGATCAAGCCCGCGTTCTTCATGGACAACTTCCCCGCGCTCGTGCCCCACGGGCCCAGCGGGGGCCTTGCCACGGTGCTGAAGCCGGACACGGAAGTGGCGGTGGTGTCGAATGAGGACATCGGCGCGGCAGCCGCTCGCGCACTGGGCGACCCCGACCGTTTTCACCAGGTGGAGCTGGAGCTGGCCGGTGACCGGCTCACGATGAGGCAGATCGCGGAGACCCTGTCCGCGGTGTGGGGCGTGCCCGTCGTCGCGCCGTCGATGAGCCTGGAGGAAGCACTCGCGGCGGGCATGCCCAGCTGGGGCGCCGGACATGAGTGGACCAACGCCTTCGGCCATCCGGCGCGACCCGAATTCGCCCGGCGGCTGGGGATCCCCCTGACCACGTTCGCCACTTGGGCGCGCGAGCATCTGACGGCCTGACGGGACCGCCCGGTTCCCGACAGCGGGGCGTGGCACACGGTTCGCGCCGGTACGGAGCAGGGGGCGCGTCGGCGTGCGGTGCGGCTACTGCCGCTGCCACTGCTCCCTGGTGATCTCGTACCGCACGCCCCCGTGCTCGGCGCCCTCGACCATCGCCATGTCGGGGGGAGTGGGGGTGGTCTCGACGAGCGTCATGGCGAGCTTCTCCATGATGTTGCGTGAGCCCTGGTTCACGGTCATCGTCTCGGCCCACACCATGCGTACGCCGAGTCCCGTGAAGGCCTTCTCCAGCAGACCTCGTGATACTTCGGTCGCATACCCCTTGCCCCAGGCCGCCTGCCGCAGCCGGTAGCCGAGTTCGGCCTCGTCCAGCGGGCCCTGCGGTTCGGGGCGCAGGCAGAACCAGCCGATGAACGCGCCGCCGTCCTTCTCGTGCGCGGCGAACAGTCCGAGATCGCCGTGCCATTTCTCGTATCCGGCGATAACGCTTGGCAGTTGGCGCTCGCGGACGGTCTCCGGGGCGGTCGGCTCGCCCCCGCTCAGGTAGCGCATCACCGCCGGGTCGCTGTCCAGCTCGATCAGCAGGTCCGCGTCGTCGGCTGTGAAGCGGCGCAGGGCCAGGCGGTCGGTCTCCAGATAGGTGTCCACGGAGCGGATCCTGCCCGGGCGGGCCGGGCGGTTCAACGGATTTATTCGGGCGGTGCCGACAGGAATCCCTTGATACTGCTGCGACTTGAGGGGGAGGCAGTAGCAGGTCGCCGCTTCCGTACGGTACGGAACGGCCCGCCGGGCGGCCTGATTCGCACGGCGGGTCGGGAGCGGCGACCGTCTCGTCACGTCCGCACGCGCAACGGGGCCAGATGCGGGCCGAGTTCGTCCCGGAAGCGCAGACGTGACGGAACGGACCGCGCATCGGTGAACGGGAGCGGCGGTTCGAAGGTGTGCGGGTGGGTATCCCAGCCCTGGGTGAAGCGGATCACGGCGGTCAGCTGGGCTCCGTCGGCCTCCGGCGCGAGAGGCGGGAGGTCCGGCAGCCGGGGAAACCTGCGGGCGCCGGGCCCGCGTGGCGGGAAGCGCCCGGCCCCGCGCCGGAACTCGGCTGCGGCACCGGCCGCGAACCGCCGGTACTGCTCGCCACCACCGGTCACGAGGAGCACCACGTGCGGCGGGTTCCGTAGGCGTACGGCTTCGCAGAACCGCCATATGTTCTCTGCGTCCGGCACAGCCACCGCGACCACCAGCCAGGCGTGCACCAGGGCGGCGGACAGGACGGGGCGGACGTCGTCCGCGGGCAGGTCCAGGCGCGCCCACCCGCTGCCTGGCGGGGGGTCGTCCGCCGGGCCCACGGCGACGAATTCCCCGCACCGCGGGAACCACTGCTCGACAGCCCGCCACGCCCGCTCGTCCCAGCCGGGGAGGCCGGTCTCCGGATGGAGCAGCAGCACGCTCTCCTCGGCGTGGATGTCCTCGGGGGTACGCAGGCGGCGCCGGTAGGCGGTGGCGCGGCGCCGGGCCACGCGGAACCCGTACACACTCACGCCCACGAGCACGGGGCAGCCCCACAGCCACACGTCGCTGCCGTACCGTGCCGCGCCCAGGGGGATGAGGGCCGCCAGACCCGTCGTTCCGTAGAACCAGGTGGTCCACTGCCGCTGCACGAAGGACCGTGTCGGCTCGATCCGTGGCACGGTCCGCCCGCCCCGCGTCTCCGGGGGCGCGGCTGTGGCGACCTCCGGGGGCAGGATCCGCACCCCCCGGTCGAGTTCCTGTGCACCGGTTTCGATACGTGTTCTGAAGTATCCGTAGACGAACAGCAGAGGCAGGACGATGAAGACGGCCTTGACACCGGGGCCCTCGCGATGGCTCTTGCCCACGAAGTTCGCGTAGGGGAGCCAGAGCGGGAGGGCCAGGAGCATCCAGCGCAGCTCCCGGGGGACGCCCCAGGGCACGACCGCCCGCCCCGGGAGCCGCAGTTCGAGCCGGGCCACGAAGTCGCGGACCACTCTTCGCACGGCCAGTTGCCGGGAGAGCCGGGCCACCGGCCGCGCGGCCCCGGTCAGCGGGACGAACTCGGGCTCGCGGCCGGAACCGAACACGATCGCCCCGAGGAGCGGAGAACGCGAACGCCGGGAGCGCCGGGCGACCCGGACCATCCCGCCGTGGTCGGGAAGCGTCGGCAGTGGAACCAGGGCCCGCCCCGACTGGGCTCCTGGCGGGCCGGGTTCGCGGGACCGCCGGTCCGCGTACGCTGCCGTGAGTCCCCGGAAGCGGTCATAGCCGTCGGGGTCGTCGAGGACGATGAGCACGATCTGTTCGGCCGGCAGCAGACGTGCCGCCTCCGTGTACTCCCAGAGGGTGCCATCGGCCGACTCGTCCGGGCTGACCGACGCCACCATGACGACGAGCCGGGACCGGCGGATCGCTTCGGAGACAGCGGCCCGCCAGTTGTCCTGCGGGAGATAGAAGCGGGCAGCGCCGAGCGGAGGCAGGGCCTCGCCGGGCTCGCCGACGCTGATCACGCGGCCCAGGCGCAGGAAGGGCAGGACGATGCGCTCCTCCCACGTACGCCGGGAGTCCACCGACGACAGGCCGGTCAGCGCCAGCGCCCAGGCCCACATGCCACGCACCGGCTGGGTGGTGGCCAGTTCCCGGTCGCGGCCGAAGGCCCGCAGATACAGCACGTAGGTGTGGTCCTCAAGGTGCTCGTGCAGCGCCGCGCCCTTCAGGGGGCGTGAGGCCAGGACGCGCCTGTTGTGCTGGAGCGCCCGCCGGGAGACTGTCTCCGCTCTGACCGCTATGAAGAACACGAACGGAACCAGGGCGAGCTGCCACCAGACGACCGAATCCCCGGTCACGGCCTCCGTGGTCGCCGCCAGACTGAGAGCAAGCGCCATCGCCGCCGTACAAGCGCCCAGGGTGCCGACCGTCGACGACAGCCGCGCCCCGTCGTTCTCCTTCTCCCTGTCCTCTTTTTTTCCTTTCCCCTCGTTCTCCCGCGCACTGTTCTCCGTCACGTATCCCCCCACTGCCGCCGTCTGCCGTTGTCGCGCCAGGTGTCTAATGAGGTCATGTTTGATCACAAGAACCTCGGCCGGTCCGGTATTTCCGTCGCCCCGTTGTGCTTGGGCGGCAACGTGTTCGGCTGGACGGCCGACCAGGAGCAATCATTTGCCGTGCTCGATGCCTACGCCGCCGCAGGCGGGAATTTCATCGATACCGCGGACTCGTACATCTACCAGTTCCCCGGTAACCAGCCCGGGCAGTCGGAGACCATCATCGCCAACTGGCTCTCCGCGCGCGGCAACCGGGACGACATCGTCATCGCCTCGAAGGTCGGTGACCACCCGGAGCGCAAGGGGCTCGCGCCCGCCAATGTCGAGTCGGCCGTGGACGATTCGCTCCGGCGTCTGGGAACCGACCGCATCGACCTGTACTACGCCCACTTCGACGACGAGTCCGTGTCGGTCGAGGACGTCGTCACGACGTTCGACGGCCTGGTGCGCGCCGGTAAGGTGCGGGCCCTCGGGGCGTCCAACATCGGCCCGGAACGCCTGGACGCCATGCTGCGGTTCGCCCGCCAGGAGGGCCTGACGGGCTTTCAGGTGCTCCAGCCCCAGTACAACCTCGTCTCCCGTGACACCTACGAGGGCGAACGCCGGGACATCGTCCAGCGGGAGGGACTGGCCTGCGTCCCCTACTTCGCCCTCGCCTCCGGGTTCCTGACCGGCAAGTACCGGCCGGGCCGCCCGCTGGACAACGTGCGCGACATGCCCGGCCTGGCCGGTGGTTACGCGGACAGTGAGCGCGGCACCAGGGTTCTCGCCGCCATGGAGGAGATCGCGTCGGCACACGGCGTACAGCTGGCCACCGTCGCCATCGCCTGGGTGGCCCAGCAGCCGACCGTGGTCGCACCGATCGCCTCCGCCCGGGTGGTGGACCAGGTGCCGGCCCTCGTCGCCCTGGCGGACCTGCACCTCTCCGAGGACGAACTGCGGTCGCTGGACGCCGCGTCCGCCTGACGGCAACCGTGCTCGGCCCAGGTTGCCACCATCATGGGGGCGGCCTCGGGCCCGGCACGGGCACCGGAGCTACGATTCGGCCACAGCGCAGATCCGTGGGCGCGGGAGGAACGATGCTGGAGGGAAGCGGCACCGCACTGCGGTTCGGGCTGCTGGGGCAGGTCTGCCTGTTCGATCCCGCCAGCGGGGAGCCCCACCGGGTGGGCGGTACCAAGATCCGCGTACTGCTCGCCGCTCTTCTGCGGGAGCCCGGCCGGGCCGTGTCCACCGGGGCGTTGCGGGAGATGCTGTGGGGCGACAGCCCGCCGCCCACCGCCCGAGCTTCGTTGCAGAACTTCGCCGCCCGGCTGCGCCGGATGCTGGACGACCCGCACCGGCTGCGGGCGCTCGACACCGGATACCGGCTCTCGGTGAGCGAGGACGAGCTGGACGTACGGGTCTTCCAGCGGCACGTCGTCGCGGCCAGGACGGCGGGCTCCGCACGGCGGTGGCCCGAGGTGCTCCATGAGTCCCGGGCGGCGCTGGCGCTGTGGCGCGGCGCCCCGCTGGACGGCGTACGGGCGCCACTGGCCGACGACTCGTATGTGCGGCGGCTGGAGGAGGAGCGGCTGTCGCTGCTGGAGTGGCGGGCCGAGGCCCGGCTCGCGCTCGGCCACTCCGCCGCCGGGCTGGTTCCCGGACTGACGGAGCTGGCCGATCAGTACCCGCTGCGCGAGGCGTTCCACCGGCAGCTGATGCTCGCCCTGCACCGGTCGGACCGCCAGGCGGAGGCGCTGGAGGTGCACCGGGTGCTGCGCCGCACCCTCGCGGAACAACTCGGCACCGAGCCGGGAGCCGCGGTGGCCGCCGCGCACCGGGAGGTACTCGGGCCCGCCCGCACGGCCGCCCCCGCGCCCCACGCCGGCGATCCGCGAGCCGCCCGGGTCGTCCCCGCGCAGGTCCCGCCGGCGCCGGGCTGTTTCACCGGGCGGCACACCGAACGGGCCGCGCTCCGTGCGGCGTTGGGCGGATCGGCGGGCGACGGACCGGTGGGTGATGGGCCGGTGGGTGACGGGCCGGTGGGTGAGGGCCCGGTGGGTGAGGGGCCGGTCGGCGACGGATCGGCGGGTGACGGGCCGCGCCTCGCGGTCGTCAGCGGTATGCCCGGCGTCGGCAAGAGCGCGCTCGTCGCGCAGGTCGCGCACGACCTGCGCGACACCTACCCGGACGGGCAGCTCTACGTCCATCTGCACGGGGCGGCGCCCGACGGCTCCCGGCTCTCGCCACGCGGCGCACTCGCCGCGCTGCTGCGGGCCCTGGGGCGGGCGCCGCAGTCCATCCCGGAGGACCCGGACGCGGGCACCGCGCTCCTGCGCTCCCTCCTGGCGCCCACGCGCACCCTGATGGTGCTGGACGACGCGGCGGGCGCCGCCCAGGTCCGGCCGCTGCTGCCCGCGGGCGCCGGATGCGGGGTGCTGGTCACCAGCAGATATCCGCTGACCGCGCTGGACGGCGCACGGCATATGACCCTGCGGCCGATGACACCGCCGGAGAGCGCCGCGCTGTTGCGGGCCGCGTCCGGCCGCCGCGAGTGCGTGGGCCCCGACCACCAGCTCGTCCGCCTCACCGGCGGGCTGCCGCTGGCGCTCCGGGTGGTCGCCGCCCGGCTCGCGGCGCGCGGCACGCTGGCCCCCGACCGGCTGGCGGACCGGCTGGCCGGGGACGGTCTGCTGGAGCACCTGGAGTACGACGACCTGAGCGTGCGGCGCCCGCTGACGGTCGCCGTCCAGGCCCTGCGCGCATCCGACCGGTCCGCCGACCGGGACGCGGCACGCGCCCTGTGCCGCATCGGCGCGGTGAACCTGCCGGACTACACCTCGCCGCTGCTGGCCCGGCTCAGCGGGCTCTCCCCCACGCGAGCGGCGGACGCGCTCGACCGGCTCGTACAGACGGCCCTCCTGGAGGAGCCCGTACCGGAGCGGTTCCTCCCGCACGACCTGGTGCGGGAGTTCGCCCGCGAGGAAGCGGCCACGCGGACGCCCTCGCCCGCCGTTCTGCGGGGTACGGCCCTGCGATGGTACGCGGCGGGCACCCGGCGCCTGCTCTGCGCGGTCCTGCCGCCCAGCCAGGACCGGGAGGACCGGATGTACGCCCCGCCGGAGGGGCGCACCGACGAGGGCGAGGACGACGCCTTCCCCGCCGACATCACCGCCTGGGCCGAGGCGGAGGTGGCCAATATCGTCGCGCTGGTGGGGCAGACCGTCGCGGCCGATGACCCGCCGACCGACCACCGCGCCGCGTCGGCCGGTGTGGTCAGGCAGCTCTTCCCCTTCCTGCAACGGCAGGGCAGGCTCGGCGAGATGGAAGTGCTCGCCACCCATGCGGTGCTCGCCGCCGGCGCGAGCGGGGACGTCCGCGCGGAGGCGCTCGCCCTCAGCGACCTCGCGGGATTCCACTTCCTCTCCGGCCGCCTCCAGCAGGCGCTCTCGCTGATCGACCGCGGCCTCGGCATGCTCCGGGCGTCGGGCGACCTGGTCGGGGTGCGGCGGTCACTCAGCCACCGGGGCACACTCCTCAACCTGCTCGGCCGGCCCCAGGAGGCGGAGGAGGCCCTGCGGGAGGCACTGCGGCTGGCCCGTCAACTGGACGACCCGGTGGGGGAGTCGGTCGTACTCGGCAATCTGGGCAACCTGGTCGAACAACGCGACCCGGCCGAGGCCGTCCACTGCCATGAGCGCAGCCTCGCCCTCGCGGAGCGTACCGATGATCCGAGGATCAGGAACACGGCGTACTGCAACATCGGTTACGCCCTGCTGCGCGCCGGGAACCCCGCCGCGGCCCGGCGTCATTTCGAGCGCGGATTGACCGGCCTGCGGGAATTCTCCGACTGGCACGCCGAGACCCACACCCGCCTCGGTCTGATCCGGACGCTGCGCGAACTCAGGCGTACGGAGGGGGCGGTGGCGGAATCGGCGGCACTTGTCGACCGGGCCGTGGAGCGGCGCGACCACCACGCGAGTGGCCTGGCACGGCACGAGTACGGCCGGGTGCTCGCGGCGGCAGGGCGCGGGGACGAGGCGCGGGCCCAGTGGCGGGCCGCGCTCGACGATCTGGCCGGCACCGACAGCTCCGAACTGCCCGGGCTGCGGAAGCTGCTGGGGCTGCCCGAGGTGCCGGAGCAGGCCGGCTGAGCGGAGCACGGAGAGAGACGGCCCGTCAGCCGCCGCTGACGGGCCGTCCCCGTTCACGTAACCCTTGACGCCTGCGCCATCCTGGACGCCCGGGAAACTTCCGACGCCCGGCACCTGCACAGCTGCCGCCGGTGCGGTCCCCTCACTCCCCTGTGATGAGGGGCGGAGGAAGTTCAGCCCTTCCGCGCGGGCGGCAGGCTCAGTTGTCGAAGGTGTAGTTCTGGAGCCAGATGGTTTTGTGCCCCTTCTTCGACAGGTACCCGTGGATCTTTATGGTCCTGTTCTCACGGAGGTCGAAGTTGCAGGTCTTCTTCTTGCCGAGGCCGCTGGCCTTGCAGTAACGGTACTTTCCGCTCCCGTCGTCGACCCGAGCGCCCACGCTGTAGCCGTCAGCCGTGATGTCCATCACCATGACGATGTCGCCGTACGGGCAGAAGCCCAGGTGACCGACCAGGTCCTGTTCACCGTTCCCACGGGCCAGGTATCCCCCCGTGCAGTCCGATGACTTGGCGGTGGCTGCTTGCGCCGGCAATGCGGCGGTGGCCATACCGATGACCGCTACGGCGGCTCCCAGCAGGGAGACCGCAGAGGTGCGCAACGTACGCTTCATACCTGTTCCTTTGCTGATCAGCGCCCCCGCACGGGTGGCCGGAACACCCGACACGGGGCGCGCGGCCCGTCAGTGGGCCACGTGGAGAAGCGTCCCGGCCTCCGCCAACAGAGCGCCAACAAGTCGGGGGAGCCGCGGGGAGAGGATCAAGCCAAGCCCACCCCGGGCGCGCCACCCGCGCCCCTCCCCGCACCCTGGTACGCGATACCTTCACCCGGGACCGGGACGGTCCTCCGTACCCCCGCCCCGCAGATCCGTACCCCCGCCCCACAGAGGAGCACAAGCCGTGACCGTGGAAGCGACAGACGCAGCCGACCCCTTCGGGACGGCCCGCCTGAGGCGTGGCGTGCTCGATGCCTGGGCCGCCGCCCCCGCCCGTTTCCGCGAGGACGCCAACGCCGAGGAGGACCTCGCGCTGGGCGGCTACCGGGACCGCCTCGTCGTCGAGCTGGCCCAGAACGCCGCCGACGCGGCGGCCCGTGCGGGGGTGCCGGGCCGGTTCCGGCTCACCCTGCGGCCGGGCGATGGCGGAGGGCCGGCCGTACTCGTCGCCGCCAACACCGGGGCGCCGCTGGACGCCGCCGGCGTCGAGTCGCTGAGTACGCTCCGTGCCTCGGCCAAGCGGCCCGGCTCAGGAACAGCCGACACCCACGCCGCGGTCGGCCGTTTCGGTGTCGGGTTCGCCGCCGTCCTCGCGGTCAGCGACGAGCCCGCGGTCGTCGGCCGGCACGGCGGCGTCCGGTGGTCCCTCGCCGAGGCCCGCGCACTGGCGGCCGAAGCGGCCCGTACCGCGGCGGAGCAGACATCGGACGGCGGCCTCGCCGACGAACTGCGGCGGCGCGAGGGGCACGTACCGCTGCTGCGGCTCCCGCTGCCCGCCGAGGGCACCGCGCCCGACGGGTACGACACCGTCGTCATCCTGCCGCTGCGCGACGCCGGCGCGGAGGACCTGGCCCGGCGCCTGGTCGCCGCGATCGACGACGCGCTGCTGCTGACCCTGCCCGGCCTCGCCGAGATCGTGGTCGAGACCCCGGACGGTATCCGCACCCTGGCCCGCTCGGAGCACGGGGCGTACGTCCACATCGACGACAGCGCGGCGGGCGGCGGGATCCACCGCTGGCGCACCGTCGCCCACCACGGGCCGCTGGAGCGCGCGCTGCTCGCGGACCGGCCCGTCGAGGAACGGCTGCGCCCGCACTGGTCGGTCACCTGGGCCGTCCCGGTGGACGGCGAGGGCGCCCCCGTACGCCCCGGCACCGCCCCCGTCGTCCACGCGCCGACCCCGACCGACGAACCGCTCGGTGTGCCCGCGCTGCTCATCGCCTCGCTGCCGCTGGACACCACCCGCCGTCACCCCGCCCCCGGGCCGCTCACGGACTTCCTGGTGCAGCGGGCCGCCGACGGCTACGCGGAGCTGCTCGGCGGCTGGGAGCCGGTGTCGGTCGCCACCCTCGACCTGGTGCCGGGCCCGCTCGGCAAGGGCGAGCTGGACGGCGCGCTGCGGGCCGCGATCCTGGAGCGGCTGAACCGGGTGGCGTTCCTCGCCCCCGCCGCGCCGCTGGAGGACGTGGCACCGGAGGACACGGAAGGCGCGGACGACGAGGCGGGCGGCGCGCGCCGCCGGGCCCTGCGCCCCTTCGAGGCCGAGGTCGTCGAGGGCGCGGGCGAGGACACCGTACGCGTGCTGGCCGAAGTGCTGCCGACGCTGCTGCCCGCCGGGCTCGAACGCCGTACCGAGCTGCGCACACTGAGCGTCGGCCGGCTGCCGCTCGGTGACGCCATCGACCGGATCGGCGGCGCCGAACGCCCGCCGTCCTGGTGGCGGCGGCTGTACGAGACCCTGGCCGGCGTCGACCCGGACCGGCTCTCCGGGCTGCCGGTGCCGCTCGCCTCAGGCCGTACCGCCGTCGGGCCCCGGCAGGTGCTGCTGCCGCTGGCCGACACCCCCGCCGACCTGGCCCGCCTCGGTCTGAAGGTCGCCCACCCGGAGGCCGCGCATCCGCTCCTGGAGAAGCTGGGCGCGCTGCCCGCCACCCCGCGCACCGTCCTGACGACCCCGCAGGTGCGGGCCGCCGTCGCCGCCTCCATGGAGGCCGGGGAGAGCTGGTACGACGAGGACGACGAAGGCGCCCTGGACGCCGATGAACTCGCCGATGTGGTGCTCGGGCTCGTCCGTGAGGCGGAGCTGGAGCCCGGCGACGAGCCCTGGCTCGGGGCGCTCGCGCTCCCCGACGAGGACGGCGAGACCGTGCCGGCCGGTGAACTGGTGCTGCCAGGATCCCCGTTCGCCTCGGTCATGCGCGAGGGCGAACTCGCCCTGTGCGACGCCGAGCTGGCCGAGCGCTGGGGCGAGCAGCCGCTGACCGCCTGCGGGGTGCTCGCCACCTTCGCCCTGGTCCGCACCACCGATGTGGTCCTGGACCCCGATGAACTCGAACCGCGCGAGGGCGACTTCGCCGAGCCGGACGACGCCGGGCTGCTCGACGCGGTGGACGTCTGGTGCGAGGACGTGCTCGACCAGCTGGCGCAGACCCCGTTGCCGCCGGTGGCCACGGAGATCGTCGCCGTACGGGACCTGGAGCTGGTCGACGACGACCGCTGGCCGCAGGCGCTCGCCCTGCTCTCCCGGCCGCCGCTGCGGGACGCCCTGACCCAGCCGGTCCGGGTGCTGCTCCCGGACGGTACGACCGAGTCCGTACGCCCGTACACCGCCTGGTGGCTGCGGGGTCACCCGGTGCTCGACGGCCGCCGCCCGGCCGGGCTGCGGGCTGCGGGCGGTGATCCGCTGCTGGCCGGTCTCTACGACGAGGCGGACGCCACCGGCTTCGACGACGAGCAGGTGCTGCGCGCCCTGGGGGTACGGACCTCCGTGGCCGCCCTCCTCGACGAGCCCGGCGGCGCGGCCGAGCTGCTGACCCGGCTCGCCGATCCGGACCGTACGGTGTCGGCCCGTCAGCTGCACGCGCTGTACGGCCGGTTGGCGCTGCTCGACCCGGAACAGGTCACGCTGCCGGACGAGTTGCGGGCCGTGGTGGACGGCGAGGTGCGGGTGGTGGACGCCGCCGACGCCCTGGTCGCGGACGCCCCCGACCTGCTCCCGCTGACCTCGGGCGCCGCGCTGCTCCCGGTGGCCCCGGACCGGGCCGCCGAGCTGGCCGAGCTGCTCCAGGTCGCCAGGCTGAGCGAGAGCGTGGAGGCCGAGGTGACCACGGCGGGGGAGGAGCACCAGGTCCCGGACGCGGTACGGGCGCTGCTCGGGGCCGGCACACCGCGTACGTACGTCGAGCACGGCGAACTGCTGGCGAACGGCGTCGAACTGGACTGGCACCGGACGCGCGACGGTGTGGTGCACGCGGCCACGCTTGAGGGGGTGGCGGCGGGGCTCGCCTGGGCGGCGGGGCAGTGGCCGCGCCGGTTCGAGGTGGCGGCACTGATCGAGGACCCGTCCCGGACGGAGGAGCTGGAGCGGGACCGCTGGTTCGACTGAGGCGGGTGGGCCGGCGGGGGCTGCTGGTTCGGCTGGGATTGCTGGTTCGGTTGAGGCTGCTGATCCGCCTGAGGCTGCTGGTCCGGCGGGGGCGGGTGGTTCGGCGGGGCCGGTCCCGAAGGGGCGCCGTCACCCTTCGGTTTCCGCACGGTTTCGAAATCTTCACATCGGGCACAACCTTTCACCCACGTCGCTTGTCTGGTCTGTGAAGTCACCAGACTTCACAGACCACATGGGCCACGCGGATGGACGAAACCTCCGCCGGTCCCCTTCTCCACATGGGGAACAAACATGCGTATACGTGCCACTGTGGCCGCCGTCACCGGCGCCCTGGCTCTCTCCGCTCTCGTCGTTCCGGCCGCCGCCCAGGCGGACGGGGCCCACGGCGTGGGTACCGTGGAGGCTGCCCGCTCCGTGTTCAAAAACGCGCCGGTCAAGACCGCGCCGCTCGGCGCGAAGGCCCGCGTCGTCACCCGTGCCGCCGTCGACACCAGGATCAGCAGCGTGACCGTGAACGGTGGCAAGGACATCGTCCTCGGCACCACGGTCGCCAAGACCATCACGGCGAGCGTCACCGCCACCGACAACTCCGGTATCCAGGACGCCGTCGTCTTCCTCTGGCACGGCACCGACATCGACTCCGCGGTCGACGGCTACCTGGGTCCGAAGGTGGACGACAACACCACGCAGGTCTCCAAGTGCACCAAGGTGAACGCCACCACGTCCACCTGCAAGGTCTCCTTCAAGGTGGACCCGCGCTCGCAGAACGACCTGTACAAGAACAGCCTCGCCGGCACCTGGAAGGTCTACGTCTCCGCACTGGCCAAGGACGGCCAGTGGGTCGAGAGCAACGCGTACAAGTCGCAGCACGTCCAGCGCGCCTCGACGCAGACGGTCAACGCCGCCCCCGAGCCGGTGAAGAAGGGCAAGACCATCACGGTCACCGGCAAGCTGGCCCGCGCCAACTGGGAGAACTACAAGTACCAGGGCTACACCGGCCAGCCGGTCAAGCTGCAGTTCCGCAAGAAGAACAGCAACACCTACACCACCGTCAAGACGCTGAAGACGAACGGCACCGGTGAGCTGAAGACGACCGTCAAGGCGGTCGAGGACGGCTACTGGCGCTACAACTTCGCGGGCACGACCACGACTCCGGCGGCCATCGCCGCCGGTGACTTCGTCGACGTGAAGTAACCAGGCCGCACTCCGGTGAACCCGGGCCGCCCGCAGCAGCTGCCGCTCTGCGGGCGGCCCGGACTTCCGCCGACACCCCCGGCCCAGCCCGGGTGGCTCAGTCCCGGGTGGCTCAGCCCGGGTGGTGGCGGTCCACCCACCGCCAGACCAGCTCGACCCCCAGCGACGCGACCGCCGCGATGCCCACGCCCATCCAGGGCATCGCCGCCCCCACCAGCTTCAGCGCGAAGAAGTGCTGGAGCGCCGGGACCACCATGACCAGCAGGAACGCGCCCGCCATCGCCAGTACCAGGCAGACCCGCCACCAGGTGTACGGGCGGGCGATGATGGCCAGGACCCACATCGAGACCAGGAAGAGCGTCAGGGTCGCCACGCTCGTCTCGGCGTCCAGGGAGCCGGCCCCCACGTAGTAGTGCCGGGCGATCAGATACGCCACGAAGGTCGCGACGGCGGCGATGGTGCCGCACGGGATCGAGTACCGAAGCACCCGCCGTACGAAGTGCGGCTTCGCGCGTTCCTTGTTCGGGGCCAGGGCCAGGAAGAACGCCGGGATGCCGATCGTCAGCGTGGAGAGCATGGTCAAGTGCCGTGGCAGGAACGGGTACTCGATCTGGAAACAGGACACCAGGATGGCGAGCAGCACCGAGTAGACCGTCTTGACCAGGAAGAGCGTCGCCACCCGCGTCACGTTCCCGATGACACGGCGGCCCTCCGCCACCACCGATGGCAGCGTCGCGAAGCTGTTGTTGAGCAGCACGATCTGCGCGACCGCCCGGGTCGCCTCCGAGCCCGAGCCCATGCTCACACCGATGTCGGCGTCCTTCAGGGCCAGTACGTCGTTGACGCCGTCGCCGGTCATCGCGACCGTGTGGCCGCGCGACTGGAGCGCCGCCACCATGTCGCGCTTCTGCTGGGGCGATACCCGGCCGAAGACCGAGTGGGAGTCGAGCGAATCCGCCATCGCCTCCTGCTCGGTGGGGAGCTGCCGGGCGTCCACGGTGTCCGTGGCCCCGTCCAGACCCAGCTTCGCTGCCACCGCTCCCACCGAGACCGCGTTGTCACCGGAGATCACCTTGGCGGCGACGTTCTGGTCGGCGAAGTAGGCCAGTGTGTCGGCCGCTTCGGGGCGCAGCCGCTGTTCGAGCACCACCAGCGCGGTGGGATGCGCCCCGGCCACCACCGTCTCGGGGTCAGGGTCCTGGTCCGGGCCGTCGCCGTCGCCGTCGCTGCCGGTTCCGGTTCCGGTGTGGGTGCCGCTGTCGCCGTCCCCCGGACCGCTGTCCGCGCCGTCCAGGCTGCCCTCGGCCCGTGCCAGGAGCAGCACCCGCAGCCCCTCCTCGTTGAGCCGGCCGACCTCCTGGAGCGCCGGGTCCCCCTCGGGCAGCAGTACGTCGGGCGCCCCGAGCAGCCAGGCCGACGACTCGCCGTCCCCCTCGCTGAAGGCGGCGCCGCTGTACTTGCGGGCCGACGAGAAGGGGAGCGCCCGGGTGCAGCGCCAGCCCGAGGTGTCCGGGTAGGCGTCGACGATCGCCTGGAGGCTGGCGTTGGGGCGCGGGTCGGACGCGCCGAAGGCCCCGAGCACCCGCCGTACATACGTCTCGTCCGCACCGCCCGGCCCATCGGAACCGTCCGACCCGTCCGACCCGTCCGACCCACCCGGCCTGTCCAGCGTCCGCAGCTCCGTGACGTTCATCCCGCCCTCGGTGAGCGTCCCGGTCTTGTCCAGGCAGACCACGTCGACCCGGGCCAGCCCCTCGATGGCCGGGAGTTCCTGGACGAGGCACTGCTTGCGGCCGAGCCGGATGACGCCGATGGCGAAGGCGATGGAGGTGAGCAGGACGAGCCCCTCGGGGATCATCGGGGTGATACCGCCGACGGTCCGGGCGATGGAGTCCTTGAGGTCGTGCCGCTCGTGCACCAGCTGGCTGACGATGAGCCCGGCGGCGGTCGGGACCATCATCCAGGTCACGTACTTGAGGATGGTGGAGATACCGCTGCGCAGCTCGGAGTGGACGAGCGTGAAGCGGGACGCCTCGTCGGCGAGCTGTGCAGCGTACGCCTCCCGGCCGACCCGGGTGGCTGTGAACGCCCCGCCGCCCGCGACGACGAAACTGCCCGACATCATCGCGTCGCCGGGCTTCTTGTGCACGGGGTCGGCCTCGCCGGTCAGCAGTGACTCGTCGATCTCCAGTCCCTCGGCCTCGACGGTCTCGCCGTCCACGACGACCTTGTCGCCGGGGCCCAGTTCGATGAGGTCGCCGAGGACCAGATCGGAAGTGGAGATCTCCCCGGCGGTCCCGTCCCGCCGCACGGTCGGTTTGGCCTCGCCGACCACCGCGAGGCTGTCGAGTGTCTTCTTGGCGCGGCGCTCCTGGATGATGCCGATACCGGTGTTGGCGATGATCACGAAGCCGAAGAGGCTGTCCTGGATCGGTGCGACGAACAGCATGATCACCCAGAGCACACCGATGATCGCGTTGAACCGGGTGAAGACGTTGGCCCGCACGATGTCGGCGGTGGAGCGGCTGGACCGTACGGGCACATCGTTGACCTCGCCCCTGGCCACGCGTTCGGCCACTTCGGCGGTGGTCAGCCCGGTCGCGCGGGCCGGATGCGGCAGCTCGACGGGGTGGACGGGGTCGAGTTCGGCCCCCGCGTCGATATACGGCCCTTGCGTCATGGATCCGACGTTAAGGCCAGAACCACACGTTTACCCGGTGAGATACCGGAAGATCAGCCTTCGGGAGGAGGGCGGACAGGACGCGGCTCGTCCTGTGGCCGTACGGACCCCGACCGGAGCTGTAGGGGGCGGCGGGCGGGACTGTGGCGGGCGGGGCTGTAGCGGGCCGGCTACGCGCCGTCCCGGCCCTGGCCCTCGCCGGCCCCGCCAGTGTCCGCATGGTCCGCATGGTCCGCGCTGTCCGCCGTCCGGCCCGCCGCGCGCTTGATGGCGGCGTCGCGCCCCCGTACGTACCAGACCCCGACGAGCCCGAGCGCGCCGCCGGCCGCGCAGGTCCAGAGCCACCACAGATGTCCGTGGTCGTCGAACCAGCCGTAGAACGGCAGCTGCACCAGGAAGAGGACGAACCAGATGACCGTGCCGCCGGTGATGGTGGCGACAACGGGCCCCTCCAGGGGCTCGGGTGCCTCATGTACTGGTGTCCACTTCGCCATGACCGACAGTCTATGCGGGGGAACCGGAGCCGGTGCCGGGCCAGGTGGCCCAAGGCTCTACGCGCGGAGATAGCGATCTTCGCCTTATGTATTCATACTGAAACGGCTTTCGATTGGCTCGTTCCTTTCGTTTAAACGTCCAAATATGGCCGTTTCTCAACACATGACACTTGAGGTCGCGCGCATGTCTCCCTCGGCCACCGCTCCGGTCGACGCTGTTCCACCATCGCCATCCGGCGGGCCGCAGAATGCCTTTGACCGCTATTTCAAGATCACCGAGCGCGGTTCGAGCATCGCCCGGGAGATCCGCGGCGGCTTCGCGACCTTCTTCGCGATGGCCTACATCATCGTGCTGAACCCGATCATCCTGGGCAGCGCGCACGACATGAACGGCCACCAGCTCAACGGCGGCCAGCTGGTCACCGCCACCGTGCTGACCGCCGCCTTCTCCACGCTGCTGATGGGCGTCATCGGCAATGTGCCGATCGCGCTGGCGGCCGGACTCGGCGTGAACACCGTCGTCGCGCTCCAGCTCGCGCCCCGGATGACCTGGCCCGACGCGATGGGGATGGTCGTCCTGGCGGGCATCGTCGTGATGCTCCTCGTCGCCACGGGGCTGCGGGAACGCGTGATGAACGCCGTACCGCTCAGTCTGCGCAAGGGCATCGCGATCGGGATCGGCTTCTTCATCCTGCTGATCGGCCTGGTCGACTCGGGCTTCGTCTCCCGCGTCCCGGACACCGCGCACACCACCGTCCCGCTCCAGCTCGGCTCCGACGGTCATCTGCACGGCTGGCCGGTGCTGATCTTCGTGGTCGGTGTGCTGCTGACGCTGGCGTTGATCGTCCGCAAGGTCTCCGGCGCGATCCTGATCTCCATCGTCACGATGACGATCGCCGCGGTGATCGTCGACGCCGTGGCCACGGTCCCCAGCTGGGGCCTGACCACCCCGAAGTGGCCGGGCAACCCGGTGGCGTCGCCGGACTTCGGGCTTGTCGGTCAGTTCAGCCTGTTCGGCGGATTCCACAAGGTCGGTGTGCTGACCGGCATCCTCTTCGTCTTCACCGTGCTGCTCTCGTCGTTCTTCGACGCCATGGGCACCATCCTCGGAGTCGGCGACGAGGCGAAGCTGACGAAGCCGGACGGCACCTTCCCCGGCATCAACCGGGTGCTGTTCGTGGACGGCGTCGCGGTCGCCGCGGGCGGTGCGACCTCGTCGTCCGCCAACACCTGCTTCGTGGAGTCCACGGCGGGGGTCGGCGAGGGCGCCCGTACCGGGCTCGCCAGCATCGTGACGGGCCTGCTCTTCACGGTGGCGCTGTTCCTGACCCCGGTGGCGACCATGGTGCCCTCGCAGGCGGCCACCCCGGCGCTGGTCGCGGTGGGCTTCCTGATCCTGGCGGGCTCGGTCAGGGACATCGACTGGTCGGACTTCACCATCGCGATCCCGGCGTTCCTGGCGATGGTGATGATGCCGTTCACCTACTCGATCACCAACGGCATCGGGATCGGCTTCATCTCCTTCACCGTGCTGCGGATCGCCGTCGGCCGCTGGCGCCAGGTGCCGGCCGCGATGTACATCGTGTCGGCGGTCTTCGTCTTCTACTACGCGATGCCGGCGCTCGGCCTCACGTAGGAGGTCCGGGCTACGTACGCCCGTAGAACCTCTCCGTCTCGTCGACGGCCGACTGGAACCGTTCGTCGAAGTCGTCGCGAATGAGCGTCCGGACCACATAGTCCTGGACGCTCATTCCGCGTTTGGCCGCGTGGTTCCGGAGCCGGGCGAGCAGCTCCCCGTCTATGCGCAGGCTGAGCACGGTCGATCCCATACCGACAGCGTCGTGCGGCCGGGCGCCGCCGCGCGTCACTTTCGCGCCTCATCTCACTCGTACGGGTGATCTCGCTCACCGGATGGCATACTCGGTTGGTCTTTAGCATAGGTAATGAGTTACGCTAACGAACATGCCTGACCTTTCGCCCGCCGACAAGGCTGCCGCCGTCGACTCACTGCGTTCCACCGTGATGCGACTGAGCCGCCGGCTCAAGCACCAGCGCGTCGACGAGTCGCTGAGCCCGACCGAGATGTCGGTGCTGGGGACCCTCGCCCGCTGCGGCTCCGCCACCCCCGGTGAGCTGGCCCGCAAGGAGCATGTGCAGCCGCCTTCGATGACCCGCATCGTGGCGCTCCTGGAGGCCAAGGGCCTGGTCAGGCTGGAACCGCACCCGGACGACCGCAGACAGAAGGTCGTCAGCCAGACCGAGGAGGCGCAGGCGATGCTCGCGGAGAGCCGGCGCCGCCGCAATGTCTGGCTGGCCGAGCTGGCCGAAGGGCTGAACGAGGACGACTGGGTGAAGCTGCGCGCTGCCGCCCCCGTCCTGGAGAAACTCGCCCAGCTCTGACCCCGTAACCCCTGTAAGCGGTCACCCCGGTGACCTTGTCTACGCCCAGGAGGCGACCACTGTTGAGTACGGGACCCGGAGCAGACTCCGCCCCCGCACCGCAAGAAACTTCTACCCGGACTTCGATGTTCAGCTCGTTGAAGATCCGTAATTACCGCTTGTTCGCCAGCGGTGCCGTCGTGTCCAACACCGGCACCTGGATGGCGCGTATCACCCAGGACTGGCTGGTCCTGAGCATCACGGGATCGTCCGCCGCCGTCGGTATCACCACGGCCATGCAGTTCCTGCCGATGCTGCTCTTCGGCCTGTACGGCGGAGTCATAGCCGACCGCTTCCCCAAGCGGAAGCTGCTCTTCTGCACCCAGGGCGCGATGAGCGTCGGCGGTCTCTTCCTCGCCGCGATGACCCTCACCGGCCATGTGCAGGTCTGGCACGTCTATCTGACCGCCTTCTTCACCGGTCTTGTCACCGTCGTCGACAACCCGACCCGGCAGTCCTTCGTCTCCGAGATGGTCGGCCCGGACCAGGTCCGCAACGCCGTCAGCCTCAACTCGGCCAACTTCCAGTCCGCCCGGCTCATCGGCCCCGCCGTCGCGAGTGGTCTCACCGCGGCCGTCGGCCCCGGCTGGGCCTTCCTCGCCAACGGCCTCTCCTTCCTCGCCCCGCTCACCGGGCTCCTGCTGATGCGCAGCAGCGAACTCCACCAGACGCTGCGCACCCCGCGCGGCAAGGGGCAGCTCCGCGAGGGCCTCAATTACGTCTCCAAGCACCCTGATCTGATCTGGCCGATCGTCCTGGTCGGCTTCGTGGGCACGTTCGGCTTCAACTTCCCGATCTGGCTCAGCGCGTTCGCCAACAACACGTTCCACGGCGGCGTCGGGATGTACGGCCTCTTCAACACCCTGATGGCCATCGGCTCCCTGGCCGGCGCCCTGCTCGCGGCCCGCCGCGGCACCTCCCGGCTGCGCATCCTGGTCGGAGCCGCGGTCGTCTTCGGCGCGCTCCAGATGATCACCGCCTGGTCCCCGTCGATCTGGATGTTCGTCCCGCTGATCACCGTGATCGGCATCCTGGGCCTGACGGTCAACGTCACCGCCAACTCCTCGGTGCAGATGGGCACCGAACCGGAGATGCGGGGCCGGGTGATGAGCCTGTTCATGATGGTCTTCACCGGCGGAACCCCGCTGGGCGGCCCGCTCTTCGGCTGGCTCACCGACTCGTACGGCGTCCGCGTCAGCTTCATGCTGGGCGGCCTGGTCTGCGCACTGGCGGCGCTGGGCGTCGGCCTGATGCTGGCCCGCGCGGCCAACCTCCGCCTGGAGGTCGACCTCAGGCGCGGCCGCCGCCATGTGGGCTTCGTACCGCGCGAACAGCTCGCCACGGCGGCCTGAAACACGGACGGCCCCGCACACGGGCCGGGGCACACACCCCCGGCCCGGCGGGACCGGTTGCCGGGCTTCCCGGCGCGTCGGGCGCGTCAGTCCCGGGGGAAGTCCGCGGTCTCCAGGGTGAGGCCGACGGCTGTGCCGGTCAGGTCGATGGGGTAGCCGAAGTCGAGTGTCACGGTGCCGTGGTACTCGTCCTCCTTCGGCAGCGTGTGCAGTTGCCACCTGCCGGTGTACGGATCGGCGATGACGTACACGGGAACGCCGGCGGTGGCGTACGTGGTCTTCTTCGGGCCGTAGTCGTTGGCGGCGGTGTTCTTGGAGATCACCTCGGCGACGAACTCGATGTCCTGGTAACGCCAGTGCCCTTTCTCGTCCTTGACGGCCCCCTCCACGAGAGCGACGACGTCCGAGGCGAAGCCGTTCAGCAGCCCGGGGAAGTCGATGCGCACATCGGACTTCACCCGCTGGCGCGGATACACGGTGCGCAGCTGCTCGACGATGTCCAGGATGATGTCCCAGTGCGTGTCCCGCTGCGGTGACATGAAAATGTTCCCCCCGACGATCTCGACCTTGAATCCCTCGGGGGTCGGCTCAAGCCACTCGAACATGGAGTCCAGAGTGCGCTCGTCGCTGGTGTCGGCCATCTCGATCCTGTCGTCGACGACGGTCATCGTGGCGCTCCTCCCCACTGCCGCAGGGTGCGGGCAGTCGCGCGGTACAACGATACGCACGGCAACCGGGGCACGCCGGGAACCGGCCAGGCGGGGGCGGCGACGAAACCGGGAGGGGCTGCCCGGGACACGCCACGAACGAACGGGGCCGGGCCCGTCGCCCGGGAGACTGCCCCCATGAGGCTTTTCGTGGCACTGCTGCCCCCGCCCGACGCGGCCCGTCAGCTCGGGGCGCTGGTCGACCGGGCACAGGCGCTGCCCGGCGCCGGTCGCCTGCGTTGGACCGAACGGCCCGGCTGGCACTTCACGCTCGCCTTCCTGGGCGAGGTGGACGACGGTCTGGTCCCCGCCCTGGCACCCCGGCTGGCGCGGGCCGCCCAGGGCCACGCGCCCTTCACGTTGCGCGTCGCAGGTGGCGGCAGGTTCGGGGACAGGTCGCTGTGGGCGGGCGCCGCCGGCGATGTGGACGCGGTGGGGCGGCTGGCCGCGTCGGTGGAGGAGGCGGCGGTGGGGGCGGGCGTACCGGTGGAGCGTGAGCACCCGTACGTGCCGCATCTCACCCTGGCCCGCGGCGACGGCCGGACCGCGCTCGATCCGTACGCGCAGACCCTGGCCGGCTTCGTGAGCAGCCCGTGGACCGTGCGGGAGACGGCCCTCGTACGCAGCGGGCGGCAGCCACGGTACGAGGTGGTCGCCGCCTGGCCGCTGGGGCCCGGCAAGTAACCTCGTTGGCGTGGACCCGAAAACCAGGAACCGGATCATGGCCGGTGCGCTTGTGCTGCTGTTCGTCGTCGTCGCCGTGGCGGCCGCCGTCGGACAGTGACGGCGGCCGCCCGGGAGCGTGCGCGGTGCCCATCAGGGGGCGTGCGGGCTGTGCGTACCTGCCCGCCCGGACGGATGCGCGTCCGTGCCTACCAGGCGAACGCCTCGGGTGACGGGCCAGGACCTGGGAAGATCTCGTCGACCCCGGACACCACGGACTCCGGCAGTTCGAGTTCGATCGCGCGCAGCGCCGAATCCAGCTGTTCCGATGTGCGCGGGCCGACGATCGGCCCCGTGACGCCCGGCCGGGTCAGCAGCCAGGCCAGACCGGCCTCGCCGGGCTCCAGACCGTGCTTGCCGAGCAGGTCCTCGTACGCCTGGATCTTCGCCCGTACGGTCTGATCGGCGAGCGCGTCCGCCGACCGGCCCGTCGAGCTGCGCCCGCTGCCGCCGTCCCGCTCCTTGCGGATCGCGCCGCCGAGCAGTCCGCCGTGCAGCGGCGACCACGGGATGACCCCGAGGCCGTACTCCTGCGCGGCCGGGATGACCTCCATCTCGGCGCGGCGCTCCATCAGGTTGTAGATGCACTGCTCGCTGACGAGCCCCACCGAGCCGCGGCGGGCGGCCAGTTCGTTGGCCTGGGCGATCTTGTAACCAGGGAAGTTCGACGAGCCCGCGTAGAGCACCTTGCCCTGCTGGACCAGGACGTCGATCGCCTGCCAGATCTCCTCGAACGGGGTGTTCCGGTCGACGTGGTGGAACTGGTACAGGTCGATGTGGTCCGTCTGGAGCCGCTTCAGTGAAGCCTCGACGGAGCGGCGGATGTTGACCGCCGAGAGCTTGTCGTGGTTGGGCCAGGCCTCCGGGCCGCTGCCCATGTTCCCGTACATCTTGGTGGCGAGTACGACCTTGTCGCGCCGCCCGCCGCCCTGGGCGAACCAGGTGCCGAGGATCTCCTCGGTGCGGCCCTTGTTCTCGCCCCAGCCGTAGACATTGGCGGTGTCGAAGAAGTTGACGCCCGCGGCGAGCGCGGAATCCATGATCGTGTGGCTGTCGGCCTCGGTGGTCTGCGGCCCGAAGTTCATCGTGCCGAGGACCAGTCGGCTGACCTTGAGTCCGGTGCGTCCAAGCTGCGTGTACTTCATGAGGCTCAGCCAACCCGTTGGAGTGCGCTCGAATCAAGGATGCGCGGGGCGGTCCGGGGACGACGCGCCGGGCTGACCTGCCCGCCCGACCGCCAGGCGGGCAGCCGTCCGTCGCGAACCCGGCGCTTTCGGGGGCCTGTTGAGCCCGGCGCCGCTCCGTGTCGGCCGTCGGCCTGCGCTCATCCGTGGAAAGCGGGGTAGACGCGAGGTCCGGCGGGCGTACGGGTGACGGCGCCCGGACAACAGGGGGTGGGGCATGACCGTACGAGCCGAAACGCCGGCCGGATCCGGACGGCACCAGGTGGGGTGGGGTCTCGGCGGGGTGGGCCTGATGGTGCTCGCCGGGGTGGCCGCGGGCGCCGTGGCGGCCCTGGGGTGGCCGATAGGGGCGAAAGTGGCTGTCTGGGTCGCCTTGCTGGCTCTGGTGGTGGCGTCGGTGTCGCTCTGGGTGCGGAAAGCGCAGCGCCGCTTGGCCGACCGGGTCGGCATCGAGCCGAAGCGGCTACGAGCGCTCATGAGAGAGATACGGAAGGAGCGGATCCCCGCCGACGAGACCGACCGGGAAGCCATGCGCCGCCTGGTGGGCGAGCAGCGCCGACAGCTCGACAGACAGCGGAAGCTGCGCCGCTGGCTCGGCCCCCTGCTGATCATGGTCTACGGAGGCAACATGGTCATCCAGATCGTCACGCACGGGTCGGTGTGGTCGGTGCTGCGGTGGCTGGTGATCGGATTGCTGGTCACGACTTCGCAGTACTGGGGCCCCCGCCGGACGGAGCGGAGGCTGGAACGGGTCGCGGCCCGGCTCGATCCGGGCGCCGGAGGACTGGTCTGACGCGCCCGGCAGGTGATCAGCGCTGCTGCTGGGGCTGCGAGGGCGCGGTCCGCAGGACTTCCTTCGCGTGGGCGTTCCACTCCCGGAGGGTGTCGGAGAGGGGTATGGAGCCTGGCATCAGCAGGGAGTCCCGGCGGTGGAGGATGGTCTTCGCCTCCGGGTCGCTGTGCAGGTTCTTCCAGCGCACCAGCTCCCCCGGGTCCATGCTGGTCTGCGCCGGGTCGGTGTTCAGGAGCCGCTCGATCTGCCCCGCGAGTCTGAGGAACTCGTGGTAGAGAGTGCTGCGCTCTTCGGCCTTCCCCATGCTTTCCTCACAGTTGAATCAGTGAACTCGCATTCTGTTCACACTATCCGCACATGGGTTCGGTGCGAAGGCCGGGCCGCCTTCTGTCTCCGAAGCGACACCGGAAAAGCTCGCGGGATGCGCCCCGGCCACCTCATGCGCGCCGGTTCGGGGACGGGTCGCCCGGGGCTCTGCTCACCATGGTGTGGCGGCGTATGAGTGCGCGGTGAGTTCGCGCTGAACCCGGGATGATTATTCCGCGCACGGCTCACGGGCGCGGGCCATCTCGTACGCGGGCCGCTCTGTACCCGGGCCGCTTTGTACCCGGGCCACTTCGTACACGGGCGCGCCCCATGGCTTTGACCTCAAGCGCAGTTGAGGCGACAGGATCGGTCCATGACGAGTCAGGCGGACCACTTCGAAATCAGTACGCTCATCAGCCACTACTTCGCCACCTTGGACGACCGTGAGTTCCCGGAGGGCTGGGCCCGTGCCTTCTTCACCGACGACGTACGGACAGCGACTCCGCTCGGCCCGTCCCGGGGCGGCGAAGTAGCGCGACAGACACAGGTGGCGATCGAGCGGTACGCCCGCACGCAGCACATGTCCTCGGACGTCCTGGTCCGGGCCGACGCCGTTTCGGGAGAGACCACGGCGAGGTGGAACGCGCTGATGAAGCATGTCCACCTCGACTCCACACTGCAGGCCCGAGGGGTGGACGCCCAGCCCGTCTTCACGGTCGGTGGCGTCTACCGGGCCGGACTGCGCCGCACACCGGACGGCTGGCGCATCGCGCACTTGGACATCACGCCGGTCTGGACCACCGGGACGCCACCCGACCTGCCGCAGGCCCCGCGGATGCCGGGGGAGTGAGGAGTTGCCGCGCGGCCACCCCACGTCCGTAGGTGCCGGGCCGTGGGGTTCCGGCCGTCGGCAGCCCCACGGCCGGACCGGCTGCCGGACCCGGCTTCCGGGCTGCCGGACCTGGCTGTGGGACCGGCCTGTCAGACCCGGATGGCAGGCTGGGGCCCATGACGAACACCGAACGGCCGATGCCGCCCCTGAACGCGGACGAGCGTGTGAACTTGGAGAGCTGGCTCGACTTCTACCGGGCCACGCTGGCCATGAAGTGCGAAGGCCTCACGGAGGAGCAGGTGCGTACGGCCTCCGTGCCGCCTTCTCCCGTATCGCTGCTGGGGCTCGTCCAGCACCTGGCCGAGGTCGAGCGGAACTGGTTCCGGCGGGTACTGACCGGCGAGGACGTGCCGGCCATCCACCCCGACGAGGCCGAACAGGGAGGGCACGACGGGGGGTTCGCGCTCACCGCGGACGGATCGTTCGAGACGGCCCGGAAGACCTGGGAGGACGAGATCGAACGGGGCCGCGCCAACTGCGCCTCACGGTCCCTGGACGAGACCGCTCCGTTCATGGGAGGCGAGGTGAGCCTGCGATGGATCTACACCCATATGATCGGCGAGTACGCCCGGCACGACGGACATGCCGACCTCATCCGCGAGCGGATCGACGGCAGCACGGGGGTCTGAGACTTGACGGTGTGAATCACGAGCGCTGACGGCTGACCGCTGACCGCGCGCATGATGATCCAGGCGCGGTAGGTGTTCTCACGGGCTTGTTGAGTGAGGCTCTCCCAGCCTTTGGCCGAGGCCGCGTCGGCGAACCGGACTTCCCAGTGTCCCTCCGGAGCAGGGGGTGCGGCACGGTCACCGCGCCCCGCTGTCATGCCGTCTTTCGCGGGTCGGGCGCCGCGCCGTAGTCCGCGTCGTGGTCAGCGGTGAGTGCGGCGAGCAACTCGGGGTCGGAGTGGACTTCCGCCGTGTGCTGCCAGGTGATGAGCAGTTGAGCGACCGATGTGTTGTTGGCGACCGAATCCGCTGCGCGCATCGTGTCGACCAGTTCGACCGCGAAGGCGTGGACGTCCGGCTCGGGCAGGAAGTGAACCCAGGGAAACGCGTCCGGCAGTATGTCGAGCAGCAGCTCCATACTGCCCGGCTCGCGCTGCGCCATCGCTGCCAGCATCCGGGTGGCTGCGGACACCACGGTCTGGTCCTGTTCGGCCCGGGCGGCCGTGGTCAGGACCAGATCCTCGCCGTCCCGGCGGTGCAGCAGCAGGCGGGGCGACTCCTTGAGGCGGGCAAGGGTCTGTTTGTTCTTGTTCACCAGCTCGGAGAAGTTCACGGCTGCGGCGGCGCCATCGATGCCCATGACTTTGAAACTAGCTTGAAAGTCGGGTCTCCGCCATCGCTCCCAAGGGTGACGCGGCGAACGGCCCGCCGAGCTCCCACCCCTGGTGCAGTGCGTCCGCGAAGGCGTTCGCCAGTTTTTGCTCGCCGCTCGGGTTGGGGTGGGTGCCGTCGTACGTGTCGGTGTGGATGTCGTACGTCTCGGGGCGCGAGGCCAGCAGAAGCGGTGAGCGCGGGGCGTCCAGGTCCGCGATCGCCTTCGCCAGCAGGACGTTGAAGTGGGCGACCTCCGCGGCGAACGGTGCGTCCGTCTCGGCGCGGATGTTCGGGATCACCGGGAGCATCACCACGCGGATGTGCGGATTCGCCTCACGCGCCTCCGCCAGGAAGTGGCGGGCGTTGAGCGCGGTCTGTTCCGCGTCCGTGTAGAAACCGAGGTCTATCAGGCCGAGGGAGACGAGCAGCAGGTCCGGTCGGTGCGCGGTCACCGTCTCGCGGATCAGCGGAGCCATGTGCTGCCAGCCCTCGCCCCACCCCGACAGATGACGACGGGCCTCGGCGGGGAAGGCGGGGTCCGCGTAAGCCGTGCTCGACTCGTACAGCGCGGTGCGCGGTCCGACGATCTCGCAGTCCTCACCCAGGTGCTGCCACATGCGGTAGCGCCAGGTGTAGTCGCCGGCCCGGCCGATCGTCATGGAGTCACCGACGAACATCATCCTCAGACGCATCCCGTCATCATCGCGGACGGTGCAGGGGTGGCAGTCTTGGGGGCATGCGTTCGCTTCAGTACGTCGCCGGGGCTGCGGCCACCGTCCTGCTCACCCTTGTCCCCGCCGTGCCGGCAGCCGCGGACGACGGCGGGTTCACGATCAAGGATCCCCGGATCACGGAGTCCAGCGGCCTGGCCGCCAGCCGGCTCCACCCCGGTGTCTACTGGACCCACAACGACAGCAGCGACGGCCCGTACGTCTACGCGGTGGACTCGAAGACCGGGCAGACCGTGTCCCGGGTCACGATGCGCGGGGTCGGAGCGCCGCGTGACGTCGAGGCGATATCGATCGGGCCGGACGGCGACATCTACGTCGGGGACATCGGGGACAACCTGGACGGAACCTGGGACCACGTCTGGATCTACCGCTTCCCCGAGCCGAAGCAGCTGAAGAAGGAAGAGACGGTCCGGGCCACGCAGTTCACCGTCAAGTACGCCGACGGGCCGCGCAACGCGGAGGCGCTGATGGTCCACCCGAAGACCGGCCGCGTCTACATCGCGTCGAAGAACCAGACCAAGGGCGGGCTGTACGTGGGGCCCGCGAAGCTGTCCGCATCGAAGACCAACGTCTTCCGGCGGATCGACGACGTGCCCTGGGTGACGGACGGCGCGTTCTCGCCGGACGGGAAGCAGCTGACCCTGCGGGGCTATCTGGGAGCGGAGTCGTACGACTGGAAGCCGGGCGGCGGACTCGGCACCGAGCACGAGTTGGGCGTGCCCTTCCAGGGGCAGGCCGAGTCGGTCACGTACACACCGGACGGCTCGGCGCTGATGATGGGCTCCGAGGGGGCGCAGAGCCGGGTGTTGCGCTTCCCGGTGGAGAAACCGAAGGGGTCCGGCGGCGGTAAGTCGGCGGCCGGGGGCGGGAGTTCGTCGGACACGGGGTCCGACTGGTCGGGCGGCTCTCCGACGGCGTGGGGCATCGGAGTCTTCGCCGTGCTCTTCCTGCTGTTCATGGGGGTGCGGCGGCTGTTCGGCGGGGGACGGAAGTGACGCCGGTGGCCCCGCCGGGTCTCAGTCCTTGGCCCGTACGGTCGTTCCGGCCCGGAGGATCGCGGCGACATCCAGCGTGACATCGCCGCCGATCGAGGCCGGGAGCGGGGCGTGCTGTCCGGCGGCGAAGATCTGGTGGCTCGCGTAGTCACTGCCGACCGGCTCGGTGAGGACGTGGACACGCTGGTGCTTGCGGTTCACGATCACGTACACGGGGATGTCGGCCTCCGCGTAGACGGACACCTTCGCGCGCAGGTCCTGGTTGTAGTTGGTCGATGTGACTTCCAGGACGAGACGGAAGATGACGGGGTCGTAGCAGTTGTGGGCGATGACGTGGGCGTCGATATCTGCGTCCACCACGGCGAGGTCCGGAATGACGAAGTCTTCCGCGCCGGTCGGTAGCCATACCCCTACGCCCTGGAGCACTTCGGTCTCCCCGTCGTCCAGGTTGGCTGCGATGAATGGACGCATGATCTTGGTCAGTGCGCGCGCATGGGGGGCGTCCGGGGGCGGGGTCACGGTGAGGATGCCTCCGATGATCTCAACGCGGTAGCCGGGCAGCTGCTCCATGAGGAGGTCGGCCTCTTCGAGCAGGGTCGGCGGCTCGCCGTCACAGGGGTGCTCGACTGCTGCGGCAGACATGAGGGCCTCCTGGTGGCTGGTGTCGAGAACATCATCGTAGGCCGGGTCGGCCGACCGGGCGGGCTTGCGAAACAGTCGCCCGTACGAGTGAGGGCGGGGTACGGGTTGCCGGTGGCCCGCTCCCTGCGCGCCCTCGTCACTCCGGCTTCGCGCCCCAGTGCTCCGGTCTGGTCAGTGACGGGGGCAGCCGGGTCGTCGTGTCGCCCCGGGCCGCGTTCAGCTGGGGCTGGGTGAGGAAGAAGGAGCCGGTGAGGTCGGCGCCGGAGAGGTTCGCGTCGCGGAGGTCGGCGCCGATGAGGTCGGCCAGGCGGAGGTCGGCGCCCGTCAGGTCGGCGGCTATCAGATAGGCCCCACGCAGCGTCGCCCCGCGCAGATCCGCGCCCCGGAGACGGGCGCCCATGAGGTCCGCGCCCCGGTGGTCCTTCCGGGCCGGGCGCTTGCGCCGCTTGTTCTTCTGCGGCCCGTCCTCCTGGTGCGCCGTCGCGCGGACCAGCTCGCTGGTGCGGAGCAGCAGTTCGTTGACCTTCCCCCGGTGCGCACCGACGTCCAGGGCGGCCAGTCCGTCCGGCCCGAGCCGGGCCAGCGCCCCGGTGGCTTCGAGGAGACCGCGCAGCTCGGGGTGGACCGGGGCGGCGGGCGCGAGGGTGAGGGCCTCGGTCAGGTACCAGAGCAGTTCGTGGAGCTGCCGTACGACCGGGAACGCGGCGAACATCCGCTGCGCCGAATCCGGCTCCTGCCGCCAGTCCCGGCCGCCGAAGGTGACCTGCGAGACCTGCTGGCCGGCGCCGAAGCAGTCGTACACCGTGCAGCCCTGGAACCCGCTGCCCCGCAGCCGGTTGTGGATCCCGCACCGGAAGTCGGACCGGAGGTTGGTGCAGGGCCGGCCCGCGTCCTTGCTGACCGCGAAGTCGGCGGACGCGGTGAAGGGGAGGGCGACACAGCACAGCCCGAAGCAGTTCGCACAGTCGCCGCTCAGCCGCGACTGCGGGCGGGACCGTATGTCGTCGGGCACGGGGCGGGTCTCCGGGGTGTGGGACGGGTGCGCTCTGCGGTGGGTGGGGGCGGTGCGGTGGTGGGCGCTGTGCGGCGCTTCGGGGCCGGCCCTCCAGCCCCTCAGTTTATGCGGTGGGGACCCCGAGGGCCCGAAGCCGCCGGGAAGCAGTCACCGGGCAGGCAGATCGTACGTATCGGGCCGACCCGCGCCGCACGCTACAAGCCGGCGTTTCGGTAGGGGTGCACAAGCGTTTACCCTGGGGTGAACACTTGTGCACCCCCTTGCCTCCCACGGAGAGCCGGTCATGTCCCCAGCCATACCCAGACCCGAAGCCCCCGCGGCCACCGGATCCAGCGCACCCGGCGAGGCCGGAGAAGCGCCCCACCCCCGGATGTTCGTGGGTGTCCTCGCCTTCTGCGGGGTCGTCGTCGCCGTCATGCAGACGCTCGTCGTGCCACTGCTGCCGCACATTCCGGCGCTCACCGGGGCCACCCCGTCCGCCGCCAGCTGGCTCGTCACCGTGACGCTGCTGACCGGGGCCGTCTGTACGCCCGTCCTGGGGCGGGTCGGGGACATGTACGGGAAGCGGCGGGTGCTGGTCGCCGCGCTGGGGGTGCTGGTGGTCGGATCCGTGCTCTGCGCGGTCAGTTCGCAGATCGGGGTGCTCATCGCCGGGCGCGCGCTCCAGGGGGCCGCGCTCGCCGTCGTACCGCTGGGCATCAGCATCATGCGGGACGAGCTGCCGCCCGCCCGGGTGCTCTCGTCCGTCGCGCTGATGAGTTCCACGCTGGGGATCGGCGCCGCCGTGGGGCTTCCGGTCGCCGCCCTCGTCATCGAACACTCCGACTGGCACACCATGTTCTGGGCTTCGGCCGGGCTCGGGGTACTGGACATCGTGCTGGTGCTCGCCGTCGTACCGGAGTCGCCGCTGCGTGCGCGCGGACGGT
The DNA here is from genome assembly GCF_053612185.1 of Streptomyces sp. NPDC054757. Classification (NCBI taxonomy): domain Bacteria; kingdom Bacillati; phylum Actinomycetota; class Actinomycetes; order Kitasatosporales; family Streptomycetaceae; genus Streptomyces; species Streptomyces sp. NPDC054757. Next base: position 312,515 of record NZ_JBSHBW010000004.1, read on the forward strand.
TCGACGCACTGGGGACGGTCGGGCTGAGCGGTGCGCTGGTCTGTCTGCTGCTCGCCACTACGCAGGGCGGCGAGTGGGGCTGGGGGTCGGCCCGGGTCGTCGGGCTGTTCGCCGCGGCCGTCGTGATCGGTCTGGTGTGGGGGTGGTACGAGCTGCGGGTCGCGTCGCCCATGGTCGACCTGCGGGTCTCCGCCCGCCCCGCGGTGCTCTTCGCCAACATCGCCGCGCTGCTCATCGGCTTCGCCTTCTACGCCAACTCCCTGTCCACCGCCCAGATGGTGCAGGAACCGAAGAGCACCGGGTACGGTCTCGGCGCCTCCATCGTCGTCGGCGGGCTCTGTCTGCTGCCGGGCGGGCTCTCGATGGTGGCGCTCTCCCCGGTCTCCGCGCGCATCTCCGCCCGTTACGGGCCCAGGGTCACGCTCGCGATCGCATCGGGTGTGCTGGCCGCCGGGTATCTGGTGCGCTTCTTCACCAGCCACAGCCTGTGGCTGATCATCGTGGGGGCCACGGTCGTCGCGTCCGGCACCGCCCTCGCCTACTCCGCGCTGCCCTCGCTCGTGATGCGCGCGGTCCCGGTGAGCGAGACCGGAGCCGCCAACGGGCTCAACACCCTGATGCGCTCGGTCGGTCAGGCCTTCTGCAGCGCCGTGGTGGCCGCCGTGCTGGCCAACGTCACCTTCCGGGTCGGCGGCCACACCGTCCCCACGCTCCACGCGTATCTGCTGGTCTTCCTGATCGCCGCGGGCGCCGCGCTCGCCGCGCTGGTCGTCACGCTCTGTATTCCGGGGCGCCCGGCCGGAGCGGCGGACCCGGCCGGCCCGGTCGGTGCGGCTGATGCGGCCGGCCCGGTCGACGCGGCCGGTTCGGACAACCGGGTCGACGCGGCCGGTACGGTCGGGGAGCGAGGTCCGAACGTGCTGGTCCAGGAGGATGCATGACCGTCGGCGGTACGGAGACCACCGGCTCCGGCGGGACCGGGCGTGACGCGATTCTGCTGGCCGCCCGGCGTGCGTTCACCCAGCGTCCGTACGCCGAGGTGACCATGCGCGGCATCGCGGCCGACGCAGGCGTGAGCGCCTCGCTGATCGTGAAGCGGTTCGGTACGAAGGAGGAGCTGTTCAACACGGTCGCCGACTTCGGGTCGGCCGCCGATGAGCTGTTCGACGCTCCCCTCGGTTCGCTCGGCCGGCACCTGGTGCTCGCTCTCGTACGCAGCCGCCGCGAACGGGGGGCCGATCCGTTGCTGCGAGTGGTCTTCTCGCTCGGCAACCGGGACGAACGCTCCCTGCTCAAGGAGCGGTTCCGTGAGCAGGTCACCTCCCGGCTGGCCGCGCGCCTCACCGGCGACGAGCGCGAACTGCGCGCCGAGCTGATCGCCGGCCAGCTGCTCGGGATCGGTGCGGCGCTCAGCCTGCACCGGCCGGGCGCGGGCGAACTGGCCACCCCCGAACGGCTCGCCGACCTCTGCGGCCCTGCGCTCCAGCGGCTGATCGACGGAGCGTGAACCCCGGGCGCCGGGGCACCGCCGGTGCGGCGGAGGGCCCTGACAACCGGGTGGCGGCTGCCGGGGCCCTCTCGTACGGGCCGTGCGGGGCGGAGATCTAGAGCTGCTCGATCACGTAGTCGATGCAGGCCGTCAGCGCCTCGATGTCCTTCGGGTCGACCGCCGGGAACATCGCCACCCGCAGCTGGTTGCGGCCCAGCTTGCGGTACGGCTCGGTGTCCACGATGCCGTTGGCGCGGAGCGCCTTCGCGACGGCCGTCGCGTCGATCTCGTCCGCGAAGTCGATGGTCCCGATGACCTGCGAGCGCTTCGCCGGGTCGGTGACGAACGGGGTCGCGTACTTGGACTGCTCGGCCCAGCCGTACAGGGCGCGAGCGGACGCCGCCGTGCGGCCGACCGTCCAGTCCAGGCCACCCTGGGTGTTCATCCAGGTCAGCTGCTCGTTGAGCAGGAACAGCGTGGCGAGGGCCGGGGTGTTGTACGTCTGGTTCTTCAGCGAGTTGTCGATCGCCGTCGGCAGGCTGAAGAACTCCGGGATGTGCCGGCCCGAGGCGTGGATACGCGCCGCGCGCTCCAGCGCCGCCGGGGAGAACACGCCGATCCACAGGCCGCCGTCGGAGGCGAAGGACTTCTGCGGGGCGAAGTAGTAGACGTCGGTCTCGGTGATGTCGACCGGCAGGCCGCCCGCGCCCGACGTGGCGTCCACCAGCACGAGGGAGCCCTCATCGGCGCCGGTGACGCGCTTGACCGGCGCGGCGACACCGGTCGACGTCTCGTTGTGCGTCAGCGCGTACACGTCCACGCCCGCTTCGGCCTTCGGCTCCGGGTGGGTGCCCGGGTCGGAGGCGATGACGGTCGGCTCGGCCAGCCACGGGGCGAGCTTCGACGCCTTGGCGAACTTGGACGAGAACTCGCCGAAGTTGAGGTGCTGCGACTTGGACTCGATGAGTCCGTGGGTCGCGATGTCCCAGAAGGCGGTGGAGCCTCCGTTGCCCAGGATCACCTCATAGCCGTCGGGGAGCTGGAAGAGGTCGCGTACGCCTGTGCGTACCGCACCGACCAGGTTCTTCACCGGGGCCTGGCGGTGGGAGGTGCCCATCAGGGAAGTGCCGGTGGCGGCGAGGGCGTCCAGCGCCTCGGTACGCACCTTGGAGGGGCCCGCGCCGAAACGGCCGTCGGCGGGCTTGATGTCAGCGGGAATCCGGATCTCAGCCACGAGCCGGAGCGTAGCCGGTTCCGGGCGTTCACGGACAGCGGGTCCGGCCGGTGAGACGGACGGCACGGTGTGTGACGGAGGTCTCCGGGCCGGGAGGGAGATCTCCTGGCCGGCCGGCCCGGCCCCCGGGATCGGCTGCCCCGGGGGCGGAACGCGTCGTTCAGGCGCCGAGTTTCACCGGCAGGTCGAAGAGGTCGTTCTGGGTGACCACCGGCTTGTTGCGCAGTTCCGTGGCCGGGACCGCCAGGTGGAGTTCGGGGAAGCGGTTGAAGAGCGCGGGCAGTGCGACGCCCGCTTCGAGACGCGAGAGCGCGGCCCCGGGGCAGACGTGCGGGCCGTGGCCGAAGGAGATGTGGCGGTTCGGGGTGCGGGTGATGTCGAAGTCCCCGGCCGTCGGACCGTGCGCCTGTTCGTCGCGGCCGATCGCGCCGAACGAGACGATCAGGCCCTCGCCCTTCGGCAGCACCGCACCGCCCACCTCGATGTCCTCCGACGCGAAGCGGATCAGGACGTGCGAGGTCGGCGTCGACCAGCGCAGCGTCTCCTCGATGACGTTCTCCCAGGGGACCTCGCCCGCGAGCACCATCCGGCGCTGCTCGGGGTGGGCCTGGAGGGCGACGACCGCGTTCACGATGAGGCTGATCGTCGTCTCGTGGCCTGCGGCGATCATCAGCTGGAGGGTGTTGGTGATCTCCTCCGTCGTGAGGTGGTCGCCGTCCTCGGACGCGGCGATCAGCGCACTCGTCAGGTCGTCGCCCGGACGGGCCCGCTTCGACTCGACGATCTTCGAGAAGAGCGCGCCGAGGTCCGCCATCATCTGCGGGACCTCGTCCGGAGGTGTCTGCGTCGAGAAGAACTTCTCGAAGAGGGTCTTCAGCCGGGGGTGGTCGACCGGGTCGACCCCCATCAGCTCGCTGACCACGTTCATCGGCAGCGGGTACGCGAACTCCGCCTTCAGGTCGACCGTTTCGCCGGCCGGCACCTCCGCCAGCCGGTCCAGCATCCCGGCGGTGAGCTTCTCGATCCCGGCGCGCAGCCGCTCCACCCGGCGCACGGTCAGCGCCTGCGCGACGAGCGTACGGAGCCTGCGGTGCTCGGCGCCGTCGGCCGTCAGCATCGAGCGGCCCGGGTTGGCCAGCCCGATCAGCGGCCAGTCCAGCGGGATCTCACCGCGCTGCCAGGCGCCCCAGACGTTGATGTCCTTCACCAGCCGGGCATCGGTGAGCAGCTGCCTGGCCTCCGCGTGCCGGGTCACCGCGTAGCAGGGCACCCCGCCCGGCAGGACGACCCGGGCCAGCGGGCCCGCCGCACGCAGGGCGGCGCCCTCCCCGTCCAGGTCCCGGACGAACGGGTCCAGGGCGACGCTGTCGGCGTGGCCGGTGCTCCGGGAGTGGCTTCCGTGGTCGACCGGGCAACTCATCTGTGCCTCCTGGGGTGGGTACGGCCGCGCTGCGCGGGTCTTCGGCTCACAGCGCGGGAACCGGCGTGAAGATGACGGGCAGGGTGGACAGGCCGCGCAGCCAGGGCGAGGGGCGCTGGGTGAGGCTCTCGCCGGGGGCCGCGAGGTCGACGTCGGGGAGGCGGTCGAGGATGACCTCGATCCCCGTACGCGCGACGACCTCCGCGATCTCCTGGGCCGGGAACGGGCAGCGGTGCTCGCCGTGGCCGAAGGAGAAGAAGGCGTTGTTGCCGCCGGTCAGGGCCGAACCGTCGGTGCGTACCTGGGGGTCGGCGTTGGCGGCGGCGAGACCGAGGAGCAGCATGTCGCCGCTCTGGATGTGCCGGCCGCCGAGGTGGGTGTCGCGCGAGGCCCAGCGGCCCGCGACGTTCTGGGTGGGGGTGTCCTCCCAGAGGACCTCGTTCATCGCCTCGGCGACGCTGTGCCGGCCGCCCGAGAGCGAGGCGGCGAACCGGTCGTCGGTCAGCATCAGCCGCAGTGAGTTGCCGATCCAGTCGGCGGTGGGCTGGTGGCCTGCCGCCATCATGACCATCAGGTCCTGGGCGATCTCCTCGACGGTGAAGCCCGCCTCGTTGGCCAGCATGTGCGAGGCGACGTCCTCGGCCGGCGACTCCTGCCGGGCGATGAGCAGGTTCATCATCGACCGCCCGAGGTGCTGCTGCCCCGCCAGGGCCAGTTCACGGCCGTCGATCATGTCGTTCATCGCCTTGACCAGGGCCGGGCCCTCGTCGTCGGGGAATCCGTACAGCCGGGCGAGCACCCGGACCGGCAGCAGCATCGCGTACTGGCCGATGATGTCCGTATCGCCCCTGCCGCAGAAGGCGTTGATCAGCTCGTCCGCGAACTGCTCGGCCACGCGCCGCAGTTCGAAGGGGTCGACGGACTCCAGCGCGTCGCCGATCATCGCGGCGCGCTCGCGGTGCCGTTCGCCCACGGTGTAGAGGATCGACGGCTGCTTACGGCCGATCATCGGCAGCATCGGCCAGTCGGCGGGGATGCTGTCCCACTGGTTCCACAGCTCGGAGTCCCGGCTGAAGAGCACCGGGTCGGCGGTGACCTGGTGCAGCTCGCGGTAGTCGAGGACCAGCCAGGCCGGTACGTCGCCGTCGAGCAGCACCGGGGCCACCGGTCCGTGCGCGCGTCGCATCTCCCGGTAGAGCTGGGCCGGGTCCGTCTGGAATCGCGGGCCGCTCAGCGGGGTGGGCGGGGTGTCGGTGGTCATGTGGTGCTTGGCTCCCGTGCGGACGTCGCTGCGGAGGTCGCTGCGGATGTCGAGGACGCTGACGTTGCTGAGGACGCTGAGGACAGGGCGTGCAGGTGCTGGAGGAGGGTGATCAGTACGTACTTGCTCGACGTACGGTCCCGGGCGTCGCAGTCGATCAGCGGGATCTCGGGGGAGAGGTCCAGCGCCTCACGGAGCTGCTCCAGGGAGTGGACCGGGCCGCCGAAGTCGTTGCAGGCCACGATGAACGGTGTGCCGTGGTGTTCGAGGCGGTCGATGGCGTACCAGGAGTCGGCGAGTCTGCGGGTGTCGACCAGGACGACGGCGCCGAGCGTGCCGGAGAACAGCCGGTCCCAGAGGAACCAGAAGCGCTCCTGGCCGGGCGCGCCGAAGAGGTAGAGGATCGTCCGCTCGTCGATGCTGATGCGGCCGAAGTCGAACGCGACGGTGGTGGCGGTCTTGGCCTGCACCCCGTCGGTGTTGTCGACGGCCGCCCCCGCCTGCGTCATGGTCTCCTCGGTGTTCAGCGGGCGGATCTCGCTGACGGACCTGACCATGGTGGTCTTCCCGGCGCCGAACCCGCCGACGATGACGATCTTGAGACCGTTGTCGGCGGTGCCGGCCAGGGCGTTCTGGTTAGAGGCTGCGGAGTCCAACGAGCACCTGCTCCAGGATGTGAGGGTCGGGAAGGCTGTCGGCGCCGCGTGCGGTGCGCGGGTGGCGGGCGCTGATCCGGCCCGTGTCGAGCAGGTCGCAGAGCAGGATCCGGGTGATGGACACGGGCAGCTTCAGCCCGGCCGCGATCTCGACGACGGCTGTGGGGCGGCCGCACATCCGCAGGATCGTGGCGTGCTCCGACTGCATGCCGGGCGTCGGGTCGCACTCGCCGACGACCAGGGTCACCAGGTCGAAGGCGGTGGCGTCGGACCGGCTGCGCCCGCCGGTGACGGTGTAGAGGCGGTCCGGGTCGTCGTCACGGCCCGGCCTGGGCCTGGGCACCGGGGCGGTCACGCGCGCGGCTCCGCGCTGAGGTGTTCACCCAGCTGCTCGACCAGTTCGCTCATGTTGTGCCCGATGAGGCCCACGTCGGCGGACTCGTCGGCGACGACGGAGAGATGGGCGCCGTCGCCCGCCTCGACGATGAAGAGCACCCCGCCGTAGAACTCGGCCATCGCGGTCCGTACGCCGCCGGTGCCGTCGCCGAACTCCATCGACGCGCCGTGCGAGAGCGACTGGATACCGGCGGAGATGGCGGCCAGCTGGTCGGCCTGGTCGACGGAGAGCGCCGACGTACGGCAGAGCTTGAGGCCGTCCCGGGAGAGGACCAGGGCGTGCCGGGCGCCCGGGGTGCGCTCGAGGAGGCTCTCCAGGAGCCAGTTGAGCTTCTCGTCGGTGGTGGTCGTGCTCATGAGCTGCTGCCTTCCGGGTTCTGGGAGTCGCCGTTCGGGGAATCGCCACGTACGGCCTGGCGGAACGCGCTGAACCTGGCGGCGGATGTCGTGGACGAGGTCGAGTCGACGGGCTTGGCGGAGCCCGGGATATGGGTGCCTCCCGGATGCGCAGCCGCCAGGGTCTGGCCGCGCCGCCGCTTGGGGAGGCCGCTCTCGCCGAACTCACTTGCCGAGTGGGCGGGTTCGGGCTCGGAGCCGGGGGCCGGGGCGGTCGCGGGGGTGGGCTGCGCCGTGGGGGCGGCGGCCTCCGGGGGCGTCGCTGGTGACGTCGCGGTGGACGCGGGGCCGGTCGGGGCCGAGGGGCCGTACGAGGTCCCGTGCCCGGGTTCCGGCGCGGGCGCTGGTACGGGCGCCGGCGCGGGTGAGCGTGTGGGCAGCGGGGCCGGGGCTTCCGGCGCGGCCGGGGGAGCATCGGCGGTCGGCGGGTCCGCAGCCCTGGTGTGCTGGGGCGGTACGGCCCGGGGCGGTGCGGCCAGCGGTGCGGGCACGGCAGGCCGGGGGGTGCGGGTGATCAGCTCGTGCGGGAGGAGCACCAGGACACCGGTGCCGCCGCGCGCCGACGGGCGGAACGACACGGTCAGCCCGTGCTTGCGGGCCAGCCGCCCGACGACCGCGAGGCCGAGCCTGGTCCCGGAGAGTCCGGCGAGGTCGGTCTGCTGGGTGGTCTCCGCCGTGACGGCCCGTTCGGCGCGACGCAGCTGGACGTCGCTCATGACCAGACCGCTGTCCTCGATGGTGAGGATCACCCCGGCCGGTACCTCTTCGACGTACACATGCACTTCGGCGGTGGGCGGCGAGAAGTTGGCCGCGTTGTCCAGGAGTTCGGCGAGTGCGTGCATGATGCCCTCGGCCGCGTGGCCCGCGATGGCGATCTCACTGGTCGAGTGGAGCCGTACCCGCTGGTATCCCGCGATCCGTCCCATCGCGCCGCGCAGGATCGACTCCATGACGATGGGCTTCGCCCAGCGGCGCCCGGAGCGGGCCCCTGCCAGGACGGCGATGGAGTCGGCCAGCCGGCCCGCCTGCGCGGTGCGGTGGTCGAGGTGCAGCAGATCGCCGAGAACGTCCTCGTCGGTGTGCCGGTGCTCCATCTCACGCAGGTCGGCGAGCATGCCGGTGGCCAGGGCCTGCATCCGTCCGGCGGCGTTGGCCGCCGCTGACAGGGCGGCCGAGCGTACGGACTCGGCGCGGCTGATCCGGGCGTTCAGCTCGGCGGTCCTGGTGTTGCACTCGGCGGTGAGTCCGGCGGCGATGGCCTCACGCTGCGCGGTCAGCTCGGCTGTCTTCGCCTCGTGGGCGGCGGTGAGCTGCGCGGTCCGGCTCTCGTACTCGGCGGTGAGACGGGCGGCCCGCGCGCCGAACTGCGAGTTCTCCACGCTCAGTTGGTCGATCTGGGCGCGGAGGGTCCGCGATGTTCTGCTGGCGTACGCGACCGCGTGGACGGCGGTGGCGACGGCGGCGCTGAACAGCAGGGCTGCCCCGGCCGAGCACCAGGCGAGCGGGGTGCGTATGGAGTCGGGGGCTGCGGCCACCGCCCAGACGCACAGCAGGCCCGAAGCGATCACGGAGATCAGCAGAGCCAGCGCGGTCGGGCGGAGCGGGGGGCGCTCTGTCATCTGGCGGAGTCCTCATGGACGGATGGGTCAGAAGGGGTGAGAGTGGGGTAAAGCGGTCAGGAGTGGAGTAAGTAAGCCAAAGGAATGCAGTGAGTCATGCGTAACGCCTGTCAACTATATGAGGGTTGGTGATCGGTTTGGGAAGTTGCAGGTGTGGAAATTGTTGACTCAGGTACACATTGTGCACAGGGGCATGCGTAGACCATGGGCGAGCACCGTGACGGGCAGGTAAACGGAGAGCGGAACGGCCGGGACGGCGGTCGGAGCGCCCGTCCGGGTGGCGGCCCGGGTGGCCGTCCGGGCGATGGTCCGGCTGCCCATTCCAGCAGTCGCCCCGGCAGCCGTCCGGGCAAGCGCCCCGGCACCGGCCCGCCCGCCGGCGAACTGGAGCGGGCGCTGCGCCGCTGTGTGCGCGGAGACGTCGAATTCGGTTCCACCGCCCGCGCCCTGATGACGATGGACGCCTCCAACTACCGCCGCGTCCCCCTCGGCGTCGTCGCCCCACGGGACGCCGACGACGTGGCGGCCGCGCTCGACGTGTGCCGCGCCCACGGCGTACCCGTGGTGCCGCGCGGCGGCGGTACGTCCATCGCGGGCCAGGCCACCGGCACCGGGGTCGTCCTCGACTTCACCCGGCACATGCGCGCGATCGTCTCGCTGGACCCGGAGGCCGGGACCGCCGTCGTCCAGCCCGGGGTGATCCTCGACGAACTGCGCGCGGCGGCCGGTGCGTACGGCCTGACCTTCGGCCCCGACCCCTCCACCCACAACCGCTGCACACTCGGCGGGATGATCGGCAACAACGCCTGCGGTTCGCACTCGGTCGCCTGGGGCACCACGGCCGACAACGTCGTCGGGCTGACCACCGCCGCCTACCGGGGCGGCACCCACCGCATCGGCCGGGGCTGGGACGGCGCACCGCCCGGACTGCGCGAACTCGTCGAAGCGAACCTGGCGTTGCTGCGCACCGGCTACCCGGCCGGTCTGCCGCGCAGGATCTCCGGGTACGCGATCGACGCCCTGCTCCCCGAGAACGGCACCGGCCTGGCCCGCGCCTTCTGCGGCAGCGAGGGCACGCTCGGGGTGCTGACCGAGGCGACCGTACGGCTGGTCGACGCGCCCCGCGCACGGGCGCTCGCCGTCCTCGGCTACGCCCACGAGAGCGACGCCGCCGACGCGGCGGCCGGGCTGCTCCCGTACCACCCGCTGACCGTCGAGGGCATGGCCGCCGACCTGGTGCGCGAGCCCGCCGGGCTGCCGCGCGGCGGCGCCTGGCTCTTCGTCGAGACAGGCGGCGACGACCCGGCCGCGGCCCGCACCCGGGCCCATGAGATCGTGCGCGCGGCCGACGCGCTGGACGCGCTGGTCATCGACGACCCGGCGGCCCAGCGCACCCTGTGGCGGATCCGTGAGGACGCCAGCGGCACCGCGACCCGCACCACGGACGGCGCGGAGGCGTGGCCCGGCTGGGAGGACTGCGCGGTGCCGCCCGCCCGGCTCGGCGCGTATCTGCGCGATTTCCGCGCGCTCCTCGCCGCGCACGGGCTGCGCGGCACGCCGTACGGCCACTTCGGCGACGGCTGCATCCATGTACGGATCGACTTCGACCTCCTCACCCCCGGCGGCGTCGCCCGCTTCCGTACCTTCTCCGGCGAACTGGCCGGGCTGGTCGTCGCGCACGGCGGCTCCCTCTCCGGCGAACACGGCGACGGACAGGCACGCGCCGAACTGCTGCCGAAGATGTACGGGGACGAACTGGTCGCGCTCTTCGGCCGCTTCAAGGACATCTGGGACCCGGCGGGCGGCATGAACCCCGGCATGCTGGCCCGCCCCCACCGGCTCGACGAGAACCTCCGCTTCGCCGTCCTGCCGTCCGGACCGGTGGACGTGGAGTTCGGCTACCCCGCCGACCGGGGCGACTTCTCCGCCGCCGTACGCCGCTGTGTCGGCGTCGCCAAGTGCCGTACGGAGAAGGCGCCGGGGGCCGACGTCATGTGCCCGTCGTTCCGCGCCACCGGCGACGAGCAGCACTCCACGCGCGGGCGCGCCCGGCTGCTGCACGAGATGCTGGCGGGCGAGGTCGTGACGGACGGCTGGCGCTCGACCGAGGTGCGCGACGCCCTCGACCTCTGCCTCTCCTGCAAGGGCTGCCGCAGCGACTGCCCGGTCGGCGTCGACATGGCCACGTACAAGGCGGAGTTCCTGCACCACCACTACGCGGGCCGCATCCGGCCCGCCGCGCACTACACGATGGGCCGGCTGCCCCAGTGGCTGCGGATGGCCGCGCCGTACGCCCGCACGGTGAACGCCCTGGCCCGGGTGGCCCCGCTGGCCTCGCTCGCCGGACGGCTCGGTGGGATCGCCCCCGAGCGGACCATCCCGGTGCTCGCGCCGCAGACGTTCCGCCGGTGGTTCGGCACCCGGGTACAGCCGCCCGCGCGGGTCGTGCTGTGGCCCGACACCTTCACCGACCATCTCGCGCCGCAGGTGGGCCGGGCCGCAGTGCGGGTCCTGGAGTCGGCGGGGCTCGGCATCGCCCTTCCGCCGGACGGGGTGTGCTGCGGGCTGACCTATGTGACCACCGGCCAGCTGGACCGGGCCCGCACGGTGCTGCGCCGCACGCTCGACCGGGTGGAGCCGCTGCTCGAAGCGGAGCTGCCCGTCGTCGTACTGGAACCGAGCTGCGCCGCCGCCCTCAGGACCGACCTGCCGGAACTGCTGGCGGACGACCCGCGCGCCCACCGCCTGGCGGCTGCGGTACGGACCTTCGCCCAGGCCCTGGAGGAACAGGCCCCGCAGTGGCGGCCCCCGGTGCTCGCCCGCGAGGTGGCCGGCCAGACCCACTGCCACCAGCACGCGGTCCTGGGCGACGCGGCCGAACGCCGACTGCGCACCAAGGCGGGCCTGACGGGCGAACTGAGCGGTGGCTGCTGCGGCCTCGCGGGCAACTTCGGCTTCGAACGCGGCAACGGCCACTACGAGGTGTCGGTCGCCTGCGCCGAGGAACAGCTGCTGCCCTCGGTACGGGCAGCGTCCCCCGGAACGGAGATCCTCGCGGACGGTTTCTCCTGCCGCACCCAGCTGGAACAGCTCTCCGGGCGGGGCGGCCGGCCCGCCCGGCATCTGGCGGAGGTGCTGGCGGAGGGGCTGGACGAGGCGTGAATGGTGGGGCGGGACGGGCCAGGCACGAAGGTTTCGCCCCCCGCCCACCGACGGGTGGGGCTACGTGTTCCGCAGGGCCACGACTGCGTAGTTTCTGCGCTCACGGCCTCCGGCCGAGCGGACGGCCGTCACCTCCACATCGGCTTCCACACGATTGCCGAAGTAGGTGCCGAGCCGTGGTGTGATCTCTTCGTCCGTGCGCGCCCGGATGATCTCCCCACCGTCGGTGCGGATCTCGACCGTGCCCCGGAGCGCGCTGGCGCTGCCCAGCCACCCGGTGACGGACAGAATCTCCGGAGCCTGAAACTCGCTCTGCTCACAGAGGTAGCGCACCCGCCGGGCACCCTCGGGCGTCCACTGGCTGTGCCGGGACCGGCCCCCTTCCGCGTACCAGGTCAGACGCAGCCCCAGCTCCGCGTCGGTGAGCCCGGCGGTCAGCGCGCCGATGTGCTTCATCGCGCGCTGACCCAGCGGTACCAGCCGTTCGTCCAGGCGTTCGTCGGACCGGCCGGTGTTCTCGGACAGGTCCACCACGTCCAGAACGGTGCCGACAGCATCGTCAAGGACGGTGGGCAGGTCTCCGAGAAGCCCGGGGAAGAGGCTGTCCTGTGTGATCTCCCGTTCCGGTCCGTAGAGGACCACTCCGAACGACGACGGGAACAGCGCAGCCGCGCTCAGCGCGGTCATGTCACGAATGGGCCGGGGAATCGATGCGGCGTTCGTCGGCCGCCCGGTCAGCGCCTGAGCGACAGCCGAGACCGACTCCTGGAGGTTGGCGAGGAAAGGGCCCAGCACGGACGCTCGCACCTCGTGGGCGGAGGTGGAAGGACCGGTCAGCGCCACGTCCATACGGCGTCGTGTCGCCGGCGTGCCGGGCAGGTCCTCGCGGCGCAACAACCGTTCGCGCTGTACAGCGGCGAACTCCTCCGGAGTCCCGGGAACAGGCCGGTCGCCCTCGCGCTGCCTGTTCTCACGCATCCACCGCAGTACGGCTGCCCGGTCCTGCGGGTCCGGGAATGGAGCCTGAGCCGTCACAGCAGCACCTCCACATATCCTCGGCGCAGCCGGTCGGCTTCACTATCGGACGGGGACGAATTCCGGGCGTATTGCCAGTCCTCATCGTAAAGCCCGATGTCGCGGAACGAATCGTTGGTGAGTGGCGTGAAAAGGCTCGGCATCAGCTGCCAGAAAGACACGTCCTCCGGAAGCCGGACGAGATAGGCGTCCATGCGCATGTTGTGCTTCACGCACCACGCTCTGTCGGTGAGCTCGTCGAGCGAGGCGAGGGACTCACGGTCCAGGCGGTCGAATGTCTGGGCGCGCAGCAGATAGGTGACGTCGATGTCGCCCGGATCGAGTTTGCCGCTGACGAAGCTCCCGCCCAGCCACAGCCTGGATACCCCGCCCGTCACCGCGTCGACAATGAGACGGTGCTGTTCCCATTCGGCCCACAGCTGTTTCCGCGTCGCCGATTCGGCGAAGTCCGGTGAGGCGACGAATCGCGCGTGCAACTGGTCGATACCGGCCGCGTAGCGGCCCGGGGGCAGCAGCCCGGTTACCTGATCCAGCCCTGGCAGACCCTGCACTCCGCGCCCTCTCCTGCTCCCTGTCCGGACCCGCCGCAGAGTACTGCCCGGTACAGGGGCACGGTAGGAAAGTGTGCCCGGTTCCCTCGATGTGGTGAGCGGGGGCGGGGTTGCCGACGGGCGGTAAGGCCGGGGCCTTGTGGCGGGCCCTTACTGTGGACGGCATGGATCCGATCGCCCCCGCCGACGCCAAGGCCCTCGACGCCGCGCTGACCGAACCCTCCGCCGTGGCCGACGCCGTCCCGGTCGCCGACGCCGGATCCGGGCCCGCCGGGCTGCGCGGTCGGCTCGGGCCGCTCGGGCTTGTGCTGGCCGGGGGGATCTCGGTGCAGTTCGGGGCGGCCGTGGCGGTCTGGCTGATGCCGAGGGCCGGGGCGCTCGGTGTGGTCTCGCTGCGGCTCGCCGTCGCCGCGGTCGTGCTGCTCGTCGTGTGCCGGCCCCGGGTGCGCGGGCTTTCACGGACGGACTGGGGCACCGTCCTGGTCTTCGGGGTCGCCATGGCCGGAATGAACGGCTTCTTCTACCAGGCGGCCGACCGTATCCCGCTGGGCGCGGCCGTGACCCTGGAGGTGCTGGGCCCGCTCGCCCTCTCGGTGATCGCCTCACGCAGGCTGGTGAACCTGTTGTGGGCCGGTCTCGCCCTCTGCGGGGTGGTGCTGCTGAGCGGTGGTGGCTTCGGCGGTCTGAACCTGGTGGGTGTGGCGTTCGCGCTCGCGGCGGGCGGGATGTGGGCCGCGTACATCATCTTCAGCGCCCGCACCGGCGCCCGGTTCCCGCGCGCGGACGGTCTTGCGCTGGCGATGACGGTGGGGGCCCTGCTGATGCTGCCGCTGGGCATCGCGGACGCGGGCTCGAAGCTGCTCGTCCCGAGCACACTCGGGCTGGGCGCCGCGGTGGCCCTGCTCTCGTCCGTACTCCCGTACACCCTGGAACTGCTCGCCCTCCGCCGGCTCCCCGCGTCGACCTTCGCGGTCCTGATGAGCCTGGAACCGGCCATCGCGGCGACGGCCGGTTTCCTCGTCCTGCACCAGGCGCTCTCCGCCGTGGACGCGCTGGCCATCGCGCTGGTGATCGTGGCGAGCATGGGGGCGGTACGGACACAGGTCACGGGGAAGTGAGGCGGCGGCTCAGCCTGTGGCCGGTGGGCCATGAAGTACGTCACAGGTGCCACGGGTGCCATGGGTGCCTGTCCCGGTCGGGCCGGTCCGTGCGGCGCTCCTCGACGGGGGCAACCGCCTTCCTCCGGCTGCGGATCCGGACGTGGGCCCGAGTGCGGTCCGCCGGTCGCCCCGGCCGGGCGCCGTCCGGGGTGTCCGGGGCGACTTAGGTCACCCTTCCCTCGGGCCCTCGGTGCCTGGTACAGATGGTGGTGAACTGCCAGCTCATCGGAAGTCTCGCCATGAACCCGGACAACACCGAGAACCAGGACAACACCGACGGCGCCGCCGACCTCACCCCCTTCGCTGTCGACCTGACCCTCGACGAGGTCAGGCGGCGGACCGAGGTCATGGCCGCGCTCGGTTCCGACTGGGACCCGGTGGCCGCGCTCCGGGGTGAGGACGAGGCGTACGCCCTGCTGTACTCGGGCCTGGACGCGGAGCAGCAGCGTACCTACGACATGCTGGTGGCGGCCGGTGTTCTGCCGGGGGAGGGGCCGGGCCGTGCGGCTGCCCATTGATCCGCAGGCGGACTCCGGGCGGCGTGCCTGGGTGGCCTGTCCGGTCTGCGACGACGCCCGCCACTGCGCGACCTGCGCCTCGCGCCGCAACTGCTTCGAGCACTGGCGCTATCTGATCTCCAACAGGGGGCCGGTCGTCCACCTCCAGTGCCCTCGGTGTACGCACATGTGGTCGCTGAACACCCGGCCCGGCGTGACCGGCCGCGGCGACGGCATTCCGTTCTCCTGACGGGTCCGGTCCTCTCCTGACGGGTCCGGTCCTCTCCTGACGGGTCCGGGCCCTCTCCTGACGGGTCCGGCCTGTCCGGGACCGGTCCGGCATGCTGACTGGCGGTTCAGTAGATTGACTCCGCCGTCGTACGTCGTCCCAGGAGGCACCGTGTCCGAGCCGCCCGCCCCGCTGATCTCGCTGACCTGGACCGACCATGTCACCGGCCGCCGGGGCCACCTGGTGGTCGACCGGCTGGTGCGCGGTGTGTCCAGCGGCGGTCTGCGGATGCGGGAGGGCTGCACGCTCGACGAGGTCGCCGGGCTGGCACGGGGCATGACCATGAAGGAGGCCCTGCACTTCAACGGCGACGACCCCACGGCCCGTTACCTCCCGCTCGGCGGCGCCAAGGGCGGTATCGACTGCGACCCGCGCAGCCCCGACGCTTACGGCATCCTGGTGCGGTATCTGCGGGCCATGCGGCCGTACATCGAGAGGTTCTGGACCACCGGTGAGGATCTGGGGCTGAGCCAGGACGACGTGGACAGAGCCGCCGCCGATGCGGGACTCGTCTCCTCCGTCCAGGCCGTCTACCCCCTCCTCGACGACGAGCCTGCGGCCCGGCAGCGGCTGGCGGACGCCTTCGCGGTCGAGGTGGACGGGATCGGGCTCGGTGAACTGGCGGGCGGCTGCGGGGTCGCCGAATCGGTGCTGGCGGTCCTGGACCGCGCGGGCGACCCGTACGAGGGGACGCGGGTCTCGGTGCAGGGGCTCGGCACGATGGGCGGGGCGACCGCCCGTTTTCTCGCCGCTGCCGGTCTGCGGATCGTGGCTGTGGCCGATGTCAGGGGCACGGTCGCCAACCCCGCCGGGCTCGATGTGGAGGCGCTGCTGTCCGCGCGCGACGCCTACGGGACGGTGGACCGTACCGCGCTCGGTCCCGGCGATGTGGAGCTGCCGGGGCGGGATGCCTGGCTGGCTGTCGATGCCGATGTGCTTGTGCCGGCGGCTGTCTCGTACGCCATCGATGCGGCCAACCAGACACGGATCGGGGCGCGTTGGATCGTCGAGGCGGCCAATATGCCCGTACGGCCCGATGCGGAGGCCCTGCTCGCGGAGCGCGGTGTCGCTGTCCTGCCCGATGTGGTCGTCAACTCGGCCACGAACGCGTGGTGGTGGTGGACGCTCTTCGGTGACATCGGAGCCGACGCGGATGAGGCGTTCGCCCACATCCGGCGGTCGATGCGGGCGCTGGTCGACCAGGTGCTCGCCCGGTCCGCTGCCGACGGAACGACGCCGCGGGCTGCCGCCCACGCCATCGTCGCGGACCGGCTGCCGGTGATCGCCGAGCGTTTCGGGTGGTATGGGTGATGGCCTGTCAGGAAGACTGCCAGGAAGGCTGGTTGGTGGTGGGTTCCGTACTCGGTGCGGGTGACGCGCCCCCGGTGAGTGCCTGGTGGACGGCCCGGAGCAGAACGCGGCCGAGCAGCACCGTGGCGCAGCCGGTCTCGAACCGCCGGGCCGTGCCCGCGGCGGGCAGCAGCAGGTCGGTGTGGGGGGCGACGGGCCCGAAGGCGCTGTCGGTGACGGTGACGACGGTCAGACCGGCCCCCTGCGCGTAGGCGAGGGCGTCGACCACCTCGCGCGGGTGCCGGGGCAGGGCGAAACACAGCAGTGCCGATGCGCCGGTGCGCACGGCGTCGTCGATGCGGTCGGTCAGCTCTGTTCCGCCTCGGTCGAGCAGCCGTACGTCGGGGTGCACCGTACGGGCGAGACGGTCGAAGTCGGCGGCCTGGGCGGCGGCGGCCCGCAGGCCCAGGACCAGCAGCGGGCGGGAGGCGGCGAGCAGACGGCCCGCGCGGACGACGGACGCCGGGTCGGCGAGGGCGTTGGTCAGCTCGCGGAGGTTGTCGATCTCGGCCCTGACCAGCGTCTGGTAGGCGTTCGCGGTGGTGGCAGCCGGTCCCGGCCCGCCGGTGACGGCCTCCCACAGATGGCGCCGCAGGGCCGGGTGGCCGTCGAAGCCCAGCGCCACCGCGAACCGGGTGACGGACGGCTGGCTGACACCCGCAAGACCGGCCAGCGCGACGCTGGAGAGGAACGGTACGTCGGCCGGGCGGCGCAGCATACTGTCCGCGATGCGCTGCTGGGCGGGGGTCGGCCGGTGGCCCTCCATCAACTGCCGCAGACGGGCGGCGACGGGGCCGGCGATGTCGGCGCGCCCGGGTGCCTGCACGGCTGTTCCCACCGGTCACAGGCCGGACGAGCCGGGGACGGGGGTCAGGGTGACGATCGCCGCAGCTCCTTCGACCCGCACCTGACGGATTCCCCGGCCGGTGGCCGGAGCCGGCTCACGGCCGATGCCCGGGTCGGTGTCCTGGCCGATGTCCCAGCCGCCGCCCGCCCCGGCATCCGCCCCGGCGCCCCCGCCGGAGAGCAGGGCCGCGTCGAAACGGCCGAGGGTCACGCCCGGCTCGTCGAAGGTCACCGTGCCCAGCAGGGCGATCACGAGGATCAGCTCCCCTTGACGGGGGGAGAGGGCGAAGTCTTCAGGGGCGAAGTCCGCACAGGCGAAGTGGACTTGGGCCGTGGCCTCGGTGCGCCGTGTCATGACGTTGAAGTCGACGAGGGGGCCGCCGATGAGGCGGCAGGTGGTGGTCGCGTCCCCCGGAAAGGCGAAGGGCCGGAAGGGGGCGGCGACCGGGTGCGGGAATCCGTCGACCGTGAGCTCCATCCCGGCCCCTTCCACGAGGGCGATGACCCGGTCCACACCGGCGAAGGAGGAGAACGGTCCCCCCTGCCCGACCTCGGCCAGGCTCACCCGCCAGGAGAAGTCGTCAAGACCGGCCCCGGCAGGTCCTGCGGCGACCTCGCGGGTGATGCCGCCGCCGTTCTTCCAGGGCGCCTGCGCCCGGTTGTGCGCCCGGAGCACGCGCAGCTCTCTGCCGGTGGCGGCTGCCTGGTCGACCATCTGAGTGGTTCCCTTCGGGTGCGGTCGTGCGGTCGTGCGGTCGTGCGGTCGTGCGGTCGTGCGGTCGTGCGGTCGTGCGGTCGTGCGGTCGTGCGGTCCTGCGGTCCTCGGTCAGGCGGTCACGTGGTCATGCGGTCGTGCGGCGCGCGGCGGGCCGCCGTTCACGCGGTGCCCGGGTGGCGCCGGCCCGCCTGCCACACGGCGGAGATCAGGGGTACGCCGGGCCGGTAGGCGAGATGGACAGGGGAGGGGGCGTCGAGGAGGGCGAGGTCCGCGCGGGCGCCGGGGGTGAGGCGGCCGATGTCGTCGCGGCGCAGGGCGCGGGCTCCTCCGGCGGTGGCGGCCCAGAGGGCTTCGTCGGGGGTCATGCCCATCTCCCGTACGGCGATGGCGATACAGAAGGGCATGGAGCTGGTGAAGGAGGAGCCCGGGTTGCAGTCGGTGGACAGGGCGAGGGTGGCGCCGGCGTCGAGGAGCCGCCGGGCGTCGGGGTAGGCGGCGCGGGTGGAGAACTCGCAGCCGGGCAGCAGGGTGGCGACGGTGCCGCCCTGGGCGAGGGCGTCGACGTCGGCGTCGGTCAGGTGGGTGCAGTGGTCCGCTGATGCGGCGCCGAGTTCGACGGCGAGCTGGACCCCGGGGCCGTGGCCGAGCTGGTTGGCGTGCACGCGGGGGATGAGGCCCCTGGCCGTACCGGCGGTGAGGATCGCACGGGCCTGGTCGCCGTCGAAGGCGCCCTGCTCGCAGAAGACGTCGATCCAGCGGGCGTACGGGGCGCACGCCTCCAGCATCGGGCCGGTGACCAGACCGACGTACCCCGCGGGGTCGTCGGCGTACTCGGGCGGGACGATGTGCGCGCCCAGGAACGTCACTTCGTCCGTGTGCTCCCTCGCCACCCGCAGCGCACGGGCCTCGTGCTCGGGGGTGAGACCGTAACCGGACTTCGTCTCGACCGTGGTCGTTCCCTGCCGGAGCGCCTCGGCGAGGTGGCGGGCCAGGGTAGCGCTCAGCTCCTGGTCGCTCGCCGCGCGGGTGGCGGCGACGGTGGTGCGGATGCCGCCCGCGGTGTAGGAGCGGCCCGACATACGGGCGTTGAACTCCTCGGTGCGGTCACCCGCGAAGACCAGGTGGTTGTGCGAGTCGACGAAGCCCGGGATGACGGCGCGCCCCTGGGCGTCGACGCGGTGGTCCGCCGCCGGGGCCGTGGCGGCGGGCCCGGCCCAGGCGATGTCCGCGCCCTCGATCAGGACGGCGGCGTCGCGGAGCAGGCCCAGGGGGCCGGCACCGAGCGAGGGGTCGTTCGTGACCAGGCTGCCGATGTTCGTGACGAGGGTGGTGGTCGCGTGTGCCATGTCTCCATGAAGCCCCAGCCGGAGACCGTCCCGCCACGGTGGCAGCGTACCTACTGTCTGGCATCCCAGACATGGTGCGGCGGGTGGGGTGGCGGCCGTGGCGGGGGCGGCGTGTACGGCGGCGACGTGCGCGGCCCGGTGCGTGGCGCGCGTACGCTCGCGGCATGTCCACTGTGCCCGCCGCCGCCCAGGTACTTGCTGTCCTGCGCTATCTCGCACGTCAGGCCGGTCCGGTGCCCGCCGCCGCCATCAGCCGCGATGTGGGGCTGCCCCGGTCCACGACGTACCACCTGCTCGACACGCTCGCCCGCGAGGACTTCGTCGTCCATCTGACGGAGGAGCGCCGTTACGGGCTGGGCGTCAGCGCCTTCGAACTCGCTTCGGGCTACAGCAGGCAGGCCCCCTTCGAGCGGCTGGCCAGGCTGCCGCTCGCGCAGCTCGTCGACCGCAGCGGGCACAACGCGCACCTCGCGCTGCTGCACGGGCGCGAGGTGCTGTACGTGATCGAGGAGCGCGCACCGGGCCGGGCGCCGCTGGTCAGCGATGTGGGGGTACGGCTTCCCGCCCACCTCACCGCCAGTGGCCGGGCCGTCCTGGCGCGGCTCTCGCGGGCGCAGGTGCGCGCCCTCTTCCCCGACGCGTCGGCGTTCGTCTCGCGTAACGAGACCGGGCCGAACTCCCTGTCGGCGCTCCATCACCTGCTGGTCGAGGTGCGGCGGCGCGGTTACGCGACGGAGGAGGGGGAGGTCACCGAGGGCTTCTCCTCCGTCGCCGCCGCCGTGCTCGACCACGGCGCCCACCCGATCGCGGGCGTCGCTGTCACCTTTCCGGGGGCCGCCGTCGGGCTGGAGGAGCGGGAGCGGATCGCGGGCCATGTCCTGCGTACCGCAAGGGAGTTGACCCGCCGGGTGGGCGGTGTGCTGGAGGCGCCGGCGGGCATGGAGGAAGGGCCGGCCCGCAGCGTGTGAGCACGCCGGGTGCCGGCCCTCCGTACGGCGTGGGGCGCCCGCCTCTGCCCGGGCTGCCCGTGCCGCCGCTACTGCCTGCCGGGCTGCCCGAGCCGCCCGGCCGTCGTCGCTCCGTACGGGCGCCCGCCTCAGCTGAGCCGTCCGCGTGAGCCGGGCCGCCGCGTGAGCCGCGCCGCCGCGTCAGCTGAGCCGCTGCGTCAGCTGAGCCGGCCGACCGCCGACTCCGCTGCGGCCACGGCGGCGCCCTCCGCGACATAGCGCACGGCCGCCTCGATCTCGGGGGCGAGCCAGCGGTCCGGGCCGGGGCCCTCGACCGTTTCGCGCAGTCCGCCGAGCACCGCGCCGGTGCCGGCCGCCGGGGTCAGCGGTGCCCGCAGGTCGAGCGCGCGGGCCGCGGTGTAGATCTCGACGGCGAGGACACGGGTGAGCCCGTCGACCGCGCGGCGCAGCTTGCGGGCGGCGGACCAGCCCATCGAGACGTGGTCCTCCTGCATGGCGCTGGAGGGGATGGAGTCGACCGATGCGGGCGCGGCCAGCCGCTTGAGCTCGGAGACGATCGCGGCCTGTGTGTACTGCGCGATCATGTGGCCGGAGTCGACGCCCGGGTCGTCGGCGAGGAACGGGTTCAGACCGTTGTTACGGGCCACATCGAGGAAGCGGTCGGTGCGCCGCTCGGAGACCGAGGCCACATCGGCGGCGGAGATGGCGAGGAAGTCCAGGACGGCGGCGACGGGTGCGCCGTGGAAGTTGCCGTTGGACTCCACCCGGCCGTCGTGGGTCACCACCGGGTTGTCGATGGCGCTGGCGAGCTCGCGGGATGCGACGGTCTCGGCGTGGGTGAGAGTGTCGCGGGCCGCGCCGTGCACCTGCGGGGAACAGCGCAGCGAGTACGCGTCCTGCACCCGGGTGCACTCCGGGCCGCGGTGGCTGGCGACGATGCCGGAACCGGCCATCAGCGCGCGCAGATTCGCCGCGCTGTCGGCCTGGCCCGGGTGCGGGCGCAGCGCCTGGAGGTCGGCGGCGAAGACGGCGTCGGTGCCCAGCTGGCCCTCGACGCTCATCGCGGCGGCGATGTCGGCGGTGCGCAGCAGCTTCCGCAGGTCGTGTGCGGCCAGCACGAGCATGCCGAGCATGCCGTCGGTGCCGTTGATGAGGGCGAGGCCCTCCTTCTCGTGCAGGGTGACCGGGGTGAGGCCCGCATCGGCCAGTGCTTCGCCGGCCGGTTTGCGTACGCCCTCCGCGTCCCGTACCTCGCCCTCACCCATGACGGCGAGCGCGCAGTGCGCCAGCGGCGCGAGGTCACCGGAGCAGCCCAGCGAGCCGTACTCGTGGACGATCGGGGTGAGACCGGCGTTGAGCAGCGCCGCGTACGCCTCGGCGGTCTCCGTGCGTACGCCGGTACGGCCGGTGGCCAGCGTGGACAGCCTCAGCAGTAGGAGGGCGCGCACCACCTCGCGCTCCACCTCGGGGCCCGAACCGGCGGCGTGCGAACGCACCAGGCTGCGCTGGAGCTGGGCGCGCGATTCGGTGGGGATGTGCCGGGTGGCAAGGGCACCGAAGCCGGTGGAGACGCCGTAGTGGGGGACCACGTCGTCGGCGAGGCCCTCGATCACCTCGCGGCTGCGTGCGATCTCCTTGAGCGCTTCCGGCGAGAGCTCGACGCGGGCGCCGTGGCGTGCGACGGAGACGACATCTTCGGCGGAGAGAGGGCCGATCCCTACAACAATGTTCATGTCTCCATGAAGCCGCATGTCAGGGGGGAGACGCGACAGGTGGCAGGAGAGATGTGTCCGGGATACCAGACACGGCCGGGTGGCACCGTGCGGTCCGGTATCCCGGACGCGGCTGTCCTGGCGCCCGTCGGTTACCGCGGGCCCGCCGTGGCGGTCCCCGTCCCGGGCGCCGCCACCTCGTCCGTACGCGGCCGGGCGGCGGAGTCCGGATCCGGCTGCGCGGTGGAGTCGGGATCCGGCCGGGCGGAGTCGGGATCCGGCCGGGCGGCGAGGCGCGGGCCCACCCAGAGAGTGTGGATGCCCGCGAGCAGCGCCAGCCATACGACGCCGACGACCAGGGCGACGCGGGTGCTCCCGTAGAAGCCGAGCACCACCAGGACGCCGGCCATGAAGACGATGGCGGCGATCTGCCCGTACGGCCACCAGGGGACGGGGAACCGCAGCGCGGACTGCTCATCGCGGGACATGTCCCGGCGGGCCTTCACCTGGGTCAGCAGGATCATCAGCCACACCCAGACCGTGGCGAAGGTGGCGATCGAGGAGATGATCAGGAAGACCTTGCCCGGCATCAGGTAGTTCATCAGGACGCCGAGGAGCAGCGCTCCGATCATGTTGAGGGTGGTCACCCAGGGCACGCCGTTGCGGCTGAGCCTGCGCATCACCGCGGGGCCCTGACCGCGCTCCGCCAGGCCGAACATCATGCGGCCCGCCGCGAAGATGTCGCTGTTGATCGCGGAGAGGGCCGCGGTGAGGACGACGGCGTTCAGTACGGCGGCGGCCGACTTGAGGCCGACGCCGGTGAAGATCTGCACGAAGGGGCTGCCCGTGGTGCCGACGTGCTGCCAGGGGTTGACGGACATGATCACGGCGAGGGTCAGGACGTAGAAGAGGATGATGCGCACCGGGATGGAGTTCACGGCGCTCGGGATGGTCTTCTCCGGGGAGTCCGCCTCACCTGCCGTGACGCCGATGATCTCGGTGCCGCCGAAGGCGAACATGACCACGGCGAAGGAGATGACGAAGCCGTGGACGCCATGGGCGAAGAAGCCGCCGTTGTCCCAGAGGTTCGACACGCCCACGTGCTCGCTCCCGCTGCCGAGGCCGAAGACGATCACGGCGATGCCCCCGATGATCATCGCGGCGATGGCGACGATCTTCACCAGGGAGAGCCAGAACTCCAGCTCACCGAAGACCTTGACGCTGACGAGATTGAGCGCGCCGATGACGAGGACGGCGGCCAGCACCCAGATCCAGCGCGGCACACCGGGGAACCAGAAGCCCATGTAGACGCCGACCGCGGTGATGTCCGCGATACAGACGATGACCATCTCGAAGGCGTAGGTCCACCCCGTGGTGAAGCCGGCCAGCGGGCCGAGATGCTTCGTGGCGTACTCGCCGAAGGAGCCGGCGCACGGGGAGCGTACGGCCATCTCGCCGAGCGACCGCAGGACGAGGAAGACGGCGGCGCCGCCGATCAGATAGGCCAGGAGCACGGCAGGCCCGGCTGCTCTGATGGATTCGGACGACCCGTAGAAGAGTCCGGTGCCGATGGCCGAACCCAGTGCGATGAAGCGGATGTGCCGGGAGTTGAGCCCTCGGCTCAGCGTCGCCTTTTCGGTGGACAACTGTGTCCTCCCTTGGTGGGACCAGCGGTGACGGGGGTGCGGGACGCTTGGGGGAGGGGAGGCCGGAGTGGGGACTCTCCGGAGCCGTGAGTGAAGCCGTGAGTGGAGCCGTGAGTGGAGCCCCTGAGTGAATCCCTGAGCGCCGCGCACCGCGGGGAGCACCCTGTATATTCCTGTATATACAGGTGATGTCAAGGGGTGATCCAGTGAGTGAACAGGGTGGGTGAGCAAGGTGGCTGAGCAAGGTGGGTGAGCAGAGTGAATGAGCAGGGCGCCGCACCGACCGGCCCGGTGTCGAGCACTTCGCCCGCGGTGGGCCGCGCGCTGGACATCCTGGTCCATCTGGCCGGGCGCTCGGGACCGGTGAAGACCGCCGCCATCGCCCGCGACCTGGGCATCCCGCGCTCCTCCGCGTACCACATCCTCGCGGTGCTCGCCGAGCGCGGATTCGTCACCTACCTCCCGGAGGAACAGGCGTACGGCCTCGGGATGGCCGCCTTCGAGATCGGCTCCGCCTATCTGCGCCACGAGCCCCTGGAGCGGCTCGCCCGCCCCGTGCTGCACACGCTCGCCGCCCGGCTCGGCCAGACCGTGCACCTCGGGATCCTGCACGGCGCCGAGACGGTCTATCTGCTCAAGGAACGCCCGTCCGCGGGGCGTTCGGGCGATGTGGAGGCCGGCCTCGTCACCGATATCGGCGTACGGCTGCCCGCCCATCTCACGGCCAACGGCCGCGCCATCCTCGCCCACTCCACCGAGGCGCAGGTACGGGCGCTCTTCTCACGCCCCGGCGACCTCATCACCCGTACGGGGAAGGGGCCGCGGTCACTGACGGAGCTGCTCGGTCTGCTGGCCCGGGACCGGGAACGCGGCTGGTCGGAGGAGACCGAGCTGGTCTCCCGGGGCTTCCGCTCGCTCGGGGTGGCGGCCTTCGACCACCACGGGCGCCCCGTCGCGGCGCTCAGCACCACCTGGCACACCCACCACAGCCCGCACGGCCCCGACGAGGTGCGCGACGCCCTCCAGCAGGGCGCGTCCCGGCTGACGTCCGCCGTATCCGGCCGGGCGCCCGCGGGGCAGACGGGCCAGGCGGGGCAGATGGGTCAGGTGGGTCGCACAGGCCAGACGCCCCGGACGGGGCAGGCGGGGCAGACGGGCCAGGCGGGGCAGACGGGTCAGGCAGGGCAGGTGGGTCGCACAGGCCAGACGCCCCAGACGGGTCCCACAGGCCAGACGGCCCAGAGGGGGCGCACACCCCAGACGGCCCAGACGGGTCAGGTGGCTCGCACAGGCCAGGCGGATCAGGCCGGTCCCTCCGGCTCGAAGGCGCCTTCCAGCCGATAGCGCGAGCCGGGATGCAGCAGGCGCGCGATGCTCACCAGGGCACCCCGCGACCAGGTACGACGGTGGACGAGCAGGCAGGGCTCAGACGCGGCGACGCCGAGCAGGGCGCACTCCTCGGCGTCGGGCAGCACCGCCTCCACGATGTGCTCCCCGCGGTCGAGCGGTGCGACAGCGGAGAGGAAGGCGAACGGAGTCCGCTCGGTGAAGTCCTGCTCCGCATACCCGGGCGCGAAGGCCGGGTTGACGTAGCGGTCCTCCAGCTGGATGACCACGCCGTTCTCGCTGTGCAGGACCCGGGAGCGGAAGACGGGTCGCCCGGCGGCGACCCCGAGTTCGGCGCCTGCCCTGCGGTCGGCGGGCTCGGCGCGGACCGACAGCACCCGGGCGCCGTAGCGGTGGCCCCGGCGGCGGACCTCCTCGGCGATGTTCTGCACCTCGACCAGGCCCGAACTCCCCTTGGCCAGGGCCACGAAGCTGCCCACGCCCATCACCCGGCGGATCAGCCCCTGCGCCGCAAGCTCCCGCAGTGCGCGGTTGACCGTCATCCGGGACAGTCCGAGCGAGGCGACGAACTGGCTCTCCGACGGCAGCGCGTCGCCCTCCCGCCAGCGCCCGCTGCGGATCTGCTCCGCCACCAGGTCCTTGATCCGCTGGTACGCCGGTGTGCCGGCGGCCGTGCGCTCCCCGTACAGCCGGGCCAGCCCCGCAGTGCTCACGGCCAAGCCGTCCGCCATCCCTGTCACCAGCCCGTCCGCCCCTTGTCCCCCGCCCGAAAACTATAGGCGAGCCCCCTTCACGGTCTCGGATCCGAGAAACCGGGGCGTAAGCACTGGCCCGGCTCCCGCCCGCCGCCTGTCATGGGAGAGCACGCCGGTACCGCACCACCGGCGCTCCCCACTCAGACCTCCCCCCAGGAGTCTCAATGACCAGCGTTTCCCCGGAGGCCCGCCCCCGGACCGTCCAGGCACCCCGCGGCACCGAACTGACCTGCCTCGGCTGGCAGCAGGAAGGCGCGCTGCGGATGCTCATGAACAACCTCGACCCCGAGGTCGCCGAGCACCCGGAGAACCTGGTCGTCTACGGCGGCACCGGCAAGGCCGCCCGTAACTGGCCCGCGTACGACGCCATCGTCCGCACCCTGAAGACGCTCAAGGACGACGAGACGCTGCTGGTGCAGTCGGGCAAGCCGGTCGGCGTCATGCGCACCAGCGAGTGGGCGCCGCGCGTGCTGATCGCCAACTCCAACCTGGTCGGCGACTGGGCCAACTGGGAGGAGTTCCGCTCCCTGGAGGCGCGCGGGCTGACCATGTACGGGCAGATGACGGCCGGTTCCTGGATCTACATCGGCAGCCAGGGCATTCTGCAGGGCACGTACGAGACGTTCGGCGCCGTCGCCCGCAAGAAGTTCGGCGGCACCCTGGCCGGGACGATCACCCTGACCGCCGGGCTCGGCGGCATGGGCGGCGCTCAGCCGCTCGCCGTGACGATGAACGACGGCGTCGCGATCTGCGTCGACGTCGACCCCACCCGTATCGAGCGCCGTATCGCCCACCGCTACCTCGACGTCGCGGCCGACGACATCGACCACGCGCTCCGCCTCGCCACCGAGGCCCGCGACGCCCGCAAGCCGCTCTCCATCGGCCTGGCGGGCAACGCCGCCGACGTCTTCCCCGAGCTGCTCAGGCGGGGCGCGCCCCTCGACATCGTCACCGATCAGACCTCCGCGCACGACCCGCTGGCCTACCTGCCCGCCGGCGTGAGCCTGGCGGAGTGGCACGAGCTGGCGGCCAAGGACCCGGCCGACTTCACCGAGCGCTCCCGCGCCTCCATGGCCCGGCACGTCGAGGCCATGGTCGGCTTCCTGGACGCGGGCGCCGAGGTCTTCGACTACGGCAACTCCATCCGCGACGAGGCCCGCAAGGCGGGTTACGCCCGCGCCTTCGACTTCCCCGGCTTCGTCCCGGCGCACATCCGCCCGCTGTTCGAGGAAGGCCTCGGCCCGTTCCGCTGGGCCGCGCTCTCCGGCGACCCCGAGGACATCGCGGCCACCGACAAGGCCATCATGGAGCTGTTCCCGGAGAACGAGCACCTGCACCGCTGGCTCAAGATGGCCGGGGAGCGCGTCTCCTTCGAGGGCCTGCCCGCCCGTATCTGCTGGCTCGGCTACGGCGAGCGCCACCGCGCCGGACTGCGGTTCAACGAGATGGTCGCATCCGGCGAGCTGTCCGCCCCGGTCGCCATCGGCCGCGACCACCTCGACTCCGGCTCCGTCGCCTCGCCGTACCGCGAGACCGAGTCGATGCTCGACGGCTCCGACGCCATCGCCGACTGGCCGCTGCTCAACGCCCTGGTGAACACCTCGTCCGGTGCGTCCTGGGTCTCCATCCACCACGGTGGGGGCGTCGGCATGGGCCGCTCCATCCACGCCGGCCAGGTCTGCATCGCCGACGGCACCGAACTCGCCGCCCAGAAGCTCTCCCGGGTGCTGACCAACGACCCCGGCATGGGTGTCATCCGTCATGTGGACGCCGGCTACGACCACGCCGCGTCCGTGGCGCGCGACCGTGGCGTACGCATTCCGATGACCGAGGAGGACGGCCGGTGACGGCGACCCGGACACCGCGGTCGGTCCAGACACCGCCGACGGCCCCGACACCGCAGTCGGTCCGGACACCTGCGTCGCCCCGGACACCGCAGTCGACGTCGGTCCTGATGCCGCCGTCGGCCGTGGACGTGGCCCCCGCACCCTGGACGGGCCGTGACGACGGGCCCGGGGACGACAACCTGCGCTGGCACCATGTGGTCGGCCTCGGTGCCGGCCACGCGGAACCGGGCGACGTGGCGTTCGTCGGTTTCCGCAGCGACGAGGGCGTCCGCCGGAACAAGGGCCGCCAGGGGGCGGCGGAAGGACCGGCCGAACTGCGCGCCGCCCTCGGGCCCATGGCGCTTCCGAGGCCGCTGCGCGCGCTGGACATCGGTGACATCGAAGTGGCCGACGGTCACCTCGAAGAGGGGCAGCACCGCCTGGGCCAGGTGATCACCCCGCTCGTCGACGGCGGCCACCCGGTGGTGGTGCTCGGCGGCGGCCACGAGGTGGCGTACGGCAGTTACATCGGGCTGGCCGGTACCCGCGCGGTGCGTGAGGGCGGCCGTCTCGGCGTACTGAACCTCGATGCCCACTTCGACCTGCGCGACGACGTACAGCCCAGCTCCGGCACACCGTTCCTGCAGATGGCACACGCCGAGCAGCAGCGCGGTGCGGAGCTGAACTACTGGGTGCTCGGCGTGAGTCAGCCGAGCAACACCGAGCGGCTGTTCCGCACCGCCGACCGGCTCGGCGTGCGGTACCTGCCGGACACCCACTGCCGGATGTTCGACCTGCCGCGCGTGGACGCGTTCGTCGACGCGTTCCTGGCGAGTTGCGACATCGTCCATCTCAGCATCGACCTCGATGTGCTTCCGGCCGGTGCGGCTCCCGGGGTCAGCGCCCCGGCCGCCTACGGCGTACAGATGGAGATCATCGAGCATGTCTGCGCCCGCGTGGCAGCCGGCGGGGCTCCCCTGCTGGTCGATGTCGCCGAACTGAACCCGGGCCTCGACGCCGACCGCCGCACCGCACGGGCGGGCGCCCGGCTGATCCACCGCATCCTGACGGCGGACAGGACGACGGGCAGTACGTCGGACAGCACGCAGGACAGGAGGCTGTGGCAGGGGCGGTGAGGCCGTGGCGGGTCCGGCGGTGAGGCCGTGGCAGGTCCGGCGGTGAGGCCGTGGCAGGTTCGGCGGTGAGGCCGCGGCAGGTCCGGCGGTGTCAGCCGGTGCGGGCCTTGAGGTGGGCCCGCTCGCCCTGGTGCCCGAAGAGTACGAGCAGTTCCACCGTCCGGTCGTCGTCCGAGCCGAGCCAGTGCGGTACATGGGTGTCGAACTCGGCCGCCTCACCGGCCTTCAGGGCCAGACGCTGCTCGCCCAGGATCAGCCGCAGCCGTCCGGCGAGCACATAGACCCATTCGAACCCCGCGTGCGTTTTCAGCTCGGGCTCGACACCGGGCCGGGGCGGGATGAGCAGCTTGTGGGCCTGCACACCGCCGGGACGGCTGAGCGGTACGTACGTCATGCCGTCCCGGGTGACCGGCTGGACATGGATGCGCGGATCGCCGGTGCGCGGCGCCCCGACCAGTTCGTCGAGAGGGACCGCGTAGATCTCCGCGAGCGGCAGCAACAGCTCCAGGGTCGGTCTGCGGTCACCGCATTCGAGACGGGAGAGGGTGCTCCCGTTGATCCCGGTCCGCTCGGCCAGCTCGGCCAGCGTCAGGCCGCGCCTGCGCCGCAACTCCCGCAGCCGCGGCCCGACCGCGTCCAGCACGTCCTTCTTCGCGGTGCCCGCGCCCCTGGCGCTCATGCCTTTGGCGTCCGTGCCCTTGGCGCCTGTGCCCTTTGCGTCCGCGCCCTTGGTGCCCATGTCTCCAAGATGCCGAAACGGCATGAACCTTTGCAACTCCGCCGGTGGACGGCGCACTGTCCTCACCACAGGCCGCGCAGCCCACCCCCAGCAGAGAGGCCGTGCCCATGAACAGCGCCGCAGACCGCAGCACCCCGGAGAGCGCCACCACGCCCACCACCACCGACTCCACATCCTTCTGGGAGCGCCACTATGCCGGTCTTCCGCCGCAATGGGGCACCAGGCCCAACGCGGTCCTGGCCGAACTCGTCCCCGCCCTGGCCCCCGCTCCGAAGACCGCCCTGGACCTGGGCTGCGGGCACGGCGGCGACGCGCTCTGGCTCGCCGCACGCGGGTGGGACGTCACCGCGGTCGACGTCTCCGCCACGGCCCTGGGCCGGGTCGCCGCCGGGGCCGAGGCCGCCGGTGTGGCCGACCGGGTCCACCCCGACCGGCACGACCTGGCCAGGACGTTCCCCGACGGCTCCTTCGACCTGGTCAGTGCCAGTTACTTCCACACCCCGGTCGAGATCCCCCGCGATGAGGTGCTGCGCCGTGCCGCCCGTGCGGTGGCGCCGGGCGGTCTGCTGATCGTGGTGGAGCACGCTTCGGTGGCCCCATGGTCCTGGCGGGCCGGTGAGGACGTGCAATTCCCCTCGCCCGCCGAGGTGTTGGCCTCCCTGCGACTCGATGACGGCTGGCACACCGAGCGGTGCCACGCGCCCCGGCGGACCGCCACCGGGCCTGACGGCCGGACCGCGACGGTCACCGACAACGTCATCGCCGTACGGCGCACGGCGGACAGCGCACGGGAGGTCCGGGGGCCCGGCGCTCCGGCCTAGGGTGACGGTATGGCGAGAGTCCGGTTGAGCGTGGAGGAGCGGCGCGAGGAGCTGCTGCGCGCAGCCGTCGAGCAGATCGAGGCGCGGGGGGTGCCCGCAGTGCGGATCGCCGATGTGGCCGCGGCTCTCGGGGTGAGCAACGCGCTGGTGCTCTACCACTTCTCG
Source organism: Streptomyces sp. NPDC054757 (assembly GCF_053612185.1). Lineage (NCBI taxonomy): Bacteria > Bacillati > Actinomycetota > Actinomycetes > Kitasatosporales > Streptomycetaceae > Streptomyces > Streptomyces sp. NPDC054757. The sequence continues at coordinate 343,055 of NZ_JBSHBW010000004.1, forward strand.
ACCAAGGAGAGGCTCGTCGCGGCCGCGTTCCACCATGCCGCCGAGGCCGACCTCGCCCAGCTCCGTGGAGTGCTCGGGCGCCGCACCACCGCCGTACAGCGGCTGCGCGCGGCGGTCCGCTGGTACGCGCCGACCGGACAGGCCAAGGGCTGGCGGCTGTGGATCGAGGGCTGGTCGGCGGCGCTGCGGGACCCGGCGCTGCGGGAGGTGACCCGCGGGCTCGACCAGCAGTGGAAGGCCGCGCTGGCCGAGGTCGTCGCGGAGGGCGTCGAGCGGGGCGAGTTCTCCTGCGCGGACCCGGCAGCGGCGGCGTGGCGGCTGACCGCGCTGCTCGACGGGCTCGCGGTGCAGATGACCTCGTACACCGGCTCGCTCACCCGCGCCACGATGCTGGAGTGGACGGACGACGCCCTGGCACGCGAACTCGGGGTCGACCGTGCGGCGATCACCGGAGTGGGCGCGAAGACGGCATCGGACAGCTGTTCCTAGGTAGATCCTTCCCTGGATGACCGCCCCGGACGCGCCGAGCATGGGAAGCACGACCCCCACCCGCCAGGGACGACGCACGGTTCGCCGCCTCCATCCCTCGTCCTTCCTGCCAAGGAGTACGCATGACCACATGTTTCCTCACCGGCGCTTCGCTCTCGGTTTCGGCCGGGAGATCGCCCGCCAGGCCCTCGACCGCGGGTACAACGTCGTCGCCACCGCCCGTGAGCCCGAAACCGTCTCCTCGGCACTGCCCGGGTACGAGGGCCGCCTGCTCCCGCTCGCCCTCGACGTCACCGACGAGGCCCAGGCCCGTACGGCGGTGTCCGTCGCCGTCGACACCTTCGGCACGATCGACGTCCTGGTCAACAACGCGGGACGGGGTCTGCTGGGTGCGGTGGAGGAGGCTACGGACGCCGCCGTCCGTGCGGTGTACGACACCAACGTCTTCGGTCTGCTCAACGTCAGCCGCGCGGTGCTTCCGGTGATGCGCGGCCAGCGGTCCGGGCGGGTGCTCAGCCTCAGCTCGCTGGGCGGCTTCAGCAGCTCGGCGGGGTTCGGGATCTACTGCTCGACCAAGTTCGGAGCCGCACCCGAGTAGGGGCCATCAGCCCGTGGGACGGGTACTTTGTGGGCCTGGCCCGTGACGCGTACAAACCCGGACGGGGCAACCTCTAGCTGCGCACCATGCACGTCACGACTGAAGGGCCCTCGAAGTCTCCCGCGGTGGCATCCATGATGACTTCGTCGCACGTCTGCCCGAGCCAGTACCCGGCTTCACGGAGAGCGCCGACTGTGCGGAATCCCGCCTTCTCGTAGGCACGGATGCCTGCCTTGTTCGGGGCGAGGACCTTGAGCCAGACCATGCGCAAGTTGGTGATGTGGAAGGCGTAGTCGAGGGTCAGTCGGGTGGCCAGGGCTCCGAGCCCTCGTCCACGGGCTTCGGCGGCGAGCATGACGACGTACTCGGCGGTGCGGACAGCGTGGTCCGGCAGAAGGCTGGCGACCCCCACCGGGGTGGGTTCACCCTTGTCCAGTTGGTAGATGGTGAAGCGGATGTTCTCGCCCCGGAGTTGGTGTGCCATGCCTTCCGTGCGTGCTTCGAGGGATTCGGGTGCTTGGCGGCCATAGCCGACGAGGAGAGCGGGGTCCTGCTCCCAGCGCCAGTAGGTTTCGACGAGGTCGGCGCGGTAGGGGCCGAGAGCGCAGGTGTCGGTGCCGATCCAGAGGATCGGGTCAGGGCAGGTGCTGATGGCGGCCTCCAATGGTGAGTGTGGGCGTATAGGCGAGCGTCGACGGCGGCTCGGCGACAGGGGCTCCATCGCCAGTCTGCACCCAGGCGTGAAGCCTGATGGGGTCCGGTGCGACACCGTGGCACCAGGTGGCGGACAGACGCCGAGAGGCGAGCAGGAGCACGGAGGCGGCGGACTCCTCCAGACAAGCGGTTCTTGCCGGTGAGTACCAGCCGACCCGGCGGACGGCGAGTACGGCGGCCTCTGCCTGCTCGGGGGTGGCGGGGCGGCGGCAGATTGACAACGCACTCCGGATCATGGTCGTGATGCGGTACATGGCGGCGCTGCGGCTGCCGAGTCGAGTTGTCGCGAGGACCACGGCCAGAGCGGCCGCAGCTGCGGCCGCAGTGGAGGTGCGGGTGGCGGCGGGTCGAGCCGCTCCGGCGGGGTGTTCCGCACTTCCCCAGCTCGCGGTGGCGGACTTCGCGATCAGGGGCGCTGACCACGGTGTGGGTGAAGTGGTCGGGGTAAGAAGACCGGCGGTGAGTAGGCGGGTGGCGAGTCCCGGGGGTATGCGGTCCAGGCGCCCAGTGGCAGCAGCGTCGCGCCATAGTCCTGCTCCGGCGGGCGGGAGACATAGGACTTGGCCATTGCGGTAGTGGACGAGGACGACCACGTGCCGGAAATCGAGGGCTCGGACCTGGGCTGGGGCGGTGGCAAAGCGGGGCAGCTCAATCACGTGTGCTCCTGACGTGCCCAATCGTCCAGGCAGGTGGGGCGTCGCGGTGGTGGGCGACCAGCCATGCCTCGGCGGCCAGAGCTTGTTCAAGGGTCGCCAGCGGCATGGGGATGCCCGTGGCAGCCCCGTACAGGGCGCGGCCCAGGGAGATCGGGTCGATCAGGCCGAGACTGGCCAAGTAGCCGTCGGCGAGGGCAAGGAGGTCGGGCAGGTTGGCGCGCAAGCCGGCGTAGTGGTCAGCATCGAAGCTGCCCTTGGTGGTGCGGGCGGCTACGGCTGGTGGGAGAAGGCCTGCCATCGCCCCGCTCAGCAGCGGCTTGTAGGCATGAAGTGGTGGCCGTTGGGCGAGTGGTGTTCGGAGCACGGTGTCCATCACCGTGGAGTCCAGGAAAGGGTTTTGCAGATCGATTCCGCAGGAGGCGGCAAGCTCGGCGTCTGCTGCTGCCGTACGGGCGACTTCACGGATCTCGTCCACCAGGACTCGCACGGAGCTGTCTGTACCGGGCAGCGTGTCCGGTGCACTGACCGCCTCGCGTGCCGCTTGGCCCAGCAGGCGCTGAGCTTTCGGTTCGGCCCAGGCGGGGAATGGAAGAAGGGGGAACCAGCGGACGCACCCGTGGTCGTATCGGTCACGTGTGCCGACCACGTCGGCGAGATGAACAAGGGCGTCTCGGCGGCTGGTCCTGGCGGCCCGAGAGGCATCGCGCAGAAGCGGCAGGACCGTGCCGTGTCGCAGGCGAGCCCAGTCGAAGGCCTCGCCGACTGCTTGCCTCCAGCGGCGGTCGCGTATGAGGTCGGCGAGGTGAATGGGTGGCTGGAACAGAACGCTGTCGCCGCCGTCGCCCGTGAGGTGTGTATGACTGCCGAGGTTCGTCCGCACCCAGCGGAGCTGGCCGGTCAGACGGGCCTGAGTGAGAACGGAGGGGGCCGGTTCATCGGTGGCTGTCACCGCGGTGATCCGGGTGTACGGCAGGTGTCGCGCTGTCATCGGCAACAGGTGATGGGCGATGCGGTCTCCATGCGCATCGGCTGTCATACGCGCGTAGTGCACATCCGCACCGGAGGTGTCGTCCTCGGGATGGACAGTGACGGCATTGAGACGCCCGGAGCGGGGCGATGCGTACGCTGCAAGTACGGCGATCGAGGTCGAGTCCAACCCTCCGGACAGGTCGCACGACAGGTCGGGGGCGGCTGTCACTCGTAGCGCCACGGACTCGGTCAGTGCACTACGCAGACGGTGGGTAGGCAGCCCGGCAGCGTCGACCCCGGGGTGCCACAAGGTTGTACACCTGGGGCTGCCGCCATTGGCCGGCAACTCGACTCGGCTGCCGGGCGGCAGCTGCTCGACTTTCGCGAAGAAGGTCCTTCTGCCGGCCAGAGCGGGTACCGATGGCAGCAAGACCGAGCACACCAGCCGCTGGGCGTCCACGGGGGCATCGATGAGTGACGCCAGTGCCCGGGCCGACGTGCACCATGCCCAACCACCCTGGTGGGCAGCGGCGTAGACGGGGCGACTGGCGGCCGGGTCCGCATGTACGGCCACACCGGTCTCGGTTTCTTCCACGACCGTGTAGGAGCCGGGCCATCGCCATCCCACGTCATCCGGCAGCCTGCGACCGGCCAGACACTGAATTTCGGAGCTGGTGGCACCACAGAGCCCGAGGACGAGTACATGACGGCGACCGGTCTCGTCCGTCGCCGAACGGGCTGGACCGCCCAGCTGCCACGTTCGGGACCGAGCTGCGACGGGGTTTGCTCCGCTCAGCCGGGGGTGGGGCTTGTGCGGGCTGCTGAAGCCTCCGAAGATCACCGGTTCCTCCATGGTCCGGGGCGTGGTGCGGCCCCGTGGTGAGGCCGCACCAGGCTGGTTGGTCAGTTGTAGGCGCGACGCTTGTCCTCGCTGCTGCCGCCACCCTGTCCCTGGGTCAGCTCGGCCACGTCACCGATCTCGATGGGCATCAGGTCGTTCGCTTCGTCCTGGGTCGTGTTCTGTCGGTCGGGCATGGTGACTCTCTTTCTCTGGGTGAAACGCACTAGGTGTGTTGCTCTCTGCCGACTCCGCTGCCGGTCCCGGGCTGGACTGCTCCCACTGCGAGGCCTTCGGCGAACTTCGGAACCGGGGTTGAGGCGTAGCGAGCTGGGAGGCGGGGGATCCCTTTTCTGTCCGTGGTTCGGCTGAAGCCCAGTCAACTCATCTACGTGAGGGCGGTCCGGTGCCATCGAGGGGTGCGTTTTCGCGTGGGGGCCATTTTGGGGGGCCAGGAATGGGCTCGGGACTGTCGGACGCTTGGGGGTGGGCATGGAACCGCACGGCATCGGCGCCATGCTGAGAGGGATCCGCGAATCATTCGGGCTCACACGTGATGAGCAGGCCCTGGCGATACAGGAAGCCCAGGGCGGCCGGTGGTTCGATCCGGAGAACCTGAAGCGCTGGGAGACCGAGCGCCGTCTGCCGACACCGGTGTGGCACGAGCTGCTGGCAGAGGTCTACGGGCCCTCCGTGGAGGAGATTGTTCGTGCGGTGGCGGTGAGTAGGCGCTACCGAAGGCTGCAGAGCCGAGCCGTTGATGAAGGAGAGGAGGCTGCGACCGTGAAACGGCGGCAGTTTCTCGGTGTGGCAGCGGGCGCGACCGGGGCGATCGCCTTGCCAGGTATCGCTGAGGCGCGACTGGGAATCAATGCCAGCCTCTTCGATTCCGATACCGGCGACCTCGGCTATCTGCAAGGAGCGTTCGAGCGGCATCGAGGCGGCTATCGCGGTCGTCCGCCAGACGTCGTCCTCGCTCAGATGAAGGACGACCTCAACCTTCTGCGGGACGCCCTCAGCCGTCCGCACCGGGCATCTGCTCGGGCGGATCTCGCCCGTACGGCGGCTGGGATCACCGGCTTGGTCGCGATCATCCAACACGACCGTGGTGACCAGCGTGATGCGCACGGCTGGTTCTCCACTGCCGAGCAGGCCGCCCGAGAGTCGGGCGACCGGCAGATGCTGGCCTGGAGCCTGGCACGGCACGCGATGGTCCCGCTCAATTACGGCGCTCCGAACGCGGCCGCAGAACTGGCCACCCAGGCCCGTGCCGAGGCCGGCCGTACGGCAACAGCCCCTGCTGCGCTTGCCGCTGCGGTCACCGCACGAGCCCTTGCCTCCATGGGAGACCACAAGGGGGCCCTGCGCGCGGTCGCTGACGCGCGCTCCGTCGCCGAGCGGTTGGACAGGACCCAAGGCGCCGACACCTGGTTCGGCTACCCCCTCCAGAAGCATCACGTCCACCTCTCCCAGGCATTCACCTTGATGGGACGGACCCGCGAAGCGAACGCCGAACAAGAAGCCGCATTTTCGCTGACCGGTTCCCCTTCGGTCATGACCCGCGCGCTGCTGGCTCTGGACGCCGCTACTTGCCTTCAGGTGAACGGGGACTTCTCTGCGGCCGCAGATGCGGCTGTCGATGTCTGGCAACGGCTGCCCCGGGCATACCGAGAGGGCTTGGTCCGCTCCCGTGCTGATGCTCTGCATCATTCGCTCGTGGGCCAGGCCCGCAGCAGACTTGGGGAGGCACTCGCCAGTTGAACGCGCGTGGTGCGGGGGAGCGGACGGAGAAGGGCCGCTGTGACGGAACCGGGTGACTACCTGCGGCCGTGCCGCGCACGGATGAGCGCGGTGGAGGCCGGGTGGCTTCGTTCACTTCGAACGGTTCTGGCTCAACATCCGTGACGCGGCACTATGCGTAGTCTCTGCAACTGCCGATCATGAATCCCACGCGGCCGCCCCCAGGGAACAGCCGGGACCGTAGCTGTTCCCGTCACGTCTGCCGGGCATCGGCGAGCCGGTTGCTGCGGTCGATCTCCGGCATGTGTGTCTCGGCCCAGGCCCTCAGTGCGGAGAGCGGACCTTCGAGGGAGAGGCCGAGACCGGTCAGCCGGTAGTGGACGGCGGGCGGCACGGTGGGTTCCACGCGGCGTGCGACCAGGCCGTCCCGTGCGAGGCCCTGCAAGGTGACGGACAGCATCTTCTGGGAGATCCCCGGAACGCGACGTCGCAGCTCTGCGAAACGGAGTTCCCCGGGGTCGGTCTCGGCCAGCACCTTGACCACCATCGAGGTCCACTTGGTGCCGATACGGTCGAGCAACTGGCGGGTCGGGCAGTCCGGATCCAGCAGATCGCCGCGCTCCCCGGGCCGCCGACCGCGCTCCCCGGGCCGCCGACCGGGCTCTTCGGAACCCGGCTCATCGGAACCGGGCTCATCGGTCCTGGGCATGGTCACCCGGAGCTCACCACCTGAGGAGAAAGTGCCGTCTTGGGCGGACCAGGGTAGTTCCCTATCGTGACCCTGTCACCATTCCTCACCACCCCTCTCCTTTTCACCCCTCCTTCACCCCCTGGAACTGCCTCATGCCCGAACTGCCGGAACTGCCGGAACTGCCGGAACTGCCCGAACGGCGGCGCATCCCTGTCAACGGCGTCGAGCTGAACGTCGCCCTCGCCGGATCAGGCCCGGCCGTCCTGCTCCTCCACGGCTTCCCGCACACCTGGGAGCTGTGGACGGAGATCATGGCCGACCTGTCCGACCGCTACCGCGTCATCGCGCCCGACCTGCGGGGTTTCGGCGCGAGTGGCGGGACCGCCTCCGGATACGACGCGGGCACCCTGGTCGAGGACGCCGCCGCGCTGCTCACCGCGCTCGGTGTGTCATCGGCTGCGGTGGTGGGCATCGACGCTGGCACCCCGCCGGCCTTCCTCCTCGCCCTGCGCCGCCCCGGTCTCGTGCGGCGGCTGGTCGTCATGGAGTCGCTGCTGGGCCGGCTGTCCGGCGCCGAGGACTTCCTCGCCGGGGGTCCGCCCTGGTGGTTCGGTTTCCACGCCGCCGCGCCCGGACTCGCCGAGACCGTCCTGGAGGGCCACGAGGCCGAATACGTCGACTGGTTCCTGAACACCGGGACGCTCGGTGACGGGGTGGTCCCCGCCGTCCGGGACGCGTTTGTCCGCGCGTACACGGGCAGGGAGGCGCTGGGGCGGGCGTTCTCGTACTACCGGGCCCTGCCCGAAAGTGCCCTCCAGATCGAGCAGGCGACCGCCTCCGCCCGACTGACCGTGCCGACGATGGCGCTGGGCGCCCACCCCGTCGGCCCTGCCCTGGAACGTCAACTCCGCCCGGTCGCCGACGATCTCACCGGACACGTCATCGAGGACTGCGGCCACATCATTCCCCTGCACCGGCCGCAGGCCCTGCTCGCGCTGTTGCGTCCGTTCCTGGCCGGTGAGGGTGCGGGTGCGGAGTGATCAGGATCGTCCTGCCCGTGCCGACGCTTCGTAAAAATAATGCAAGCACGCTTGCTTGTTTTTCGGGCCGCTGCCATGCTCCCGGACACGAAGCCGTGCCCGGAGGGAGCGTTCCGTGTCCGATGCAGGTGCCGTGCTGGATGATCTGGTCGACGAGAGCGCCGAACTGGATCTCCTGGTAGGGGAGTTGGACCGTACGCGGTGGGCGCTCGCCACCCCCGCGCCCCGGTGGACCGTCGCCCACCAGATCGCGCATCTGGCCTGGACCGACCGGGCGGCGCTGCTCGCGGTGACCGAGCCCGACAGCTTCGGCCTGGAGGTCGAGAAGGCGCTCGCCGCCCCCGGGACCTTTGTGGACGACGGTGCGGAGGAGGGCGCGGCGCTCGACCCCGGTGTGCTGCTCGCCCGGTGGCGCGACGGCCGCGAACGGCTTCAGCGGGCGTTGCGGGCTTCCCCGGCCGGTGCGCGCTTCCCCTGGTACGGCCCGCCGATGAGCACCGCGTCCATGGCCACCGGCCGGCTGATGGAGACCTGGGCGCACGGCCAGGACGTGGCGGACGCGCTCGGGGTGCGCCGGGCACCCACCGCACGGCTCCGGCATGTGGCACGGATCGGCGTGCGGGCCCGGGACTTCGCCTTCGGGGCACACGGACTCGACGCGCCGGGTGCGGAGTTCAGGGTCGAGCTGACGGCACCGGGCGGGGAGCTCTGGGTGTACGGGCCCGACGGCGCCCAGCAGCGCGTGACCGGGCCCGCGCTCGACTTCTGTCTGCTCGTCACCCAGCGCGCCCACCGCGACGATCTGGCGCTGCGGGCGACGGGCGCCGACGCCGACCGGTGGCTGGGGATCGCGCAGGCGTTCGCCGGGCCACCCGGAGCCGGACGCGCGCCCAGGGGCGCGGTGTGATGCCCTCGCGGGACGGAGGCGCGCCGGGCGGAGGAGCCGCCTCCGTCAGGCCGTCGCGGGACCGGGACGCGCACGCCGCGCAGATGCCCGTCAGGCCGTTGCGGATCGGGAACGCGTCCGGCTTCTACGGCGACCGGTTCGGCGCGATGCGGGAGATGCTCACCGGCGGCCCGCTGGATGTGCTGACCGGGGACTATCTCGCCGAGCTGACCATGCTCATCCTCGGCCGCGACCGCCTCAAGGACCCCCGCGCCGGTTACGCCCGTACGTTCCTGCGCCAGTTGGAGGACTGCCTCGGTGAGGCGCACGACCGGGGCGTAAAAATCGTCACCAACGCGGGGGGCCTCAATCCGGCCGGACTGGCGGACGCGATACGGGAGTTGGGTGAGCGGACCGGCGTGCCGGTCCGGGTCGCGCATGTGGAGGGGGACGCCCTCCCGCTGCCGGACGGCGCGCTGACCGCCAACGCCTATCTGGGCGGCGCCGGAATCGCCGCGTGTCTGAACGGCGGCGCGGACGTGGTGGTCACGGGCCGGGTGACGGACGCGGCGCTGGTCACCGGCCCCGCCGCCTGGCACTTCGGCTGGGGCCCCGGCGAACTCGACCGGCTGGCGGGCGCGGTGGCCGCCGGGCATGTGCTGGAGTGCGGGACCCAGGCGACCGGCGGCAACTACTCGTTCTTCACCGGGCACGACATCCGCCACCCCGGCTTCCCGGTCGCGGAGATCAGCGCCGACGGATCCGCCGTGATCACCAAGCAAGACGGTACGGGCGGGGCCGTCGACATCGGGACGGTAACCGCCCAGCTGCTCTACGAGACGGACGGCGCACGGTACGCGGGCCCCGATGTCACCGCCAGGCTCGACACCGTACGGCTGACGCAGGACGGGCCCGACCGGGTGCGGATCTCGGGCGTACAGGGAGAGCCGCCGCCCGCGACGTTCAAGGCCGGGGTCACCCGGATCGGCGGCTGGCGCAACGAGGTCGTGTTCGTGCTCACCGGTCTCGACATCGAGGCCAAGGCGGAGCTGGTCCGCGCCCAGGTCGAGGACGCGTTCGGGGCGGCGGCAGGCGGGCCGGGGGCGTCCCGCCCGGCGGATGTGCGATGGGAGCTGGTGCGTACGGACCGCGCCGACGCCGACACCGAGGAGTGCGCGAGCGCCCTGCTGCGGCTCGTGGTCCGGGACAGCGACCGGGAGGCGGTCGGGCGGGTGGTGAGCGGTGCCGCGATCGAGCTGGCGCTCGGCAGTTACCCCGGGTTCCATGTGACGGCGCCGCCCGGCCGTGGCGCGCCGTACGGGGTCTTCGACGCGGTGTACATGGACCGGGGGGCGGTCCGGGAGGTGGCCGTACTCCCGGACGGGGAAAGGGTGTTGATACCGGACCCGCCCCGTACGTCGGAGTCGCAGGGGGCCGTTCCGCCCACCCGGACGGCGGCCGTTCCGCCCGTCCCGCCGGCGTCGCTCCCCGGTCCGCCTTCCGCCTTTCCCGATCCACCGCCCGCCCTTCCCGGGCCGCTCCCCGCCCCGCAGCCCGATGCGCTCCCCACGCCGCTCCCCGGGAACAGCCCCACCCGGCGTATCCCGCTCGGGCGGATCGCCGGGGCCCGCAGTGGTGACAAGGGCGGTGACGTGAACGTGGGGGTGTGGGTGCGGACGGATCCGGCCTGGCGGTGGCTGGCGCACGCGCTCACCGTCGAGCGGTTCCAGGAGCTGTTGCCCGAGACGCGGGGTCTGGTGGTGTCGCGCCATGTGCTGCCAAATCTGCGGGCGTTGAACTTCGTGGTGGAGGGGCTGCTCGGGGAGGGCGTCGCGGCGCAGACACGGTTCGACGCGCAGGGCAAGGGGGTGGGGGAGTGGCTGCGGAGCCGGCTCGTCGACGTACCGGCGGAGGCCGAGGAGGCCACACCCGCAGCGGACGCCCGTCAGCGGCCGGTCGGGGAGGCCCCGTCCGCCGTGGATGTCCCCGAGCCGCGCCCCGACGACATATCCGTCCGCCACCCCGGGAGCCCCCGATGACCACTCTCCGTACCGCCGTCGACCCCGCGTCCCCCGAGTACACCGCGCACCGCGAGGCCATGCTCGCCAAGCTCGCCGAGCTGGAGGCCGAGCACACCAGGGCGCTCGCGGGCGGCGGTGAGAAGTACGTCGAGCGGCACCGCACACGCGGCAAGCTGCTCGCCCGTGAGCGCATCGAGCTGCTGCTCGACCCCGACACGCCCTTCCTGGAACTCTCCCCGCTCGCCGCCTGGGGCACCGACCACCCGCTCGGTGCCTCGATGATCACCGGCATCGGCACCGTCGAGGGCGTCGAGTGCCTGATCACCGCCAACGACCCCACGGTGCGCGGCGGCGCCAGCAACCCGTGGACGCTGAAGAAGGCGTTCCGGGCCAATGAGATCGCGTACGCCAACCGGCTCCCGTGCATCAGCCTGGTCGAGTCCGGGGGCGCCGATCTCCCCTCCCAGAAGGAGATCTTCATCCCCGGCGGCGCGCTCTTCCGCGACCTCACCCGGCTCTCCGCCGCCGGAATCCCCACCGTCGCGGTGGTGTTCGGCAACTCGACGGCGGGCGGCGCGTACGTACCCGGCATGTCCGACCACGTGATCATGATCAAGGAGCGGTCGAAGGTCTTCCTCGGCGGACCGCCGCTGGTCAGAATGGCGACCGGCGAGGAGTCCGACGACGAGTCGCTCGGCGGCGCCGAGATGCACGCCCGGGTCTCGGGCCTCGCCGACTACCTCGCGCAGGACGAACCCGACGCGCTCCGCCAGGCCCGCCGTGTCGTCGCCCGCCTCAACTGGCGCAAGGCACAGCCGGATCCACCGGGCAGGCCCGCGCCGCCCCGGTACGACGAGGAAGAGCTGCTCGGGATCGTGCCCGGCGATCTGAGGACCCCGTTCGACCCGCACGAGGTCATCGCGCGCATCACCGACGGCTCGGACTTCGACGCGTTCAAGCCGCTCTACGGGCCGAGCCTGGTCACCGGCTGGGCCGAGCTGCACGGCTACCCGGTCGGCATCCTCGCCAACGCCCAGGGCGTCCTCTTCTCCGAGGAGTCCCAGAAGGCCGCCCAGTTCATCCAGCTGGCCAACCAGCGCGACATCCCGCTGCTCTTCCTGCACAACACCACCGGCTACATGGTCGGCAAGGAGTACGAGCAGGGCGGCATCATCAAACACGGCGCGATGATGATCAACGCCGTATCGAACTCGAAGGTCCCGCACCTCTCGGTCCTGCTGGGCGCCTCCTACGGCGCGGGCCACTACGGCATGTGCGGGCGCGCCTACGACCCCCGGTTCCTCTTCGCCTGGCCCAGCGCCAAGTCCGCCGTGATGGGACCGCAGCAGCTGGCCGGCGTGCTGTCGATCGTCGCCCGCGCCTCCGCACAGGCCAAGGGGCAGCCGTACGACGAGGAGGCGGACGCCGCGCTGCGCGCCATGGTGGAGCAGCAGATCGAGTCCGAGTCCCTGCCGATGTTCCTGTCCGGGCGGCTGTACGACGACGGGGTCATCGATCCCCGCGACACCAGGACCGTGCTCGGTCTCTGTCTCTCCGCCATCCACAACGCACCGGTCGAGGGCGCCCGCGGCGGCTTCGGCATCTTCCGGATGTGAGGACGGAGACCGGGATGGGGGCCGGGATGAGGACCGGGACGGAGACCGGGGTGCGGACCGACACGGGGACAGAGACAGCACAGAGATGAGGACAAAGATGATCAGCTCGCTCCTTGTCGCCAACCGCGGTGAGATCGCCTGCCGTATCTTCCGCACCTGCCGCGCCCTGGGCATCGCCACCGTGGCGGTCTTCTCCGACCCGGACGCGGACGCGCTGCACGTACGGGAGGCCGACACCGCCGTACGGCTGCCGGGGGCGGCGCCCGGCGACACCTATCTGCGCGGCGATCTGGTCGTCGCGGCGGCGCTCGCCGCCGGGGCCGACGCGGTCCACCCCGGGTACGGCTTCCTCTCCGAGAACGCCGCGTTCGCCCGCGAGGTCACCGCCGCCGGGCTCACCTGGGTCGGCCCGTCCGCCGATGCCATCGAGGCGATGGCCTCCAAGACCCGCGCCAAGAAGATCATGGCCGGGGCCGGTGTCCCGCTGCTGGCGCCGGTCGACCCGGCCGCCGCCACCGCAGCCGATCTGCCGCTGCTGCTCAAGGCGGCGGCGGGCGGCGGCGGACGCGGAATGCGGGTCGTACGTGAACTCAGCGCGCTGGGAGGCGAGATGACCGCCGCCGTCGCCGAGGCGCGGTCCGCGTTCGGGGACGGCGAGGTCTTCGCGGAGCCGTATGTGGAGCGCGGACGCCATGTCGAGGTGCAGATCATGGCCGACGCGTACGGCACGGTCTGGGCGCTCGGCACCCGCGACTGCTCCCTCCAGCGCCGCCACCAGAAGGTCATCGAGGAGGCCCCGGCGCCCGGCCTCTCCGACACCCTGCGCGCCACCCTGCACGACGCCGCTACCGCTGCCGCCCGCGCGGTGGAGTACCGGGGCGCGGGGACCGTGGAGTTCCTGGTCACGGAGGGTACCGAGGAGCCAGAGGGCGCCGGGCAGCCGGAAGGCGCCGGGGATCCGGAGGGCGCCGGGGAGCCCGGGGGCCGGGCGTACTTCCTGGAGATGAACACCCGGCTCCAGGTCGAACACCCCGTCACCGAGGCCGTGTTCGGGCTCGACCTGGTCGCACTCCAGCTGCGGATCGCCGAGGGCGAACCACTCCCGCCCGGCGGCCCACCACCGCCCCGCGGCCACGCCGTGGAGGCCCGGCTGTACGCGGAGGACCCGGCCGCCGGATGGGCACCGCAGACCGGCACCCTGCACCGGCTCGACGTGCCGGGGACGGGCCAGTACGGCTGGGCCGCGCCGGCCGTCACCGCCGTCACCGTCACCGCCGTCACCGTCACCGCCGCCAGGGCCGTCACCGCCGGTACCGCCGGGGCCGTCCCGGCCGGTACCGCCGCAGGGGCCACCGTCCGGCTGGACACCGGCTACACCGCGGGTGACACCATCGGCATCCACTACGACCCGATGCTCGCCAAGGTCATCGCCCACGCCCCCACCCGCACCGAGGCGCTGCGCACCCTCGCGTACGCCGTCGCACACGCCCGTATCCACGGCCCGGTCACCAACCGCGACCTGCTCGTACGGTCCCTGCGCCACCCGGACTTCACCGCCGCGCGGCTCGACACCGGCTTCTACGACCGGCAGCTGCCCGCGCTCACCGCCCCGGCGCCGGATCCGCTCGCCGCGCTCGCGGCCGCCCTCGCGGACGCGGCGGGCGCCCGGACCGGCGGCTGGCGGAACGTACCGTCCCAGCCGCAGACCAAGAGCTACCGCTCCGAGCCCGACGGCGAGGTGCACGAGGTCCGCTACCGCCTCACCCGGGACGGACTGCGCGCCGAGGACTTCCCCGGCGTACGGCTGCACACCGCCACGCCCCGGCGCGTCTCCCTCGAAGCGGACGGGGTGCTGCGCCACTTCGACGTCGAGGTGCACGGCGACCGTACCTATGTCGGCCGGCACACCTTCACCCGGCTGCCCCGCTTCCCCGACCCGGCCGCCCGCACCGCCCCCGGCTCGCTGCTCGCGCCGATGCCGGGCACGGTTGTCCGGGTCGCGGACGGTCTGGCGGCCGGGGACACCGTCACCGCCGGGCAGCCGCTCATCTGGCTGGAGGCCATGAAGATGGAGCACCGCATCACCGCTCCCGCCTCCGGCACCCTCACCGCGCTGCACGCCGCCCCGGGCCACCAGGTCGAGGTCGGCGCCCTGCTCGCCGTCGTACGCCCCGCACAGCCGGACACGGACACCGACACACAGGAGGCCCTGGAGTCATGAGTACCAGCGTGGGAACCGAGCAATCCGACACCCCGAGCCCCGGCACCACAAGCACCCCCACCCCAAACACCCCCACCCCAAACACCCCCACCCCGAACACCGCCATCGAGACCGAGGAGCGCGCGGCCCTGCGCGCCGCCGTGGCCGCACTCGGCAGGCGCCACGCGGGCACCAGCCACCGCGACTACGACCGGCAGGCGCTCTGGGCCGCGGCGGCGGAGCTGGGCTATCTCGGGGTCAGCCTCCCCGAGGAGTACGGCGGCGGAGGCGGCGGGATCGCCGAACTCTCCATTGTGCTGGAAGAGTTGGGCGCGGCCGGCTGCCCGCTCCTGATGATGGTCGTCTCGCCCGCCATCTGCGGCACGGTCATCGCCCGCTTCGGCACGGACGCCCAGAAGCAGCGCTGGCTCCCCGGGCTCGCGGACGGTTCGCTGACCCTCGCCTTCGGCATCACCGAACCGGACGCCGGGTCCAACTCCCACCGCATCACCACCACCGCCCGCCGCGACGGCACGGACTGGCTGCTCACCGGCCGGAAGGTCTTCATATCCGGGGTCGACCTGGCCGACGCGACCCTGATCGTCGGCCGCACCGAGGACGCCCGCACCGGGCGCCTCAAACCCTGCCTCTTCCTGGTGCCCCGGGATGCCCCCGGCTTCCGGCGCACCCCGATCGACATGGAGATCCAGGCGGTGGAGCAGCAGTTCGAGCTGGTGCTCGACGACGTACGGCTGCCCGCCGACGCCCTGATCGGGAACGAGGACGCCGGGCTGCTCCAGCTCTTCGCCGGGCTCAACCCCGAACGCATCATGACGGCCGCCTTCGCCATCGGGATGGGGCGGTACGCGCTGGCGAAGGCCGTCGACTACGCGAAGACCCGGCAGGTCTGGAAGGAACCCATCGGCTCCCACCAGGCCATCGCGCACCCCCTCGCCCAGTCCCACATCGAACTCGAACTCGCCCGGCTGATGATGCAGAAGGCCGCCGCGCTCTACGACGCGGGCGACGACCTGGGCGCGGGCGAGGCGGCCAACATGGCCAAGTACGCGGCGGGCGAGGCGTGTGTGAAGGCGGTCGACCAGTCCGTGCACACCCTCGGCGGCAACGGCCTCACCCGTGAGTACGGCCTCGCGGCGCTCATCACCGCATCGCGGGTGGCGCGGATCGCACCGGTCAGCCGGGAAATGATCCTGAACTTCGTCTCCCACCAGTCCCTGGGTCTCCCCAAGTCCTACTGACAGGAGGATTCTGGCCCGACCACGACCAGGTCCGTGACCACGACCACGGCAGGGCCACAACCGGGGCCGTGACTGTGGTCACGAGATCGCATCGCACGCGCCGAAAGGAACCGCCATGGTGTCGTTCCACAGTGAGTACGAAGCCGTCCCGGCCCTCGACCAGCCCCTCCACGAGGCGGTCCTCGGCCGGGCCCCCGAGTACGGCGACGCCCCCGCGCTGATCGACGCGGTGGACGGCACCACGGTCAGCTACCGCCAACTCGATACTTTCCACCGGTCGGTGGCCGCCGGACTGGCCGCCGCCGGGGTGGTCAAGGGCGATGTCCTCGCCCTGCACAGCCCCAACAGCATCGCCTACCCGGCGGTCCTCCACGGCGCGAGCCGGGCGGGTGCCACGGTCACCACCGTGCATCCGCTCGCCACCCCCGAGGAGTTCGCCAAACAGCTGCGGGACTCCGCCGCCCGCTGGATCGTCACCGTGGCGCGGCTGCTCGACGTGGCCCGCCGGGCGGCCGAACTGGTCGGCGGGATCGAGGAGATCTTCGTCTGTGACCGGGCCGAAGGCCACCGCTCGGTGATGGACCTGGCCGCCCCCGGTGCCCCTGTACCCGCCGTGGCCATCGACCCCGCCGACGACATCGCCGTACTGCCGTACTCCTCGGGCACCACCGGCACCCCCAAGGGCGTCATGCTCACCCACCGGTCCCTCGCCACCAACCTGGCGCAGCTCCACCCCTTCGCCAGGATGGGGCCCGGCGAGCGCATCCTCGCCGTACTGCCCTTCTTCCACATCTACGGACTCACCGCGCTGCTCAACGCCCCGCTGCGGTACGGCGCGACGGTGGTGGTGCTGCCCCGGTTCGAGCTGGGCCAGTTCCTGGCCGCCATCGAGGAGCACCGCATCAACGGTCTCTATGTGGCCCCGCCCATCGTCCTCGCCCTGGCCAAACACCCGTCCGTCGAGCGCTACGACCTGTCGTCCCTCGACTACATCGTCAGCGCTGCCGCCCCGCTGGACGCCTCGCTGGCCGCCGCCTGTTCGGCCCGGCTCGGACTGCCCCCGGTACGCCAGGCGTACGGCATGACGGAGCTGTCACCCGGCACCCATGTCGTCCCGCTCGACGCCGAGGACCCCCCGCCGGGAGCGGTCGGCAAGCTCTTCCCCAGCACCGAGATGCGCATCCTGTCCCTGGAGGGGCCCGCCCGTGACCTGGGCGTGGACGAGGTCGGCGAGGTCGCGGTCCGGGGGCCGCAGGTCATGAAGGGCTACCTCGGCCGGCCGGACGCCACCGCCGCGATGATCGACCAGGACGGCTGGGTGCACACCGGGGACGTCGGCCGGGTGGACGGTGACGGCTGGCTCTTCATCGTCGACCGGGTCAAGGAACTCATCAAGTACAAGGGCTTCCAGGTGGCCCCCGCCGAACTGGAGGCGCTGCTCCTGACCCATCCTGCGGTCGCCGACGCGGCGGTGATCGGCGTGTACGACGAGGACGGCAACGAGGTGCCCAAGGCGTTCGCCGTCCGGCAGGCGTCCGCGCGCCTCACGGAGGACGAGCTGATGGCGTACGTCGCCGAGCGTGTCTCTCCGTACAAGAAGATCCGGCGCGTGGAGTTCGTCGGCGCCGTCCCGCGCGCCACATCGGGGAAGATACTCCGCCGTGAACTGCGCGAACGGGAACGCCGGAACAGCGCCCGCCGGGAGCAGACCCGATGACGGCACCGCCACCGCCCAGCACGATCCGGACGGCCCACGACCGGGGCATCACCACCCTCACCCTGGACGCGCCGCAGAGCCGCAACGCACTCTCCGCGCAGCTGGTGGCCGAGGTGTCGGACGCCCTGACGGCCGCCGCCGATGACGGCTCCGTACGCGCGGTGGTCCTCACCCACACCGGGAACACCTTCTGCGCGGGCGCGGACCTGAAGGGGCCGCCGGATCCGGCCGCGTTCGTCGCCCTGATGCGGGCGATCGTGGCCCACCCCCGGCCCGTCGTCGCCCGGGTCACCGGCCATGTCAGGGCCGGCGGGCTCGGCCTGCTCGGCTCCTGCGACATCGCGCTGGCGGGACCCGGCGCCTCCTTCGCCTTCACCGAGTCACGGCTCGGCCTGGCGCCCGCCGTCATCTCCATGCCGCTGCTGCCGCGCATGGACGCACGGGCCGCGGCCCGCTACTACCTCACGGGCGAACGGTTCGACGCAGCCGAAGCCGCCCGTACGGGACTGATCACCGGCGCCGCCGACGATGTGGACGCGGCCCTCGCGCCCGTCGTCGACGGCCTGCGCCGGGCCTCACCGCAGGGCCTGGCCGCATCGAAGTCCCTGGTCACCGCTACGGTGCTGGAGAACTTCGACCGCAACACGGAAGATCTCATCGCCCACTCAGCGGCCCTCTTCGCGTCCGCCGAGGCGCGGGAGGGCATACGGGCCTTCCTCGAACGACGGGATCCCGCATGGGTGTGCTGACGGACCGGGACGGCGGTACGGGGGGCGCTGACCAGTCCGGGACGGGTGGTGCTGCCGGGGGCGGTGACCAGTCCGGTACGGGTGGCGCCGTCGGGGGCGGTGACCAGTCCCGTACGGGCCGGGGCGGCCCCAAGCAGGACCGCAGCCGCGCCACCCGGCAGCGCCTCCTTGAGGCGGCGGTCTCCTGCCTGGCCGAACACGGCTGGGCGGGCTCCACCGTCTCCGCTGTCGCGGAACGCGCGGGCGTCTCCCGGGGCGCGGCGCAGCACCACTTCCCGACCCGCGAGGACCTCTTCACGGCGGCGGTCGAGTACGTGGCCGAGGAACGCTCCACGGCCCTGCGCACCCTGCCCCCGCAGGACCGCCGCACGGTGGTGGCGGCCCTGGTCGACCTCTACACCGGCCCGCTCTTCCGGGCCGCCCTGCACCTGTGGGTGGCCGCGTCGAACGAACCCCAGCTGCACGCCCGGGTCACGGAGTTGGAGGCCAGGGTCGGCCGCGAGTCGCACCGCATCGCCGTACGGCTCCTGCGAGCGGACGAGTCGGCACCCGGCGTACGGGAGACGGTGCAGGGCCTCCTCGACATGGCCCGGGGCCTGGGCCTGGCGAATCTGCTCACGGACGACGCCGAACGGCGCGAGCGCGTGGTGACGCAGTGGGGCGAGCTGGTGGAGGGGGCGCTACGGGGGCATAGCTGCGGGGCGGGGTACTCGCCGGGCGACGGAGCCGAGCAGAACGCGTGACGGCCCCGCCCACGCCAACCCACGTCAACTCCGGCAGACCCACCAACCAGCACAAACCCAAGGCTCATACGCAAAGCGGCCCATTCCCGTCACGCCGGGGAACGGACCGCTTGCACCCGTCTCCGGGCTTGTGCGGCACCTTACTCCACGGCACCGGGCTGAACTACCAGTCCTGTTCCTCGTGGAGCTGGCCGGTGCGGGGCGTGGCCGGTGCGGCGTCTGGTAGCGCTCGACGGCTGCCGCGCCCCGGCCGTCTCCGGAGCCCGGCGGGCTACTTCAGCGCACCGGACCGCAGCGCGCCGACCAGGCCGCCGAGAGCGCCGTGGGAGAGCAGCAGGGCGGGGCCGTTGGGGTTCTTGCTGTCCCGTGCGGCGACCGATTCGGCGGAGACGATGCCGCATTCGACGCACTGCGCCCCTGTGTCCGACCGCGAGGACTTCCACCACGTCACGGGGAGGGTGGAGGCGTCGTCAACATGGTTCATGTGTTCTTCCTTATCTCTGTGATCAGATCCGCCGATGCCTCGACCGACTCGGCAGCGGAGGTGAGCCGTTGCCAGGCGTCCCGGTGAGCCGCCACCTTGTCGCGCTCCTCGATTCCGTCTGGGCCGAGGTGAAGCGGTGAGAGAGCCGGGTCGTATGGGCTTCGGCCGGTAGGTGGCCCTGCACGGCCCCGGCCCGCGGGAACCGGCCGGTGGCGCTGGGGCGTGTTCGTTCTTGACGACGGAAGGAGCCAGTCATGACACACGGAGGCGGCGGGGGCGGAGGTGGCGGCCACCACGGTGGCGGCGGGTCCCACCACCACTCCGGAGGAAACCCCGGCATGTACACCCCGGGCGGTGACGGCTCCGGCGGGGGCGGCTCGCGGAACTCGGTGACCAAGTGGGTGTTCTTCGCGGCGCTGATGGTGTTGCTCGTCGTCTGGCCGTTCTGCCGGCGTTGACCGGCCGGCGCCACAGGAGTTGCACCGCGCCAATACGTGTGCACCGCGCCGGTACGTGTGCGGCGGGCCGGTGGGCCGCCGCACACGCGGTGCGTCACTCGACGCGAAGCGCGGTCAGAATGCCGACAGACCGGCAGGTGTGCCGAGTCCCGTGGGGCCGTCGTAGCCCGGTTGGCCGGTGCACTGGTAGTCGCCGCCGCAGTCGGTCACGAGCCCGTTGCTCCCACCGACGACATCGTTCAGGCCGGCGGAGTGCGCGTAGAGGTAAGACGCGTCGGGAAGGTGTTCGGGATGGCCGGCCAGCCCGATGATTCCGGCGACAAGGGGGGCCGAGGCGCTGGTGCCGCTTCCCACGCTCCAACCGTCCAGGCTGTCGTAGATGGCGACACCGGTGTCCGGGTCGGCGACCGCGGCGACGTCCGCGACCATACGGCCGGGGCAGTTCGCGTCATGCTGCCAGGCCGGCTTGTCGACCCACGCCGAACACCCGCTGCCCGCGCCTCCCTTCTGCGAGTTCCACACCGTCTCGTTCCAGCCGCGCGCGTTGTCGGCCCGCTTCAGCGTCGTGCCGCCGACGGAGACCACGGAGTCCAGATCGGCGGGGAAGCTCGGCAGGCCGTAGCCGCTGTCACCGCTGGCGACGGTGATCGCCACGCCCGGGTGGGAGTAGGCCGAGGCGTACTTCACCAAGGAGCCCGATTCCGTGTCGCCATAGCTGTTGGAGATCTCGGTCGCGCCGAGCCGGGCCGCGGTGTTCTCGGCGGCGGCGAAGTCGGCGAACTCGGTGTCGTCGCTCTCCACCAGGAGGATGTGGCACTGCGGGCACGCGGCGGAGACCATGGCCAGGTCGAGCGCGGTCTCGCCTTCCCAGCCCATGTCTTCGGGCAGCGGGCCGGCTGCGCCTTCCTGGTTCACCTTGCTGAAGCAGCCGTTCGCGGTCGTGCAGGCGGGGAGGCCGTAGGTCGTGCGGTAGACGGCGAGATCGGCTTCAGCGGTGGCGTCGTCACCGGCATCGACCACGGCGACCGTCTGTCCCGCGCCGCCCGTGTCCGGCAGGTCGTAGGCGGCGCGCAGATCGGCCGGGCCGTAACCCGCGGGCAGCGCGTCGGCGCTTCGCACACCGCGGACGCCGCCCGGGTCGGTGCGTATCTGCGCGTAGCACCGGGCATGGCCGGGCGCGGCTGTCGGACACACGTCATGCACCGCTGACAGACCCGCTGATGCCTGCGGACCGGGGGCGGCCCCTGCCATCCGCGTCGGGGCGGAGGCAGGCGTGGCGGAGGCGGGTACGGCGGTGGCGAGCGTCGCGGCCAGGACGGCCCCCAGCCCAGTGCCGACGCGGAGAAATCTTCTCACTGGGCGCTCCCGATGCGGTAGGCGTTGGTGACGGTCTGGCTCAGCGTGTTACCGGCGGCGTCGGCAGCGGTGACCCGGATCGCCGGCAGAACACCTTTGTGTACGGGGGAGTTGGGCCAGGACGCGACATAGTCGCCGGCCGCTCCTGTGAGCCTCGCCTGCTGCCAGGTCTTTCCCCCGTCGTACGAGACGTCCACGGTCGCCGCGGTGACCGGGCTGTCGGAGCCGGCACCGTTCACGACCAGGTGATCGACCGTCAAGTGCAGCTGCTGCTGGGGCGTCGTGCTGGTGTCCGACAGGTCAAGACCGGCCAGGTCGTAGTGCGCGCCCAGCATCGGAAGCACCTGGCAGGGCACGGTCCCCGACCCGCCGTCGCAGTCGGACGCGCCGGCGCTCGGGGCGTCGGGCGTGTACTTCATCGTGAGATCGGTGTGGCTCGTGGTGCCGAGGCTCGAACCGCCCACGTCCAGGTCCGCGACCGCGCGGTAGGTGGCCGGGGCCAGTGGCTGGCCGGTGATCGTCAGCGGCTGAGTAGAGGTGGTCTCGCCTATGTGGGTGCCGTCGCGGTACGCGGTGAGGTGGTACGAGGCCGGCATGCCGAACAGGAAAACACCCGAGTGCCCCGGGCCGCTGTCACCGAGAGACCCCAGACCGATGCTCAGTGTTCCACCGGCGGTGCACATCGCACAGGCCCGGCCGTTCCACACGACGGTCGAGGTCGGGGCGACCGGCCCCTTGCCCCAGTCCTCGGTGTAGGCGCGCCCTGCGACGTACTGGTCGGCCGGACTCGTGAAGGTGACGTGGTCGGGCGTGGTCATCTCCTCCGACCAGGTGCCTTCCCCGGTGGAGAGGACGTAGTCGGTGAGCACCGTGCCGAACGTCGCCGGCCTGAAGGTGAGGGAGGTTCCGAACCCCGGATCGGTCAGTACGGCCGTCATGTTCCCGCTTGCCGAAGAGTGTCCGGGAGACTTGTACAACCGGTTGCGCACAGTGGCCAGTTGGGCGGGCTTCGCCCGGTAGGACTCGTTCGCCGGCACCTTGTCCTTCGACACGAACGCCAGGTCGTACCCGTAGTCCCTGGCGGAGCCGCTCCACACCACCATGTTGGACAGAGTGCCGGTGGCGGGCGCGTCAACCGCGTTGACGTAGAGCGGAGTCGTTCCGCTGACATCGGCGGAGAACGTCATGGTGGCGCCGGTCGCGTCGGTGCGCAGCACCTCGTCGGACAGCGAGTTCTGGGTGGCCGGCCTCGGGGTCCCCACGGTGATCCGCTCGGACGCCGTGGCCTCGCTGACGTTGAATGCGGTCACGCCGCCCGTGCCGGACGGCACGGTCAGGTCGTCCATCACGACCTGCCTGGTCGCGGTGGTGTTCCCGGCGGCGTCCTCGTCCTGGAACGAGGCGATCAGCATGTAGTGGCCTGAGGGTGCCTGGATGCGAGCGACGCCGTCGGAGAGGGGCACCTGGTCGGCCCGTAGCCGGTCGAAGGAGTCGGTGTTGACGAGGGTGACGAGCGCGTTCGAGGCGGGGGCGCCGGTCAGGTCGGTGATGTTCAGCTGCACGGGGCTCAACGCGTACCGCGCCGATGTCGGCACCTGTGCCGACGCACCGGCCAGCGTCATGCTGGTCAGTCCACGCGGCAGCGGGCCGGTCGCGTCCGTCGCGTTCCGCTGCCGCAGCGCCGTGCCGAACGCCGTGGCCGACTTCGAAGTCAGGTAGCCGGTCGCGGTGTTGCCGCTGACCGATGTCAGGGTGACGCCCGCAGGTGCGGTGGGCTTCTGGCCCGCCGCAAAGGAGAGGCGAACCGGAATCCGGCCGGTGTGGCTGTACGCGCGCAGTGCCGAGACGTCGAACAGCGACATGTCGAGGCCATGCCCGAGGAAGGGCACGGCCGTCGCGGGGATCACCTCCACGTCGCCGTCGGGCCGGCGTATCTCGCGGAAGCCGGCGTCGCGGCTCCCACCGACCGGCGTGCAGGTGATCCTGCCCTTGACCGACGTCACCATGACCCGGTCACCGGTGACCAGGGTGAGGGCGGCGGGCGCGGTCGTACTGGTCTCGGTCGGAACGGTGTTGGTGGTATCGGTGTTGGCGGTAGGGGACTCGGTGGTGCCGGTGGACCCGATGGTGCCGGCCTCGGCCGTGACCGCCGATGCCGTACCGGCCACGGCGACCACGGCTACAGCTGAGGCCAGGGTGAGCAGTCGCTTGAGCAGCATGCGTTCTCCCCACTTCTACGGCCCGTGACGGTGCATGACGGCCCCTGGCGGACTATGACGGCTCGTCATGGGTCGTCATGGTTCGTCGCGGGATACGGAATGCCCCGGCGCGACCGGCTGTCTGCCCATGCGGGCCGCGCCGAGGGCGAATGCGCTCAATGTCGTCGTTTCATATGATCGTCCTTGGTCCGGGTGATCACCAATGCGTAACGGTGGAAGGGCTGTTGGCATTTCCCGCCGCACGGCGGACGGGTCGGACGGGCCCCGCCACGCGGAAGCGCCACCCGCCCGCGCCACGCGAAACGGGCCCGGTCGTGCGGGAGGTATGGCCG
Organism: Streptomyces sp. NPDC054757; assembly: GCF_053612185.1. Taxonomy (NCBI): domain Bacteria; kingdom Bacillati; phylum Actinomycetota; class Actinomycetes; order Kitasatosporales; family Streptomycetaceae; genus Streptomyces; species Streptomyces sp. NPDC054757. Next base: position 366,830 of record NZ_JBSHBW010000004.1, read on the forward strand.
TGCGGTACGGAGCATGCGGGCGGTACGGTCCTGGCCTGTCAGATCCCCCCTTTCGTTGCCCGCATGTTCACCGAGTCGATCGCGCACCGCGACCAGTCGAGCTTGCCGTTCGCGCCGAGTTCGTCCGGCACCAGGCGGTGGAGTTTGGCCCAGACCCTCGCCTGACTCCACTCGGCGAAGCGCAGGTACACCGTTGACCACGACAGCCGGAGGTAGCCACGAACAGAATGGCGGCCAGCACGCGCCGCTCGTACTCCAGGGCGACCGCCTCGCGGAAGCGCCCATAGGTGGCGGCATCGCAGTAGACCAGCACGACCAGCCGGGTGGGCGGTCGCAACAGTCGCACCGCTTCCGTGAACTCCCACACCGTCCCGGGGCCGTGGCCCGCCGCCATCAGCACCACCTGGGCCCCGTCGATCAGCGAGCTCACGGTGGGCTGCCAGTCGTCGAGGGGCAGCTGGCCGCGTACGGCGCCGATGGGCGGAAGGAGTTCGCCGGGGCTGCCGATGGCGATGACCCGGCCGAAGTGCGCGAAGTGATGCACCAGTTGCTCCTCGCGGGTCAGCCCCGAGAGGAAGAACAGCATCCCCGGCTCACCCCCGCCGCCCTGGATGTCGGAGTCCAGTGCGGCCATGTCGGCGTCGTTCGCGAAGGGGCGCAGATAGAGCACGTAACGGGCCCCCGCCAGCGGGCCGAACGAGTCGATCACATCGGCTGTGTACCGCTTGCCCTGCACCACGAGACGGCGGCCGGCGCCGAAGGCCCGCAGGCCGATGGCGACAGCGACCAGGGCCACCAGTGCGCGCAGCCACCAGAGGGGGTGGAGCATCGCCGGAACCTGATCGCTGGTCCATCCCGCCCGGAAGATCACCCAGCCGGTGACGCCAAGGGCCGCCCCGGCCACCCGTAAGGTCCACCCGACGACAGTGAGCCGACGCCCCCTGGACCATCCCTCGCCCACCTGGGGCGTCCGCATTCCGGCGCGCATGGATCCTCCGTACTCCGGGACGAATCCGGTACGTCTTCGGTACGACTCCGGTTCAGGACATACCCCGGATCACTGCTTACCAGTGACCCAGGTGACACAGGCTCGCGCATCACTATGCACGCCGGAACTCCTGTGGCCGAAAAGCCAGTTGGAGACGGCTCATGCGGAAACGTCCGGTCCTGGCCGCCCTCGCCGCCCTGCCGGCCCTCGTCCTCGTTCCGCTCTCGGCCGGGCAGGCATCCGCCACGAGCGATGTCACCAGCACGGCGGGATCCTTCGACCCGTACGCCAATGACTCGAACGGCATCCAGTACGCGAGCCTCGACGTCGGGGCCTTCAGCGGCAGCACCCTGAAGGGCCTCAGGGAGGCGCGCCCCTCCCGGCGGCCGAGCGCCTGAGGGCGGTCGGCGGAATATTCGCGTCCGCTGAGGACTTGTGGAGGGGCATGCTTACCCTGCGCACCTACGCCCGCGTCTACACCGACGACCTCGACTCGGTACTGGCATCGTTCACCGCGGTGACCGGTGAGTCGGTCGGCAGCCGGTTCACGATGCCCAACGGGCTGCAACTGGCCACCATCGGCCGTGTTCTGGTGGTGGCCGGCGATCAGAGCACGCTGGCACCGTACCGGGCGACGGCGGCCACGGTGATCGTCGACGACCTCGACCAGTGCCTGGCACGCCTCACCGAAACAGGTGCGCGGGTCTTGCGCGGCCCTCAGGAGGTCCCGACGGGCCGGAACCTGACGGCCGAGCTGGGTGGCGGTGTTCGCGTCGAATACGTCGAGTGGAGCGAGGCACAGTGGCAGCGTGAAGGAGGCCGGCCGGCTGACAAGCAGCCTGGATGAGCGTCCGCAGACAAGCGACGGCCCCGCCGCACCCTGTACGCCCTGGAGCGCGCCGTACAGGGTGTGCGGGCGCCCCCACGCTCACCCCGTGATGCTGTCGTACCCCTCGATCGCACGCGGGTCGCGCGTCCCCGGCCCCACGTACGTCGCCGACGGCCGCACCAGCCGCCCCGTCCGCTTCTGTTCCAGGATGTGCGCGCTCCACCCGGCCGTACGGGCACAGGTGAACATCGATGTGAACATGTGCGCCGGGACCTCCGCGAAGTCCAGCACGATCGCTGCCCAGAACTCCACGTTCGTGGCCAGCACCCGGTCCGGGCGCCGGGCGTGCAGCTCCTCAAGAGCGGCCTTCTCCAGCGCCTCGGCGACCTCGAAGCGCGGTGCGGCCAGCTCCTTCGCGGTGCGGCGCAGGACCCGGGCCCGCGGGTCCTCCGCGCGGTAGACGCGGTGGCCGAAACCCATCAGCCGCTCGCCCTGGTCGAGCGCCCGCTTCACATACGCGCTCGCGTCGCCCGTCCGCTCGATCTCCTCGATCATGCCGAGGACCCGCGACGGCGCCCCGCCGTGCAGCGGCCCGGACATCGCGCCCACCGCACCCGAGAGCGCGGCGGCGACATCCGCGCCGGTCGACGCGATGACCCGGGCGGTGAACGTGGAGGCGTTCATTCCGTGTTCGGCCGCCGACGTCCAGTAGGCGTCAACCGCCTTGACGTGCTGGGGATCCGGCTCACCACGCCAGCGGATCATGAACCGCTCGACCACCGAGTCCGCCTTGTCGATCTCGCTCTGCGGGACCATCGGGCTGCCCTGGCCGCGCGCCGACTGGGCGACGTACGAGAGGGCCATCACCGCCGCACGCGCCAGGTCGTCGCGCGCGGTGCGCTCATCGATGTCGAGCAGCGGTTTCAGGCCCCAGACGGGCGCGAGCATCGCCAGCGCGGACTGCACGTCGACCCGGATGTCACCGGAGTGGACCGGGATCGGGAACGGCTCGGCGGGCGGCAGCCCGGGGTTGAACGCCCCGTCGACCAGCAGACCCCAGACGTTCCCGAAGGACACATGGCCGACCAGGTCCTCGATGTCGACGCCGCGGTACCGCAGGGCACCGCCCTCCTTGTCCGGTTCGGCGATCTCGGTCTCGAATGCGACGACTCCTTCGAGTCCGGGTACGAAGGCGGCTGCGGCTGCGGCTGCGGCGTCGGACATCGGGCGGCTCCTCGTGGTGGGTTCGGGCCTGCTGGTTCTACGGGCGTGGTTCCCGTCTTTCCGGTTCGGTGCACACGACGGCTCGATGACGGCTCCATGACGGCTTCACGACGGCTGAATCGGCAGCTGCCATGGGGGCTGACCTGTCCGCGTGCGGAGGGACGAGTCTGACGGCTCCCGGCGCCGCGGGGGAAGCGTGACATCCGGCACACCTAGGGACTGTCGTCAGAGTGCCGCCTGCCGCGCGGTGTCTGGCACATCCCCAAGTTCTCGGCTGCGCTCGAACAGGGGAGACCCCACTGCTCGCGGCGTTGCCGAAATGCCCTAGTAGCTCCGCTACGAGGACATTCCGGCGCCTTGCGATCGTACGCACCAGACACCGCGCGGCCGCCCTTCGGGCAACGACGGCACTCTGACGACAGCCCCTAGCCCTTGCGGCAGGATGGTCCCGTGCCGAACCCTGATCCGAAACCCGGTCTGAACCCTGCCGCGATGCGCGAGCAGTACCGTTCCGTCGTCCTCGCGGAGGCGGACCTCGCCGCCGCTCCGATGGACCAGTTCGCCCGCTGGTTCGCCGACGCCGTGGCGGGCGGCCTGCACGAACCGAACGCCATGGTCGTCTCGACCGCGACCCCGCAGGGCGCCCCCTCCACCCGGATGGTGCTGCTCAAGCACTTCGACGCGGACGGCTTCGTCTTCTTCACCAACTACGGCTCCCGCAAGGGCCGTGAACTGTCCGCGAACCCGCAGATCTCGCTGCTCTTCCCCTGGCACCGGATCGCCCGCCAGATCACGGTCACGGGTACGGCGGCCCGTATCCCGCGCGCCGAGACCGAGGCGTACTTCCGTATCCGCCCGCACGGCTCGCAACTCGGCGCGTGGGCGAGCGCCCAGTCCTCCGTGATCGCCTCGCGGGCGGAACTGACCAGCCGTTACGACGCATTGGCGGCCCGCTACCCGGAGGGCACCGAGGTCCCGGTCCCGGAGGACTGGGGCGGCTACCGGGTGACCCCCGGCGCGGCGGAGTTCTGGCAGGGCCACGAGAACCGGCTGCACGACCGGCTGCGGTACGTGAGCACGGGGAGCGGGGAGACGGGCTCGGGGTGGCGGGTGGAGCGGCTCTGCCCCTGAGGAACTCTGCCCCTGGGGCCCGGGGCCGTCCCTGAGGGGCAGAGTTCCTCAGGGGGCCCGCTCCGCGCCCGGCGGCCCGCCGGGCCGGGAACGCAGAAACCCGCGGGCTCTGGTTCCTCCTTGCGGAGGAGCCGGCCGGACTTACCGGCGAGCCCGCGGGTCGGTGACTGCTTGGGATTTCGGCCGGCGGTCAGCCGGCACTGCACAGAGTGCGACGACGGGCCGTCAGCCCGCAGCCACCTCGCAAGTCCGAGAAGAAATCACTTCCGAACCACCTCCTTTCCAGCGTGCATCCCACGTTAGGCACGGCTCCGCCGAGTCTCAACCGATTTATTCGGTGACTTCTTGTTCGGTGACTTCCCCGGAGCTCTCCGGCTTCGGTGACCTCCGTGCGCACGTTTTTCGGTGAATGGAGTGTGGGCTGCATCACCTTCGCGTTGAATGACCGGACGTGCGGTACACGCAGTACATGCAGTGGACACGTCCTGTTGGGGGTTCCGGATGAGTGGGTCCCGGATCGAGGCGACCAGTGCGCTGGGGCCCGATGAGCCCGAGCCCGGTGGGGCGTCGGGGGCGGGCGGGGCTCCAGCGCCCGGTGTGCCGCCCGAGCCCGGCGGCGCCGGTGGGGCCGGTGGGCCCGGCGATGACCCGGGCGGCCCTGGCTCCGATCTGCTCGCCGCGCTGCTGGACGGGATGGACGCCGCGCTCTGCGCGTTCGACGCGGACGGCGTGATCACGCACTGGAACCGCGAGGCCGAGCGGATCCTCGGCTGGTCGGCTGACGAGGCGGTCGGCCGTACCGGCTTCGCGGACTGGGCGGTACGGACCGCGGACGCCGAGGAGGTGCAGGCCCGGCTGATGGCGGCGATGCACGGTCCGGGCCGCCGGGTCCACGAGTTCGCGCTGCTGCGCAAGGACGGCGGGCGGGTGCTCGTACGGACCCAGACCTCCGGCGTACACGGACCGGACGGCGCTCCCGCCGGGGTGTACTGCGCGTTCAGCGAGGTCCACGCGCAGATCGATCTGGAACGGGCGATCGCGCTCAGCGAGGCCCTGTTCGACGACGCCTCCTGGGGGGTCGTCCTGGTCGACGTCGATCTGCGGCCGACCGTCGTCAACGCCCATGCCGCGCGGGCGCTCTCCACGGGCCGCACCACCCTGCTCGGGCGCCCGCTGGGCGATCTGATCGTGCAGGGCGTCGAGGAGCTGGAGGGCGCGCTCCAGCACGTACTGGCCGAAGGCGCGCTGTCCGCGCCCGCCGAGATGTGGGTGACGCTGCGGACCGCGGAGGGCGAGCGCCGGCGCTGCTTGCGCAGCGGATTCGTACGGCTGGCCTCACCACTCGCGGAGGAGCCCGTTCCGCTCGGCGTCGGCTGGCTGTTCCGGGACATCACAGCGGCCCGGGAGGCCGAACAGGAGGCGAACCAGCTCCGCTTCCGGGGCAACCAGCTGCACCGCGCCTCGCGGGCCGCCGCCGAGTGCGAGGACCCGATGGAGGCGGCGACGTCGTATCTGGACTTCGCGCTGGCCGGTTTCGCGGACCACGCACTGATCGACATATCCGTGCAGGCACCGCCCCCGCCGCCGGGCGCTGCCGCCGAGCCGCAGGCCGCGCGGCTGGTACGGGTGGCCGAGACCCCGTCCGCGGGTGCCTCCGGGCCGTGCCTGCCGGTGGCGGGCGCCGCGCTGCCGGTGCGCTACCGGGCCGGTCATCCCGCACTCCAGGCGGTGGCCAGGAGCGGAGCGGTAAGGACCAGCGCGGCTGCCTCCTCCCGGCCCGCTCCGGCGGACGGGACGGCCGGGGACGCGGCGGAGGCGTGGGCGGCGCAGCGGCAGTGGCCGCCCGGCACGGTGCACGCGCTGTGCACGGTGCTGCGGAGCCGGGGGCGGACGCTGGGCGTCGTCACCTTCCTGCGCGGGGCGAGCCGCCTCGCCTTCGAACGGCCCGACGCGGTGTACGCGGAGAGCGTCGCCGTACGGGTGGCTTCCGCGATCGACCTGGCGCAGGCGCTGGGCGGGGCGCCCCGCCCGTACTGAACCGCGGAAACGTTCGCTCCGGAGACGGGCCCGGGGAAGTCGGTGGAGAGGTGTGGCCCACGGAGTGAAGAGGCTGAAACACCCGCCTCTGTCAGGTGCGTAGATCGATAAGCTCCTGTCGCCGGTCACGGGGGTGTGGCCGGCCGTACGACGATGCGGCCGCGTTCGCAGGCCGCCAACGGGAGAAACAATGAAGAAGATCGCAGCGCGCCGACTCGCTGCCGTGGCCGTGACCGGAGCCGCTCTGCTCGCCGGTGCCGTCGCAATGGCACCGGGGGCGGCGGCCGCAGCCTCCTCGTGCTCGCACGACTGGTCCGGGCCGCAGATCTGTATCTCGACCACGGGCAGGTCGGGGTCCACGAACCCGGGCCACGTATACGCTTCCTGGACGAACCCGTCGAAGTCCAGGAAGTCGGCCACGGTCTATCTCACCGAGCCGGGCGCGGCGGGCCACAAGGGCTGGACCCACAAGCTCACGGCCCACCGCCAGAAGAACGGACAGATCGTGGCCTCGTACTACCCCGAGAGGCAGATGTACGACGGGAAGCTCTGCGCCCGCTTCAAGGGCTCGTCCCACACCGCGTGCGTGGACCTGATCGAGCGCTGAACCAGCCCGGCCGGGCGGTGGCACCGTTCCGGCGCCGCCCGCGCGGCCGCACGCTCTCCTCGGACGCCAGGCCCCAGACGCCTGGCGTCCGACGCTGTCCGATGCGTGAGCCGCTGCCCGGCCGGTCCGAGGCGCCTCGGACCGGCCGGGGCCGCGCCGCGGCGCCGGGGCCACCACGGGCGAGCGGCCGTCGCGGAGGGTGGGCTCCCCGGAGCGCCCGCGGGGTTCGGCGGGGGCCTAC